>NZ_CEEDMM010000007.1:15291-102448 GCF_979255995.1 Agrococcus sp. AC640b
ACTCGACACCCCGCGACCCAGACGCCGCGCCCGATCAGCGCTCGCGTGCTGCTCGGCGGCTGGCGCACGCTTCGCGTGCGTCGGCCGCCGACCGGGCGCCGCGTCTCGTCAGCTCGCGTCGCGGTGCAGCGTGAGCAGGCCCGCGCGGGTCGGACGGAAGCCCGCCGCACGGTAGAACGACTCGTGGCGGGGCTCGAAGTCCACATGCAGATGATGGATGCCACGGTCGCGGCAGTCCTGCGCAAGGGCCGCCAGCAGCAGCGTGCCGATGCCCTGACCCTGCAACGGCGGCGCCACGATCGTGTCGAGCACGAACGCGTGGACGCCGCCATCCCACACCGCACGCACGAACCCCACCAGCTCGTCACCCGCATGCGCTGCCACCCACGACACGTCGTGCCGCTCGAGACGCGCCGACGTCGGAGCCCCGTCGCCAGGCTCGCCGTCGAAGGCCGCCGCGTGCAGCGCCGCGAGCGCGACGTCGTCGACCGGCTCCCGAACCGCCAGACGCATCCGCATGCCGGCAGCATCCCACGCCCCCGCCCGACGACGTCATCTGCCGCAGCCGCGATGCGCGCGCGAGTATCGTCATGGCGTCCCCCAGCACTCGACGAGGAGCCCCGCATGCCCGCGCACGATCCCGCACCAGCGCCCAACGCACGTGAGCACGTCGGCGCCCGCATCGGCAGGATCGCAGGCACCTGGTTCCCGCTCGTCGTGCTCGCCGCAGGCACCATCGCAGTGCTCGTGCCCGGCCCGTTCCTGCCGCTGGGTGCATGGGTGACCCCGCTGCTCATGGTCATCATGCTCGGCATGGGCATGACGCTGCGCGGCAGCGACTTCGCGATCGTCGCGAAGAAGCCGCTCGCGCTCATCATCGGCATCGTCGCCCAGTTCGTCATCATGCCCCTCACCGGCTTCCTGCTCGTGACGCTGCTCGACCTCGACCCCGCCATCGCCGTCGGCGTCATCCTCGTCGCCGCAGCCCCCGGCGGCACCGCATCCAACGTCATGGTGTTCCTCGCGAAGGGCGACACGGCGCTCTCGGTCGCGATGACCACGGTGTCGACGCTCGTCGCACCCCTCCTCACGCCGCTGCTCGTGCTGCTGCTCGCAGGCAGCTACCTGCCCGTCGACCCCGTGGGCCTGTTCCTGTCGATCGTGCAGATCGTCATCGTGCCCATCGCCATCGGCCTGCTGCTGCGACGCTTCCTGCCGCGCATCGTCGAGCGCGTCGTGGAGTGGATGCCGCTCGTCTCCGTCGTGGGCATCACGCTCGTCGTGCTCGCCGTCGTCGCAGGCAGCGCCGCCACGATCATCGCGTTCGGCCTCGCCATCCTCGGCATCGTCGTCGTGCTCAACGGCGTCGGCCTCGCCCTCGGCTACGTCGCCGCCCGCGCCGTCGGCCTCGACGAGCCCGCCAGGCGAGCAGTCTCCATCGAGGTCGGCATGCAGAACTCCGGCCTCGCCGCAGGCCTCGCAGGCACCCACTTCTCGCCGGAGGCGGCACTGCCCGCCGCGATCTTCTCCGTCTGGCACAACGTCTCGGGCTCGCTGCTCGCGTCGTTCTGGTCGCGCCGCCCGACGGCGACGACCCCGGCAGACGCCGACGCGGCGACGGCCGCGAGCTGACGCGCGGAGCATCCATCCAGCGTGAGCAGCGCCGAACCTGCACGTCAGCGGATGCTCGCGTGCACCGTGCGCACGAGGTGCTCGTGGCGTGCGGGTTCGGAGGACGAGGCGGCGCGAGCGGGTTGCGGCCTCGCTACCAGGGCGCCTTGACGTAGTCCTTGAGGAAGACGCCGTAGAGGTCCTCGCCCGCCTCGCCACGCACGACGGGGTCGTACACGCGCGCCGCGCCGTCGACGAGGTCGAGCGGCGCATGCCACCCCTCCGCCGCGATGCGCAGCTTCTCCTGATGCGGCCGCTCGTCGGTGATCCACCCCGTGTCGACGGCCGTCATGAGGATGCGGTCCGTCTCGAACATCTCCGGCCCGCTCGTGCGCGTGAGCATGTTGAGCGACGCCTTCGCCATGTTCGTGTGCGGATGCCCCGCGCCCTTGTAGCGGCGCCCGCCGAACTGGCCCTCCATCGCCGAGACGTTCACGACGTACGCGCGGCGCGCGCCGGCCTGCACCGCGGCGCGCATCGACGCCCGCAGGCGCGACACGAGCAGGAACGGCGCCGTCGCGTTGCACAGCTGCACCTCGAGCATCTCGAGCGCATCGACCTGCTCGACCGTCTGCGTCCACGAGTTCGTCGTCTGCAGGTCGGGCAGCAGACCGCCCGCATCGACGGCGGTGCCCGCGAGATGCGCGTCGAGGCTCGCGTGGCCTGCGCGCAACGCGAGCGCCGTCATCGACGCCGCCGTCTGCGCCGCCATCGCGTGCTCGAGCGACTCGCCCTCGTGGTGCGGAGTCGCGTGATGGTCGAGCGCGCCCGCGATCGATGCGGGATGCATCTGCGAGACGCCGTCGAACGTCGTCATCTCGGGCAGCGCGAGGTCGGTCGGCAGGGGAGCGTCCTCCTGCTCGACGAGCGCCGAGTACGAGCCCGGGGAGCGGCGCACCGTCTGGGCGGCGTTGTTGATGAGGATGTCGAGGGGGCCCGCGGCGGCGACGTCGTCGGCGAGCGCGATGACCTGCGTGGGGTCGCGCAGGTCGATGCCGACGACCTTCAGCCGGTGGATCCAGTCGCTCGCGTCGTCCATCTGCGCGAAGCGGCGCATCGCATCCTTCGGGAAGCGCGTCGTGATGGTGGTGTGGGCGCCGTCGCGCAGCAGCCGCAGCGCGATGTACATGCCGATCTTCGCGCGGCCGCCCGTGAGCAGCGCACGCTTGCCGGTGAGGTCGGTGCGCTGGTCGCGCTTCGCGTGGCTGCGGGCAGCGCACTCGGGGCAGAGGCCGTGGTAGAACGCATCGACGAGCGTGTACTCGCGCTTGCAGACGTAGCAGCCCCGCGCCTTCTGCAGCTCGCCCGCGAACGCGCCCCGCGCGCTCGACACGAGCGGGATGCCCTTCGTCTCGTCGTCGATGCGCATGGGGGAGCCCGTGGCGGTCGCCTCGATGACCGCACGGTCGGCCTTGCGCTCCGCCCACGTCTTCGCCTCGCGCCGCGTCTTCTTCAGCCGCTTCTGCAGCAGCCACGCCGCGCGCTTCAGCGCGACGAGGTCGGGGTCGTCCTCCGCGAGGCCCGCGCCCTGCTCGAGCACGCGCAGCGCCGTCGCGAGGTCGTCGGGATCGAGGCTCGCGGGCGGCTGGTCGGGGGAGTCGGGCACCTGTCGAGGGTACTCGCGTCGCAGCGCGCTCCCGGAACCAGACAGCGCCCCGAGCCGTGGGGCTCGGGGCGCTGTCTCGGTCACGGCCGGGTCCGAGGTGAGCGGAGCGAGCCGATGGTGCAGCCGCCCACGTCGGAGTGCGTGCCTCCGCCTTCTCCAGGACGCATCCCGGAGAAGGCGGCCGCACTAGTTGCTGCCGCGCACGATGGCGATGATGCGGAGGATCTCGACGTACAGCCAGATGATCGTGGCCGTGATGCCGAACGCCGCCTGCCAGCCGTACTTCGCAGGCACGCCGCGCTGCACGCCGATCTCGACGTTGTTGAAGTCGAGCATGAGCGAGTACGCGCCGAGCGCGACGGCGAGCAGGCCGATCGCGACGCCCCACGGGATGCCGATGACCGGGATGATCGCAGAGCGCATGCCGAACGGCTCCGGCGTGATGCCCGTCCACATGAGCACGAGGTTCACGACCGAGAAGAGCGCGTACGCGATCATGATGATGAAGAAGAAGCGCGTGAGCTTGGGCGTGACGCGCACGATGCGGAACGCGTAGAGCGCGAGCGTCGCCGCGAACACCGCGCCGGTGCCGAGCAGCGCCTGCAGGATGATGCCCGAGAGGTTGAACGGGCCCCATTCGAACAGCACGCTGATGCCACCGACCGCGAGACCCTGCGCAGCGCCGTAGGCGAGGATGAGCGCCGGGCTCGGCTCGCGCTTGAACGCGTTGACGAAGCCCAGCACGAGGCCGACGACGAGGCCGGCGATCATGAGGCCCTGCATGAGCATGCCGTTGCCCGTGAGGAACAGCGCCATCTGCAGCAGGAAGCCCGCAGCCACCGCGCCGAGCGTCACGACCGTCTTGCGGATCACGCCGTCGAACGTGAGGCGGCCCGTGTCGGACGACGTCGCCGACGGACGGTCGTACATCTGGCCGAGCTGCTCCGACGAGGGCGCTGCCGGCTGGCGGTAGCCCTGCTGCTGGCCGTACTGCTGGAATCCGGTCTGCTGCGAGCCCTGCTGACCCTGGCCCTGCGGCGGCGCGTACGTCTGGCCGGGCACGTAGTCGCGGTCCTGCTGCAGCTGCGCAGCCCGCTGCGGATCGCGCGAGAACGCGGGGGAGTTGGAGAAGCCGAAGCCTGCCACGGTGATGTGCTCCTGTTCGGGATGGGAAGTCCTCGCCCAGCGTAGCCAGGAACGCCATGGATTGGCTGTGGTCGCCTGCCCGTTCGCGCCAGGCGCACGCCGCCGTCTCCCCGCCATCCCCGACGACTACCCTGGTCGCGTGACCAGGCCGCTCGTCGTCGCCCATCGAGGAGCCTGCGGCTACCGACCCGAGCACTCCGAGGAGGCGTACCGGCTCGCAGCCCGCCTCGGCGCCGACATGGTCGAGCCCGACATCGTGGCCACGAAGGACGGCGTGCTCGTGCTGCGGCACGAGAACGAGATCTCCGGCACGACCGACGTCGCCACGCGCCCCGAGCTCGCCTCGCGTCGCACGACGAAGGAGATCGACGGGCAGCAGCTCACCGGCTGGTTCACCGAGGACCTCACGTGGGACGAGCTGTCGCGACTCACCGTGCGCGAGCGGCTGCCGCGCATCCGCCAGTCGTCGGCCACGTTCGACGGCCAGCTCGGCATCCTGCGACTCACCGACCTGCTCCGCATCCTCGACGAGACCGGGCTCGGGATGGTGGCCGAGATCAAGCACGCCACCTACTTCGCGTCCATCGGCCTCCCGCTCGACGAGCTCGTCGCCGACGCGCTGCGCGAGCACGGCTGGGCGTCGACGCCCGAGCGGCTCGTCGTGGAGGCCTTCGAGCAGGACGTGCTGCGACGGCTGCGCGCTCGCGACGTCGCGGGACGCTACGTGTACCTGCTCGAGCAGGCCGGGGCGCCCGCCGACGCCGTCGCGTCCCTCGGCTCCGCTGCCCCCTCGTACGAGTCGCAGCGCACGGATGCCGGGCTCGCCACGATCGCCGCCGACGGGTTCGACGGCATCAGCGTCGACAAGCGGGTGCTGCTGCACGAGGGACGCGACGGCGTGCGGGCGACCGACCTCGTCGAGCGTGCGCACGCGGCCGGCCTCGCGGTGTTCGCATGGACGCTGCGACCAGAGAACCGCTTCCTCGCGAAGGCGCACCGCCGCGGACCCCTCGGGGCGCAGTGGGGCGCCTGGATGCGGGAGTGGGAGCTGCTCCTGGGCGCGGGGCTCGACGGCGTGTTCGCCGACCATCCCGACCTCGCCGTCTTCGCCGTCGATCGCGCGGTCGGCGGCAGCCGCACCCGCTGACGCCGCACGCGTCGCGCGGCGTCCCCCTGCCGACGCGTCGCCGCGCGCGTGCGACGTCTGCGCGCACGCCTGCGGCCACCCGGCGTTCACCTGCCGTTCGTGCCGCGTCCGCAGGATGCAGAGGTCCCCCACAGCACAGGAGTCCCTGCAGTGCACAAGCGCGCCCTCTCCGTCGCAGCCCTCGCCGCCGTCGCCATCGGCGGCATCGCGGTCGCGACCCCCGCCTCCGCCGCCGACGCGGACGTCCGCATCAACGAGGTGCAGTCCAACAGCGCCGTCGGCGCCCCCGACTTCGTCGAGCTCGTCAACGCAGGCGCGGCCGACGTCGACGTGTCCGGCTGGATCCTGCGCGACGACCAGGACGCGAACGCCCACGTCATCCCCGAGGGCAGCACGATCGCGCCAGGCGCCTTCCTCGTGCTGCAGCCGAGCGAGTTCGGCCTCGGCGCCAACGACTCGGCGCGGCTCTTCGACGACGCGCTCGTCGCGATCGACGCGTACTCGTGGACGTCGCACGCGTTCACCGAGGGTCGCCTGCCGGACGGCACCGGCGCGTTCGTCGACACCGAGCCGACGCCCGGCGCCGCGAACGTCGCCCGCGTCGTCACCGTCGAGCCCGAGCCCGTCGACACCGGCATCCGCATCAACGAGGTGCTCTCCGACGACCCCGACGGCGGCGAGGACTGGGTCGAGCTCACGAACGTGAGCGCGTCGGCCGTCGACGTGTCGAGCTGGATCCTGCGGGACGACGATCCGCTGTCGACCCTCCGCATCGCAGCCGGCACGGTCGTCGAGCCCGGCGCGTTCGTCGTCATCGAGACGAACGTGACGCCAGACGGCTTCGGCCTCGGCTCGAACGACGAGATCAGCATCATCACCGAGGACGGCACCGGCCTCGCCGACACGGTCGCGTGGACCGACCACGCCGTCTCCGAGGGCCGCATCCCCGACGGCACCGGCGCGTTCGTCGACACCGAGATCACGCGCGGCCAGGCGAACGTCGAGCGGGCGATCGAGTCGCCCGTCGTCATCAACGAGGTCGAGTCGAACGGCGACCCCGTGAGCGACTGGGTCGAGCTCGCCAACACCGACACGGTCGACGCGGTCGACGTCTCGGGCTGGACCCTCATCGACGGCGACCCGACGCACGACCCGATCGTGCTGCCTGCCGGCACCGAGATCGAGTCGGGCGGGTACCTCGGCATCCGCACCGACGCCCCCGAGGACTTCTTCGGCCTCGGCGGCACCGACCGCGTCACCGTGCGCGACGAGACGGGCGCCGTCGTCGACTCGTTCGGCTGGGTCGACGGCCACGCGCCGACGACCTTCGGCCGCTGCCCCGACATGACGGGCGCCTTCGCGGTCACCGCGCGCAGCACCTTCGAGCTCGCCAACGACTGCACCACCGTCGAGGAGCCCGAGGCGCAGCCGTGGCCGTTCGGCCAGACGGTGCTCGACGCCATCGCGCCCGGCACCTTCGGCGACGACACGTCGGGCCTCGATCTCGCCGCCGACGGCACGCTCTACGCCGTGAACAACGGCCTCGGCGAGGTCTACGCCATGTCGGCGACCGACGGCGTCTACGCCGTCGACCGCACGTGGACCGCCACCTACCCGGACGGCTCCGGGCTGCCGGACACCGAGGGCGTCTCCGTCGTCGGCGACGGCTCGCTGCTGCTCGCGACCGAGCGGAACGACGACGCCAGCAGCGTCTCGCGTCCGTCGGTGCTGCGCCTCGAGCTCGGTGCCGACGGCAGCACCGCAGCCACCCACGAGTGGAACCTCGCCGACGTCACCGGCGCCATCGGCGCGAACGGCGGCCCCGAGGCGGTCGAGTGGATCTCCGACGCCGATGCCGTGGCGCTCGGCATCGTCGGCGTCGACGGCCAGCCGTACGACCCCGCCGCGTTCGGACCGCACCTCGGAGGCGTCGCGGCGGTCGCCGTCGAGTCGACCGGCCTCATCCACCTCCTCGTGCTCGAGGAGGACGGCACGCACACGCTGCTGCAGACCGCGCAGCCCGGCGCCGCCGTGCCGTTCGTGATGAGCCTCGACTGGCGCGACGGCGGCAACGAGCTCTGGGGGCTGTGCGACGAGGTCTGCGGCAACCGCAGCGCGCAGTACGCGTTCGTCGACGGCGTGCTCACCGTGCAGGGCGAGTTCGAGCCGCCGGCCGCCATGGACCCCGCCTTCACGAACGAGGGTCTCGCGATGCAGTGGTGCGCCGCCGATGCGGCTGCGACCCCGACGGTGCTGTGGGCGTCCGACTCGCCGCACCAGGGCGTCTCGCTGCGCATCGCGCCCGGCGCGGACTGCGTCGCGCCCGTGCCCTCCGACCCGGCGCCGTCCGACCCGGCGCCGTCGGATCCGGTGCCGAGCGACCCGGTGCCGAGCGCACCAGCGCAGTCCGAGACGCCGATCGCTGGCGGCCAGGGCGGCCAGGGATCGCTGCCGCAGACGGGCATCGAGCTGGGCGTCGGCCTGCTCGCGCTCGCGATGCTGCTCGTCGCGGCAGGCGTGGCGCTGGGCGTGCGTCGACGCGCCTGAGCCACGGCGCGCCGGGCCGCCTTCGTCCCGGTCCCTGAGGTGCGAGCGGAGCGAGCCTCGAAGGGTGCTGGATGCGCCGGCACGGCGAGCCGCGTCGGCCGTCGCCCGTAGGATCGTGAGCGTCATGACGGATCTCTGGGGGCTGGACGACGCGCCGCTCGTGCCGACGCCCATCGGGCGTGCCGGGGCAGGCGAGCCCGCCGTCGACGAGGCGCTGCTCGAGGGGCTCAACCCGCCGCAGCGCGAAGCCGTGCTGCACCGAGGCCCCGCGCTGCTCATCGTCGCGGGTGCGGGCTCCGGCAAGACGCGCGTGCTCACGCAGCGCATCGCAGGGCTGCTGTCGACGCGCGAGGCGTGGCCGAGCCAGATCCTCGCCATCACGTTCACGAACAAGGCGGCTGGCGAGATGCGCGAGCGCGTCTCGGCCATCGTGGGCGACGAGGCGCGCGGCATGTGGATCTCGACGTTCCACTCCGCATGCGTGCGCATCCTGCGTCGCGAGGCCGAGCAGTTCGGCTTCAAGCAGTCGTTCTCGATCTACGACTCCGGCGACACGCGCGCGCTCGTGAAGCGGCTCATCAAGGACTCCGGCGCCGACACCCTCGGACTCACGCCCGGCGGCACCGCGTCGAAGATCTCCAAGGCGAAGAACGACCTCCACGACGTCGACTCGTACCGCGAGACCGCCAACCTCTCCGACCCGCGCGAGCAGGCGTTCGTCGAGATCTGGCGCCGCTACGACCACGAGCTTCGTCGCGCCAACGCGTTCGACTTCGACGACCTCATCGGCCAGGTCGTCTACCTGTTCCGCGCGTTCCCCGTCGTCGCAGCCCTCTACCGCAAGCGGTTCCGGCACATCCTCGTCGACGAGTACCAGGACACCAACCGAGCCCAGTACGCCCTCATCCGCGAGCTCACGCAGGGCGTGCCCGCGAACACGCTGCCCGACCAGCGCGGCGAGATCCCCGGCGCCTCGCTCACGGTCGTCGGCGACTCCGACCAGTCGATCTACGCGTTCCGCGGCGCCGACATCCGCAACATCGTCGAGTTCGAGCGCGACTTCTCCGATGCGAAGGTCGTGCTGCTCGAGCAGAACTACCGGTCGACGCAGCACATCCTCTCGGCCGCGAACGCCGTCATCAAGCACAACTTCGACCGTCGCGACAAGAACCTCTTCACCACCGAGGGCGACGGCGACATGATCGTCGGCTACACCGGCTACTCGGGGCACGACGAGGCGCAGTTCGTCGCCGACGAGATCGTGTCGTTGCAGACCACGGGCATGCCCTGGTCGCAGATCGCGGTGTTCTACCGCACGAACGCGCAGACGCGAGCGCTCGAGGAGATCCTCATCCGCTCCGCCATCCCCTACAAGGTCATCGGCGGCACGAAGTTCTACGAGCGCGCCGAGATCAAGGACGCCATGGCGTACCTCGTGGCCGTCGCGAACCCCGACGACGCCATGAGCCTGCGCCGCATCCTCAACGTGCCCAAGCGCGGCATCGGCCCCGCCACCGAGGCGACGCTGCAGGCGTTCGCCGACGAGCACGACCTCACGCTGCGCGACGCGATGCGCCGCGTCGACGAGCTCGGCTTCGGCCCGAAGGTCACCGGCGCCATCCGCACGCTCGCCACCCTGCTCGACGCGCATTCGCAGGCCGAGAACCCCGACCCGGGCACGGTGCTCGCCGACCTCATGGGCCGCACCGGCTACCTCGAGCAGCTGCGTGCCTCCCCGGATGCGCAGGATGCCGCGCGTGCCGAGAACGTCGAGGAGCTCATCTCGGTCACGAAGGAGTTCCGCAAGGCGAACCCGAACGGCTCGCTCATCGACTTCCTCACCGAGGTCGCGCTGGTCGCCGCAGCAGACGAGCTCGACGACTCGGAGGGGCAGGTGTCGCTCATGACCCTGCACACCGCGAAGGGCCTCGAGTTCGACGCGGTGTTCATCACGGGCGTCGAGGAGGACCTGCTGCCGCACCGCATCTCCGCGAACGAGCCAGGTGGCCCGGCCGAGGAGCGCCGCCTCTTCTACGTGGGCGTCACGCGCGCACGCAAGCGCCTCTACCTGTCGCTCGCGATGACGCGCGCGCAGTTCGGCGAGGTCACCGTCGCCATGCCGAGCCGCTTCCTGCAGGAGATCCCCGCCGAGCTCATCGACTGGCGCCAGTCGCCCGGGTTCGTCAACGGCCGCGGCGGCTCGCAGTCGCGTGCGCTCAACGCTCGCCAGGGTGGTGCGAGGCAGGGTGCGCTGGGCACCGGTGGTGGCGGATTCGGCGGCTCGCGCTCGGGCGGCCGCTATCCCGACGCGCTGCCCGCTGGCGAGAAGAAGGCGTTCCCCAACACCATCGCCGAGGTGCGCAACAACTCCGGCCTCGAGCTCGTGCCCGGCGATCGCATCCGCCACAAGGACTTCGGCGAGGGGCGCGTCTCCGCCGTCACCGGCGCCGGGCCCAAGCGGGTCGCGGAGGTGCAGTTCGACGCGGTCGGCAAGAAGCGGCTGCTCATCAAGATCGCGCCCATCGAGAAGGTCTAGCGACAGCTCCGCAGGCCGCGGCGCAGCAGGTGCCCGGATGCGCGGCTGAGAGCCGGACCGCGCGCGGTGGGTCGCTCACGTCCCGCACAGGTGCGCGTCCGGGCGTGCGATCCGCAGGCCCGCGTCGGCCACAGGGGGCGTGGGCACCGCGCGGCGAGGATCGGCGCATGCTCGATCCTCTGCTCCAGCCCGGCGGCGTCGTCTCCACCATGCAGCTCGCTGCCTCCGGATGGACGGCGAGCGCGATCCGACGCGCGGTCGCCGAGGGGCGGCTGACGCGGCTCCGGTCCGGGTGGCACGCGCTACCCGGTGCGCACGACGCGACGGTTCGTGCGGTCCGGTCCGGCGGGTGCCTCTCGTGCGCCGATGCGTTGCGTCTCCACGGAGCCTGGGTGCCGGAGGGCCTCGGCCGTGGGCATGTGCGTCGCGGCAGGCATGCCGCGCGTCGCCGCGCCGTGGGGTGCAGGCCGTACGGCGCGAACCCGCGCGTGACGTCGGCTGTCGACGATGTCGAGACGGCGTTCCGCTGCGTGCTGCGCTGCGGCACGCATGAGGACATCATCGTGATCGCCGACTCGCTGCTGCACCGTCGCGACGCGACTCGCGATGCGCTCGAGCGGTGGATGCGTGACGCGCCAGCCCGAGTTCGTGCGCTCCTCGCGAGCGTCGACGTCGCCGAGTCGGGACTCGAGAGCATCGTCCGCGTCCGGCTGCGAGCATGCGGCATCCGCGTGAGGACGCAGGTCTGGATCGGCCGTCGTCGCGTCGATCTGCTCATCGGCGACCGGCTCGTGGTGGAGTGCGACGGCGCAGAGCATCACGCAGCCTGGGAGGCGCACGCCGCCGATCGGGCGCGTGATCGAGCACTGGTCGCGGCCGGCTACGTCGTCGTGCGTGTCACCTATCGGCAGGTGATCGACGACTGGGACGCCGTCCTCCAGGATCTGCTCGCCGTCGTGCGTCGGCGGGGGCACCTCGACCGGCGCACGAAGATGCGCGGCTGAGCGGGGCTTCGAGGACGCATCGCATCCCGTGGCTCGCTCAGCCGTGCATCTGCGCAGCCCGGTCAGTCGCCGGGTGGCTCCTCGTCCTTCCGGCGGCGCAGCGGGCGTCGCCGACTCGTCGGGATCGACGTCGTCGAGAGCGCTCCGCGGTCGACCTGCGGGTGCGGCTCGTGCGACTCGATCTCGACGTCGAGCGTCGCGATCGACTCGGTCGACGCTGCAGCGCTCTCCGCGGCCAGCTGCGCCTCGAAGCGGGCGCTGCGACGCCGCAGCCACAGCGACAGGCCGATGATGACGACCGCCAGCGCGTATGCGATGACCGCGAACGGCGACTGCACGAGGTAGGCGGGGTCGCCGACGCCGAGCTGCATCGCCTGCCGCAGCTCCTCCTCCGCCATCGGGCCGAGGATCGCGCCGACGACGAGCGGCGACACGGGGAATCCGTGGCGACGCATGAAGAAGCCCATGATGCCGAGCACCAGCAGGATGAAGATGTCGAACGTCGTGAAGTTCGCCGCGTACGCCCCGAGCCCCGCGAAGACGAGGATGCCGGCGTACAGGTAGGGCCGCGGGATCTGCAGCAGCTTCACCCACAGGCCCACGAGCGGCAGGTTCAGCACGAGCAGCATGATGTTGCCGATGTAGAGGCTCGCGATGAGCGCCCACACGAGCGGACCCTGCGACTCGAACAGGCGCGGCCCCGGCTGGATGCCGTACGTCTGGAACGCGGACAGGATGATCGCCGCCGTCGCCGTCGTCGGGATGCCGAGCGTCAGCAACGGCACGAGCACGCCCGCCGCGGCGGCGTTGTTCGCCGACTCGGGTCCTGCGACGCCCTCGATGGCGCCCTTGCCGAACTGCTGCTTGTACTCGCCCTTGGCCAGGCCACGCTCGGTCGCGTACGACAGGAACGTCGCGACGTCGGCACCGCCTGCGGGGATCGTGCCGATGGGGAAGCCGATCGCCGTGCCACGCAGCCACGGCTTCCACGAGCGTGCCCAGTCGGAGCGGCGCATCCACGTGCGCCATCCGCGGGTGATGGGGATGAGGGGGATCTGCCCGCTGCGCAGCCGGGAGCCGATGTACAGCGCCTCGCCGAGGGCGAAGAGCCCGACGGCGACGAGCACGACGTCGATGCCGTCGGTGAGCTGCGGGACGCCGAGCGTGAAGCGCGACTGTCCCGAGATGGAGTCGACGCCGACGAGGCCGATGAGCAGGCCGAGCGCGAGCGAGACGACGCCGCGCCACACGCTGGAGCCGAAGAGCGCTCCGATGGTGAGGAAGGCGACGATCATGAGCGCGAAGTAGTCGCGCGGGCCGAGGCCGACCGCCCAGCGGGCGATCGTGGGAGCGACGAGGGTGAGCAGCACCGTCGCGATCGTGCCGGCGATGAACGAGCCGATGGCGGCGGTGGCGAGCGCGGCGGCGCCGCGCCCGGCGCGGGCCATCTTGTTGCCCTCGAGCGCCGTGACGATCGACGCCGACTCGCCCGGCGTGTTCAGCAGGATCGACGTCGTCGACCCGCCGTACATGCCGCCGTAGTAGATGCCGGCGAACACGATGAGGGCCGCGGTCGGCTCGAGCGCATACGTGATGGGCAGCAGCAGCGCGACCGTCATGGCGGGGCCGATGCCCGGCAACACGCCCACGGCGGTGCCGACGAAGACGCCCAGCAGTGCGTACAGCAGGTAGATGGGCTGCGCTGCGGTCGCGAAGCCCTCGATGAGGAGGGTGATGCTATCCAAGGGGGATCCAGCCGGTGAGGGTGCCCGTGGCGGGCAGCGAGAGGCCGAGCAGGGTGCCGAAGAGCAGCTGGCTCACGATGCCGAGGCCGAACCCGACGAGCACGGCGACGTACCAGCGCTTCGCGCCGAGCGCGATGGCGGAGGCGGCGAACAGCACCGTGACGCCGAGCGGCCAGCCGAG
The DNA here is from genome assembly GCF_979255995.1 of Agrococcus sp. AC640b. Taxonomy (NCBI): domain Bacteria; kingdom Bacillati; phylum Actinomycetota; class Actinomycetes; order Micrococcales; family Microbacteriaceae; genus Agrococcus; species Agrococcus sp. AC640b. The sequence continues at coordinate 28,875 of NZ_CEEDMM010000007.1, forward strand.
GTGCGGGATCGTGACGACGAGCGACAGGAACGCGAGCGCGACGATGACGGTCGTGATCCACGACGTTCCGGCGTCGAGGTCGACGTCCTCGCCGTCCTCCGCCTCCCCGAATCGGCCGCGCAGCTGGCCGACGAGCACGCCGACGCCTGCGACGAGCAGCAGGGTCCCGACGGCGTAGGGGATGACGCGGGCGCCGAGCGTGGTGGCCGTGCCGGCCTCGCGGATCTGCGTCGTCAGCACGAGCGCGGCGATGGCGATGGCGATGACGACACCGACGACGACCATGGCCTCGATCCGGTGCGCCCGGGGGAGCACGCGGGTCGAGGCCGGCGCACCCTCGGGTGCGCCGGCCTCGAGGGTCACGAGGTGAGGCCGATCGTCTGCAGGGTCTCCTGCGTCAGCGTGATGTCCTCGTCGAGGAATGCCTGGAAGTCGTCGCCCGTGAGGAACGCGTCGGTCCAGCCGTTCGTCTCGACCGCGTCGGTCCATGCGCCGCCGTCGTGCATCTCGGTCACGAGATCGACGAGCGCCTGCTGCTCCTCGGCGGAGATGTCGCCGGGGGCGAGGAGGCCGCGCCAGTTCGTGAGCTCGATGTCGATGTCCTCGTCCTGCAGCGTGGGCACGTCGGGGAGCATGAGCGCGGGCTCGGCCGACGAGACCGCGAGGGCCCGGAGGTCGCCGGACTCGACGGACTCGGCGAACTCGCCGACGCCGGAGATGCCGACCATCGCCGTGCCGCCGAGGAGCATCGTCAGCGCCTCGCCGCCGCCGGAGTTCGCGATGTAGTTGAGCGTCGTGGGCACGTCGGCGGCGTCGACGCCGCCCTCGATGAGCAGCTGGCCGGCGAGGATGTGGTCGATCCCGCCTGCGGAGCCGCCCGTGACGGTCACCTGCGGGCCGTCCTCGACGATCGCGTCGACGAGATCCTCGACCGACTCGAAGTCGGAGTCGGCGGGCACGACGATCACGAGGGGCTCCTGCGTGAGGCGCGCGATGGGCGTCATGTCCTCGATGCGGTTCTCGGATGCGTTCGTCTCGACCGCACCGACCATGACCGATCCCGTGACCATGACGGTCTGGAAGTCGGACTCGGTCGCGAGGCTCGCGAGGCCGACGGTGCCGCCAGCGCCACCGATGTTCGTCACGGGGGCCGAGCCGACGAGCTCGTCGCCCGTGAGCGCCGCGGAGACGGCACGTGCCGTCTGGTCCCAGCCGCCACCCGGGTCGGCGGGAGCGATGACGTCGAGGGCGGTGATCTCGGCGGGTGCGCCGTCGGAGTCGCCGCCGTCGTCGCCGCCTGCGCCGCCGGAGGAGCACGCTGCGAGCGCGAAGGCCGACACGGCCACCGCGCCGATCGTGAGGGTGCGGCGGAGCCTCGTGGTCTGAACGTCGTCGGTCATGTCGATCGCCTCTCATCGTCGAGCGACCGGCGCCATGCCGGATCGCGATCTGCGCCGACGATAGGGATGCGGGCGCCTGCCGCACCCGTTGCGTGCGAAAGGCGTCGTTGTGGTCGTTTCGGTCCCGCTCGGATGCGCCGAACGCGGGCATCGGACGTACCATCGGCTCATGACCAGGGCGATGGCGCTCCGGAGCCGGCGCATGCCGGGCGCGATCCGGGCGATGCGACTGCGCACCCAGCTCGTGCTGCTGCAGTCCGTCATCATGCTCGTCGTCATCCTCGGTGCGGGCGTCGCCGCCGTCGTCATCCAGGAGCGGCAGATCCGCGACGCGTACGTCGATCGCATGGTCGGCGTCGCCTACTCGGTCGCGCAGCTGCCGACCGTGCTCGACGCGTTCGACGACCCCGAGCCGTCGATCACGATCCAGCCGATCGCCGAGCTCATCCGCACCTCCTCCGACGTGACGTACGTCGTCGTCACCGACGTCGACGGCATCCGCTTCTCGCACCCGAACCCCGAGCGCATCGGCGAGCCCGCCTCGACCGAGCCGACGGCGGCGTGGACGGGCGAGATGGTCATCACGACCGAGACGGGCACGCTGGGCGAGTCGTGGCGGGTGAAGGTGCCGGTGTTCGACGCGGACGGCGAGATCATCGGCCAGGTGTCGGTGGGCATCCTCGAGTCGGAGCTGCGCGCCGACCTGCTCGGCTCGATCTGGTCGCTGTCGGGATTCCTCGCCGTCGCCGCCATCGTGGGCGTGCTGCTGGCGACGTGGGCGGCGAGCGTCGTGCGCAAGCGCCTCCACGGCGTCGAGCCCGACGAGATCAAGGCGATGCTCGAGACGCGGGATGCGACGCTGCACGGCATCCGCGAGGGCATCGTCGTCGTCGGGGACGACGGTCGCATCGTGCTGTGCAACGACGCTGCCGCGCGCCTGCTCGACGTCGACGTCGAGCATGCCGTCGGCGAGGCGATCGACGGCGTGCTCGACGCCGACGTCGCAGACCTCCTCGCCGACGACGGGCAGCGGCTCGTGCTCGCAGGGGAGCGCGTGCTCGTCGCCCACGCCGACCCCGTCGTCGTGCACGACCGCACCGTCGGCACCGTCGTGATCCTCGTCGACCGCACCGAGACCGACGACGCGCTGCGTGCGCTCGCCGGCGCGCAGTCCGCCGCCGAGGGTCTGCGCGCGCAACGACACGAGTTCGCCAACACGCTGCACACGATCGGCGGCCTCATCGAGCTCGGCGAGTCGGAGGCGGCGCTCGCGATGGTGCGGCGGGAGGGCGACGGCGGCGCGATCAGCGGCGTCGAGGAGTCGGGCATCCACGACCTCGAGCTCGCAGCGCTCGTGCTCGCCAAGCGAGCCAGGGCACGGGAGCTCGGCGTGCTCCTCACGGTCGACGCGACGGCGCTCGCCGTGCCCTTCGCGGTCGAGGGCGCAGACCTCGTGACGGTCGTCGGCAACCTCGTCGACAACGCGCTCGAGGCGACGGGCGTGCAGGGCCGCGTGCGGGTGACGCTCGCGAGCGGCGACGGCGACGAGCGCGGCCCCGGCCGGATCGTCGTGGAGGATGACGGTCCGGGCGTGCCCGACGCGGTGCGCAGCGCCATCTTCGAGCTCGGGCACTCGTCGAAGGGCGAGGGGCGCGCTCGCGGCTACGGGCTCACGCTCGTGCGGCGCGTCGTGCGCCGCCTCGGCGGCGACGTGCGCGTCGACGACTCCGACCTCGGCGGTGCGCGCATGACCGTGACGCTGCCCGTGCAGGCGCGCGCGGGCGCGCAGGTGGGGGCATGAGCGTGCTGCGCGCCCTGGTCGTCGAGGACGAGCCGCAGGTCGCGCTCGTCACGCGCGGCTTCGTGGAGCGGCATGCCGGCTTCCAGGTCGTCGCCGTCGCCCCCACGGGGGAGCAGGCGTTGGACGCCGTCGAGACGCTCGCGCCCGACGTCGTGCTGCTCGACGTGCACCTGCCCGACATGTCGGGCCTCACGGTGCTGCGCAGGCTGCGCTCGCGCGGCAGCCGCGTCGAGGTGATCGCGGTGACCGCCGCCCGCGACCTCGAGACGGTGCGTCTGGCGCGCACGCAGGGCGTTCGCCACTACCTCGTGAAGCCCTTCGACATGCAGACGCTGCACCAGCGGCTCGACGACGTGCACCGGGCCGTGGCGCAGGAGCGCGCGCTCGCCGCATCCACGCTCGACCAGGCGGGCATCGACGCGGTGCTGGGCAGCCAGGCCGGGCCGCGGCTGGTGCGCAAGGGCGTCAACGATCGCACGCTGCAGGCCGTCGAGGCGGTCCTCGCCGAGTCGGGCGCCGATGCGTCGGCTGCGGAGGTCGCCGAGCGCATCGGCATGTCTCGCGTCAGCGCGCGGCGATACCTCGAGCGGCTCGTCGAGCTCGGCGTCGCCCGGGTCGAGCCGCGGTACGGGTCGGCTGGCAGGCCGGAGCACCGGTACACGGCCGCAGGCGGCTGAGCCGGAGCGCTACGAGACGACGACGCGCAGGATGCGGTCGTCGTCGGCGCCGGGGGTGCCGTTCGCGTCGCGATTGCTCGTCGTGACCCACAGCGACCCGTCAGGGGCGAGCGCGACGCAGCGCAGCCTGCCCAGCTCGCCGTCGAACGCCTTCTGCGGGGTGCCTGCGCCGTCGCCCGCGAGGGGGATGACCCACAGCCCCTGCCCGCGCAGCGCGCACAGGTAGGCGACGCCTCGGTCGATCTCGAGGGCCGACGGCGAGCACTCCGACGTCGGCCACGTCACCACGGGGTCCACGTACTGCGGCGCGCCCCCTGCGCCCTCCACCTCCGGCCAGCCGTAGTTGCCACCCGGTTCGATGCGGTTGAGCTCGTCGGCGGCGTTCTGGCCGAACTCCGCGGCCCACATGCGGTCGCCGTCCCATGCGAGCCCCTGCGGGTTGCGATGCCCGAGCGACCACACGCGCGTGCCGAACGGGTTGCCCTCCGCCGCCTGCCCGTCGAGGTCGAGGCGCAGGATCTTGCCGGCCAGCGAGTCCGGATCCTGGGCGAGGGCGCCGTCGGCGGCGTCGCCGACGGTCACGTAGAGCATGCCGTCCGGCCCGAACCGCAGGCGTCCGCCCTGGTGGTTCGACGCGAGATCGATGCCGTCGACGAGCACCTCCGGTGCGCCGATCCCGCCGTCGAACGGCATGCGCACGAGCCGGTTGTCGTCGTCGCTCGACAGGTACGCGTACAGCGCGGTCGCGTCGGGCGAGAGCGCGAGGCCGAGCAGCCCGCCCTCTCCCTGCGCGGCGACGCCGGGCACGACGCCCACCTCGTCGATGCCGCCCGTGCCGTCGACGCGGAGGATGCGGCCCGTCTCGCGCTCGGAGACGAGCGCGGCGCCGTCGGCGAGGAACGCGAGCGACCACGGCACTGCGAGCCCTGTCGCGATCGTGCGGTCGAGGGTGGGGAACGCGGGCGGCGTCCCGGGCGGCGTCGACGGGTCGTCCTCGTCGCCGCTCGCGTGCACGGTCGGGTCGGTGGCGGTGCACGCCGTGAGCCCGAGACCGCCGGCGAGCATCCCCGTGAGCATCGTCCTGCGCGTCAGGGTCATGCGGCGAGGCTAGGTGCGCCGGTCGTCGGCGGGGAGGGGGTTGGCGCGAGCGAGGCTGCTGTGCAGGTGGTGGTCGGTCGCGGGCTCAGAGCACGAAGACGAACGTCATCGCCACGAGCGCGGCGACGGCCGCGACCCAGATCACCGGGCGGAGCCGGTTGGCCATCGTGCGCGACGGGCGGTCGTCGTCGAAGGCCGAGTAGGCGGGGTCGAGCTCGGGCGGGATGCGGTCCTGCTCGTGCTCGTGCTCGCGCTCGTGCTGCATGCACCCAGCGTGCCAGGTGTCGCGCGCGATCGCGACGCCGTCAGGTCCGGATGGCGTCGACGAGGCTGCGCGGCGAGCCGCGCCAGACGGTGCCGTGGCCCGGCACGACGACGTCGGCGTCGAGCGTGGCGAGGCGAGAGAGCGACGTCGCAGCGACCTGCAGGTCGTCGGTGAACGGTGCGAGCTGGGGATGGGCGTCGCCGGTGAGCACATGCCGCGTCGTGAGCGCGTCGCCGACGGCGACGACGCGATGCCGGGGCAGGTGCACCGCGATGGACCCGGGGGAGTGGCCGGGCATCGCGACGACGACGGGAGCGCCAGGCAGCGGCAGCACGTCGCCGTCGCGCACGGCGTGCACCTCGCGCACGCGGCGGGTGCGGCCTCCCTTGGCGAGCATCGTCGCGACGAAGCCGAGCGCGGCGGGCAGGCGCCACGCGGGAGCCGGGGTCGGCGGGGCCGGGTCGTCGCCGCGCGTGCGCCGAGCGTCGGCCTCGTGCACGAAGACGGGCACGTCGTGGCGCACGCGCAGGGCCTCGGCGAACCCGATGTGGTCGGAGTCGCCGTGGGTCAGCACGATGCCGCGCACGTCGGCCTCGGTGCGGCCGAGCGCGCGGAGGGCGCGCCGCAGGTCGCGACGGTGGCCGGGCAGGCCGGCGTCGATGAGCGTCACGCCCTCGTCGTCGACGACGAGCAGGAAGGCGACGCGGTCGTCGCCGAGGCGGTGGACATCGGGTGCGAGGAGCATGATGGCTACGATACATAGCCTTCATGGCTATGGTCAATAGCCTATGATGGAGGCTGCATCCGAACGGAGGACCGATGCCCGCCCCCGAGCGCACGAGCACCGCCGCCATCGTCGACGCCGCACGAGCCGTCGTCGAGGCCGGCGGCGTCGACGCGCTCACGATGCAGGCGGTCGCCGAGCGCGTCGGCGTCCGCGCACCATCGCTCTACAAGCGCGTCGCGAGCCGCGACGCCCTGCTGGCCGCCGTCGTCGCCGCGACGCTCGACGACCTCGCCGCCACGATCGCCGCGGCGGAGGAGGGCGCAGGCGACCCGCGTGCGCGGCTCGTCGCCATCGCGATCGCCACGAGGCGCTTCGCCCATCGGGCGCCCATCGGGTACGGCCTCGTCTTCGCACCCGCCGCGCACTCGCGACCGGACGCGCGGGCGCTCGCCGACGCCGCCCAGCCGCTGCTCGCCGCAGCGCGCGACCTCGTGGGCGACGACCACGCCCTCGCCGCGGCGCGGCTGCTGACGGCGTGGCTCCACGGCTTCCTCGCGATGGATCTCGCTGGCGCGTTCCGGCTCGGCGGAGACGTCGACGACGCCTTCGACTACGGGCTCGAGCGCATCCTCGACGCCGTCGGCGCCTGAGGCCTCAGCGCGCAGGCAGCTGCTGCAGCGTCCACCGGTTGCCGTCGGGGTCCTCGAACGTCACGAGGCGACCCCACGCCTGCTCGTCGACGCCGTCGGCCGCGATGCCGCGCGCCTGCAGGTCGGCGAGCGCGGCGTCGGCGTCGGCGACGACCGCCTGCACGTTGCGCATCGTGCCGGGTGCATCGACCGTGATGCACGCTACGACCGACCGCCGACGTCGACCGCCGACGGCGCCGCTACGCGACGTGCGTGCCGAAGAGCGTGCCGACGAGGAACGTGACGCCGAGCGCACCCACGCCGCCCACGAGCACGCGCAGCATCGCGCGACGGGTGCTCGCCGACCCGATGCGCGCCGACGTGAAGCCCGTCGCGAGCAGCGCCACCACCACGGCGACCACGACCGACCACGGCGCCCACGACACGGGCATGGCGATGACGGCGAGCAGCGGCACGAGGGCGCCCGCCGAGAACGCGGCGGCCGAGGCTGCCGCAGCCGACCACGGGTCGTTCGGGCTCTCGTCCTCGTCGAGCCGGTACTCGATGTCGAGGTGCGCCCTGAGCGGATCCGCGGCGGTGAGCTCGGCGGCGACCGCGTGCGCCGTGCGCGGCGTCAGGCCGCGCAGCTCGTACATGTGCGCGAGCTGCGCCTCCTGGCCGACGGGGTTCGATGCGAGGAAGCGGCGCTCGCGACGGATCGCCGCCCGCTCGCTGTCGCGCTGCGACGACACCGACACGTACTCGCCGACGCCCATCGACAGGGCGCCGGCGACGAGCGCAGCCGTGCCCGCGGTGAGGATGGCGCCCGCCCCGGCGCCGGAGGCCGCGACGCCGACGATGAGCGCGGCCGTCGAGACGATGCCGTCGTTGGCGCCCAGCACCGCCGCACGCAGCCACGACAGGCGCGACGCCGTCGACCCGACCGGCTCGGGCAGGTCGGGGTAGCGGCGCAGTGCGGGATCCATCCCCTCCATCGTCCGCATCCGGCCGCTCCCGCGCGACGGGGGACGACCTGCCATCTCGCTGCGGACCGAGCCGAAGGCCATGGCTTCGGGCGCCCGAAGCCACAGGCATCCGCAGACGAGCGCAGCCACCCGCGACCGCGCGCACCTGCCCGCGCACGCGACCGGGCTAGGCTGGTCGGCGGCCCCCACTCCCAGCAGAAGGATTCCGGTGGATCTCTACGAGTACCAGGCCAGGGACATGTTCGAGTCCCATGGCGTTCCCGTCCTGCCAGGCATCGTCGCCGACACCCCCGAGGAGGCCGAGGCAGCAGCCAGGCAGCTCGGCACGCCGGTCGTCGTCGTCAAGGCGCAGGTCAAGACCGGCGGTCGCGGCAAGGCCGGCGGCGTCAAGGTCGCGAAGAGCCCCGAGGAGGCCCGCGCCGCAGCGGAGGCCATCCTCGGACTCGACATCAAGGGCCACACGGTCCACCGCGTCATGGTCGCAGCCGGGGCGCAGATCGAGGAGGAGTACTACTTCTCGGTGCTGCTCGACCGCGCGAACCGCTCCTACCTTGCCATGTGCTCCTACGAGGGCGGCATGGACATCGAGGAGCTCGCCGTGGAGCGCCCCGACGCGCTCGCGAAGGTCGCCGTCGACCCCGCCGTCGGCATCACGCTCGACGTCGCGCGGCACATCCTCGCCGAGGCATCGTTCCCCGCGGACGTCGCCGAGCGCGTCGCACCCGTGCTCGTGACGCTCTACGACGTCTTCGCAGGCGAGGACGCGACGCTCGTCGAGGTGAACCCGCTCGTGCAGACCGCAGACGGCGCGATCGTCGCGCTCGACGGCAAGGTCACGCTCGACGAGAACGCAGGCTTCCGCCACGAGGGCCACGCAGCCCTCGAGGACAAGGCAGCCGCCGACCCGCTCGAGGCGAAGGCCAAGGAGTCCGACCTCAACTACGTCAAGCTCGAGGGCCAGGTCGGCATCATCGGCAACGGCGCGGGCCTGGTCATGTCGACGCTCGACGTCGTCGCGTACGCGGGCGAGCAGTTCGGCGGCGTCAAGCCCGCGAACTTCCTCGACATCGGCGGCGGCGCCTCGGCAGAGGTCATGGCCGCAGGCCTCGACGTCATCCTCGGCGACGACGACGTGAAGAGCGTCTTCGTGAACGTCTTCGGCGGCATCACCGCATGCGACGCCGTCGCGAACGGCATCGTGCAGGCGCTCGCCATCCTCGGCGACACGGCCACGAAGCCGCTGGTCGTGCGTCTCGACGGCAACAACGTCGACGAGGGTCGACAGATCCTGGCCGAGGCGGCGCACCCGCTCGTGACGGTCGTGGACACCATGGACGAGGCTGCCGCGAAGGCCGCCGAGCTGGCATCGGCGTAGGGGGAAGCAGCATGTCGATCTACCTGAACAAGGATTCGAAGGTCATCGTCCAGGGCATCACGGGCGGCGAGGGCTCCAAGCACACCGCACGCATGCTCGCGGCCGGCACGCAGGTCGTCGGTGGCGTCAACGCCCGCAAGGCCGGCACGACCGTCGCGCACACCGACGCCGACGGCAACGCCGTCGAGCTGCCCGTGTTCGGCTCGGTGAAGGAGGCCATGGCGGCCACCGGCGCAGACGTCTCGATCGTGTTCGTGCCGCCGGCATTCGCGAAGGATGCCGTCATCGAGGGCATCGACGCGGGCATCGGCCTGCTCGTCGTCATCACCGAGGGCATCCCCGTGCAGGACTCCGCGGAGTTCTGGGCGCACGCGAAGGCCTCCGGCACGACGCGCATCATCGGCCCGAACTGCCCCGGCATCATCACGCCGGGCGAGTCGCTCGTGGGCATCACGCCCGCGAACATCACGGGCAAGGGCCCCATCGGCCTCGTGTCGAAGTCGGGCACCCTGACGTACCAGATGATGTTCGAGCTGCGCGACATCGGCTTCTCGACCGCCATCGGCATCGGCGGCGACCCCGTCATCGGCACGACGCACATCGACGCCCTCGAGGCGTTCGAGGCCGACCCCGAGACGAAGGCGATCGTCATGATCGGCGAGATCGGTGGCGACGCCGAGGAGCGCGCGGCCGACTTCATCAAGGCGAACGTCACGAAGCCCGTCGTCGGCTACGTGGCAGGCTTCACGGCTCCCGAGGGCAAGACGATGGGCCACGCAGGCGCCATCGTCTCGGGCTCGTCCGGCACGGCCGAGGCGAAGCAGGTCGCGCTCGAGGCCGCTGGCGTCAAGGTGGGCAAGACGCCCTCCGAGACGGCCCGCCTCATGCGCGAGGTCATCGCCGCGCTCTGACGCGTCGACTCGCACCACCACGCAGGGCCCCGGCATCGCGCCGGGGCCCTGCTGCATGCTGCGACGTGCGGGCTCGAGGCGTCTGCGACCGCAGCCGGCGAGCCGATCGCGTCGCGCCTTCAGGGGGCGGGGACCTCGACGGTGACCTCGTCGCCCGACTCGGTGGCGAGCTCGATCGTCACGGCGTCGTACGCGAAGCCCTCCGGCACGAGCAGCACGGGGCAGACGCGGTCGAGCACGTCGCCGGCCTCGCCGCTCGCCCCGTACATGTCGTGCTCGTTCTCGATGACCTCGTAGTCCCACGCGTCCTCGCCGCCAGGCACCCGGACGTCGCGCACGACGTCGACGAGCGTCGCGTACTGGTCGGCCGCCTCGACGAGGGTCATGCGGAAGCACGCCCAGCCCACCTCGTAGCCGGAGGGCGGCGCCGGCGCGGGTGCGCCCTCCTCGGCGTTGTACTCCGTGAGCTCGTCGAGGGGCGCAGGACCCATCTCGAGCAGCTCGAGCCGCCAGGTGACGCCGTCGGCGGAGAGCGTCGCGGTGCTCCCGTCGACCGTCGCCGACTCGCCGCCGCCGGGAGCCGGCTGGCTCGGCTGCGCGCTCGGGGGCTGCGACGGCGAGGTGGGCTCCGGTGCAGGGGTGCCGGGAGCGGTCGTGCCCGGATCGGTCGGCGGGGCTGCCGGTGGCGTGAGGACGCAGCCGGCGAGGGTGACGGTGGCGACGGCTGCGACGACGAGGGCCGTGCGGATGCGATGCATGGGGGAGCCTTCCGGGGATCGAGCAGCCTCCACGGTCCCACGCCCGCCTGGGCGGGAGCATCGGACGCCGTGCGCGAGAGCTCGGGCACGAGATGACGCTCAGCGGCGCATCGAGGGAGGATGTCCCTCGGATGCCCGCCCAGCGTCACGCCGTGCCCGACGACGACGGGGCCCCGGCATCAGCCGGGGCCCCGTCGTCATGGAGCGGGTCAGCGCAGCGCGTCGACGATCGCGTTCAGCGACGGCGAGGGGCGCATCGCCGCCTCGGCCTTCGCGGCGTCGGGGCGGAAGTAGCCGCCGAGGTCGACGGGCGAGCCCTGCGCCGCGAGCAGCTCGGACTCGATGGCGTCGGTCTGCTCGGCGAGCTGCGCCGCGACGGGACCGAAGCGCTCGGCGAGCGCGGCGTCCTCCGTCTGCGCTGCGAGCTCGTCGGCCCAGTAGCGCGCGAGCCAGAAGTGGCTGCCTCGGTTGTCGATCTCGCCGGTGCGGCGCGAGGGCGAGCGGTTCTCGTCGAGGAACGTCGCCGTGGCGCGGTCGAGCGTCTCGCCGAGCACGCCTGCGCGCGCGTTGCCGGCGACGAGCGCGAGGTGGCGGAACGACTCGGCGAGCGCCATGAACTCGCCCAGCGAGTCCCACCGCAGGTGGTTCTCCTGCTCGACCTGCTGCACGTGCTTCGGGGCGGAGCCTCCCGCGCCCGTCTCGAACAGGCCGCCGCCTGCGAGCAGCGGCACGACCGACAGCATCTTCGCGCTCGTGCCGAGCTCGAGGATGGGGAACAGGTCGGTGTTGTAGTCGCGCAGCACGTTGCCCGTCACCGAGATGGTGTCGAGGCCCTGGCGGATGCGGCCGATCGCGTGGGTCGTCGCCTCGGCGGGCGCCATGATCTGGATGTCGAGCCCAGCGGTGTCGTGCTTGGGCAGCTCGTCCTGCACGACGGCGATGACGTTCGCGTCGTGCGCACGGGTCTCGTCGAGCCAGAACACCGCGGGCGTGTCGGACAGCCGGGCGCGCTGCACGGCCAGGCGCACCCAGTCGCGGATCGGGATGTCCTTCGTCTGGCATGCGCGCCAGATGTCGCCTGCGGACACCTCGTGCGACAGCAGCACCGTGCCCGAGCCGTCGACGACCTCGACGCGGCCGTCGGCCTGCATCGTGAACGTCTTGTCGTGGCTGCCGTACTCCTCGGCCTTCTGCGCCATGAGGCCGACGTTCGGCACCGAGCCCATCGTGGTCGGGTCGTAGGCGCCGTTCGCCTTGCAGTCGTCGATGACGGCCTGGTAGATGCCCGCGTACGACGAGTCGGGGATGACGGCGAGCGTGTCCGCCTCCTCGCCGTCGGGACCCCACATGTGGCCGGCGGTGCGGATCATGGCGGGCATGGATGCGTCGACGATGACGTCGGAGGGCACGTGGAGGTTCGTGATGCCCTTGTCGGAGTTGACCATCGCAAGGCGCGGTCCCTGCTGGAGGCCCTCCTCGATCGCCGCGCGCACGCCGTCGGCCACGGAGGGCTCGAGGGTGCCGAGGCCTGCGACGATGGCGCCGAGGCCGTCGTCGGGGGTGAGGCCCGCCGCCTCGAGCTGGGCGCCGTAGCGCTGGAAGAGCGTGGGGAAGAACGCGCGCACGACGCGGCCGAAGATGATGGGGTCGGAGACCTTCATCATCGTGGCCTTGAGGTGCACGGAGAACAGCACGCCCTCGTCCTTGGCGGCCTTGACCTGCTCGGCGAGGAAGCGGTCGAGCGCGGCGACGCGCAGCACGGTGGCGTCGACGATCTCGCCGGCGAGCACGGGGATGCGCTCCTTGAGCACCGTGACGGTGCCGTCGGCGGCGATGTGGCGGACCTGCAGGTCGTCGTCGTGCTCGAGGATGACCGACCGCTCGTTGGAGCGGAAGTCGTCGACGCCCATCGTCGCGACGCGGGTGCGCGAGTCGGAGGACCAACGACCCATGGAGTGGGGGTGCTTGCGCGCGTACTGCTTCACCGACTGGGGTGCGCGGCGGTCGGAGTTGCCTTCGCGCAGCACCGGGTTCACGGCCGAGCCCTTGATGGCGTCGTAGCGGGTGCGCGTCTCGCGCTCCTCGTCGGTCGACGGCTCGTCGGGGTACTCGGGCAGGTCGACGCCCTGCGCGCGCAGCTCGGCGATGGCGGCCTTGAGTTGCGGCACGGATGCCGAGATGTTCGGCAGCTTGATGATGTTGGCCTCCGGCGTCTTCGCGAGCTCGCCGAGCTCCGCGAGCGCATCCGCCTGGCGCTGGTCGGCGGGCAGGCGGTCGGAGAATGCCGCGACGATGCGGCCGGAGAGCGAGATGTCGCGCGTCTCGACCTCGATGTCGGCTGCCTTCGCGAAGCCCTGCACGATGGGCAGCAGCGAGTGCGTCGCCAGCATCGGCGCCTCGTCGGTGTGGGTGTAGATGATCGTCGCCATGGATGCGTCGTCCCTCGTCGTCGTTCGGTGGGGGCGCGCCGGATGGCGGCGCAGGCCCGCCTCCCAACCTATCGCGGGCCGTGCGCGACGTCCTGAGCCATCACCCGCGAGGCGATGGGTGGCGGGCGGCATGCGCGACTATGCTCGCCGGGTGCGTCGCCTCTCGTCCGTCCTCCTGCAGGCCGTCGAGTCGGCGAGCATCGCGATCGCGACGCTGCTCGTGACGCTCGTGCCCGCGTTCGCGGCGTTCGCGGTCGGCGGGCTCGCGGGCGACGCGGCGGTGCCGTGGCGCGTGGCGGTGGATGCGTGGCTGCTGGGTCACGGCGTCGACGTGGGCGTGACGCTCGGCGACGCGGCGGTCGTCGCCGTGGGCACGGATGCGGCTGCGGCACCGTTCGTCGTGGGCATCGGCGCCTGGGGGATCGGTCTGCTCACGATCCTGCTGGCTGCGCGCAGCGGCATGCGGCTCGCGCGCACCCCCGAGCCGGCGTGGGGCCTCGTGGGCGGCGTGCTGGCCACGGTCGTCGTCGGCGTGGCGCTCGCCCTGTCGGCGCAGCACGCCACTGCGGCGCCGAACGTCGTGCACGCCGCGATCGGACCTGCCGCGTGCATGCTCGTCGGTCTCGCGATCGGCGCACTGTGGCACGCGGACGACGTCGTGGGTGCCGCCGCGGGCTGGCTGGCGATCGACGGCGCGGTCGTGCCGTTCGTGCGCGCATCGCTGCGCGCCGGCCTCGCGGTGGCCACGGCGTTCGTGGGGCTCGGGGCGGTGCTGCTCGCGGTGGTGCTCATCGTGCGCCAGGCCGACGTCATCCTGCTGTTCGAGGCGCTGCAGCCCGATCACCTCGGCGTGGTGGTGCTGTGGCTCGTGCAGCTCGCGCTGCTGCCGACCGCCGTGGTGTGGGCGACGTCGTGGATGCTCGGCCCGGGCTTCGCGCTCGGGATCGGCTCGAGCGTGTCGCCGCTGGGCACCGACGTGGGTCCGGTGCCGACGGTGCCGCTGCTGGGTGCCATCGTGCCCGGCGTGGAGCCGTGGTCGCTCGCGATCGCGGTCGTGCCGCTCGCCGCTGCGATGCTCGTGGGCGCGATCGTGCGGCAGCGGGCGTCGTTCGCGCGCTGGTGGGAGGCGGCGATCGTCGCCGTCGGCGGTGGCGTCGTGACGGGTCTCGTGCTCGCCGGGCTCGCGGCGGCGACGTCTGGCGGCGTGGGCCCCGGTCGGCTCGACGTCGCGGGTCCGACGTGGTGGCTCGTGGGAGCGGTCGCGGCGGGGCTCGCAGCGTGCGGGCTCGCGGTGGGGCTGCTCGCAGGGCGTGCACCGGTGGCCGACGAGGTCGACGACGAGGGCGACGCCGACACCGCCTCCCTCGACGTCGCCGTGCTCGCGGCCGCCGCGCGGGCGCGCGACGAGCAGTCGACGGGAGCCGTCGCGCCCGTCGCTGCCGACGCGCAGGAGACCGCACCTGTCGTGCCCGCGCCGGCCGTCGAGCGGGAGGCCGCGCCCGTGGTGCCAGCAGCCGACGCGCAGGAGACCGCGCCCGTCGAGACGGTCGCGCCCGTCGACGACGCCGATCCGAGCGACGACGCGGGCGATGCGTCGTCCGAGCGCCGGTAGGCTGACACCCGTGCTGCGTCTGGTCGTCCTCGTGTCCGGCGGCGGCAGCAACCTCGCCGATCTGCTCGAGCGCACGCGCGACGGTCGCGTGCCCGCGACGATCGTCGCCGTCGGCGCCGACCAGGAGTGCGGCGGCATCGAGCTGGCGAAGGCGGCGGGCATCGCGACGTTCGTCGAGCCGTTCGCGAGTCCCCGCGGTGCCTGGAGCGACCGCGTCGTCGATCGCGTCCTCGAGCACGCGCCCGACCTGACGGTGCTGTCGGGCTTCATGCGGCTGCTGGCCGGTGCGGCCGTCGAGCGGCTCAGCCCGAACCTCGTGAACACGCATCCCGCATACCTGCCCGAGTTCCCAGGTGCCCACGCGGTGCGCGACGCGCTCGCCGCGGGCGCGACGCAGACCGGCGCCTCCGTCATCGTGGTCGACGCCGGCGTCGACACCGGCCCCGTCCTCGCGCAGGTGCGCGTGCCCATCCACCCCCACGACGACGAGGCGAGCCTCCACGACCGCATCAAGCCGGTCGAGCGCGACCTGCTCGCCGACGTCGTCACGCACTGGAACCAGGAGTCCTAGGTGAGCGGTCCGACCCACGACGAGAGCATGTACCGCGAGCGGGACGTGGTGCCCATCCGCCGAGCGCTGCTGTCGGTGAGCGACAAGACGGGCATCCTCGAGCTCGCGGCCTCGCTGCACGCTGCAGGGGTGGAGATCGTGTCGACGGGCTCGACGGCGAAGGGCATCGCGGAGTCGGGCGTGCCCGTCACCGAGGTCGCCGCCGTCACCGGCTTCCAGGAGGCCCTCGACGGCCGGGTGAAGACGCTGCACCCCGGCATCCACGCCGGCCTGCTCGCCGACCTGCGGCTGCAGCATCACGAGCAGCAGCTCGCGGACCTCGGCATCGCGCCGTTCGAGCTCGTCGTGGTCAACCTGTACCCGTTCGTCGACACCGTGCGCTCGGGTGCGGAGGCGAACGCCGTCGTCGAGCAGATCGACATCGGTGGTCCCGCGATGGTGCGCGCAGCCGCGAAGAACTTCGCGAACGTCGCGATCGTCACCGACCCGCGCGCGTACGACCTCGTGACGCGCGCGCTGCCCGCGGGGCTGGGCCTCGCGCAGCGGCGCGCGCTCGCGAGCGACGCGTTCGCCCACACGGCCGCGTACGACACGGCGGTCGCCGCGTGGTTCGCGACCGGCTCCGTCGAGCCGTCGGCGCCCGCGCCCGCCGCTGCCGCCGCGCCGGCACGCACCGACGGTGCGAGCGGCCTGCTCGCTGCCATCGGGGGTGCGACGCTCGCGAGCCCCCTGCGCTACGGCGAGAACAGCCACCAGCAGGCCGGCCTGTTCACGCTGCCGGCCGGCCGCGGCATCGCGCAGGCGACGCTGCTGCACGGCAAGGAGATGTCGTTCAACAACTACGTCGACGCCGATGCGGCGCTGCGAGCGGCCTACGACCATGATGGCCCGGCCGTCGCGGTCGTGAAGCACGCGCAGCCGTGCGGCATCGCGCTCGCAGCAGCGGGCGCCGCCGACCCCATCGCGTCGGCGCACGAGCGTGCGCACGCATGCGACCCGGTCTCGGCGTTCGGCGGGGTCATCGCCGCGAACCGCACCGTCACGGCCGCGATGGCATCGACGGTCGCCGGCATCTTCACCGAGGTCGTCGTCGCGCCGGACTTCGAGCCCGAGGCGATCGAGATCCTCTCGCGCAAGCCCTCCATCCGTCTGCTGCGACTGCCCGAGGGCTTCGCACGCGAGGGCAGCGAGCTGCGGCAGGTCTCGGGTGGGCTGCTCGTGCAGCAGCCTGACACCTTCGACGGCTTCTCGAGCCACACGTGGCGCCGCGTGACGGGCTCCCACGTCGACGACGCGACGCTCGCCGACCTGGAGTTCGCGTGGCGTGCCGTGCGTGCCGTGAAGTCGAACGCCATCCTGCTCGCGGCCGACGGCGCGTCGGTCGGCGTCGGCATGGGCCAGGTCAACCGCGTCGACTCCTGCGTGCTCGCCGTGTCGAGGGCCGGGGAGCGCGCGCGAGGCTCGGTGGCTGCGTCGGACGCCTTCTTCCCGTTCGCGGACGGCCCGCAGATCCTCATCGACGCCGGCGTGCGCGCCATCGTGCAGCCGGGCGGCTCGAAGCGCGACGACGAGGTCGTCGCGGCGGCCGAGGCCGCGGGCGTCACGATGTACCTGACCGGGGAGCGTCACTTCTTCCACTGACGTGCGCGGCATGACGCCCCGCCTCCGCGATCGTCGCGGAGGCGGGGCGTCGCGTTCAGCAGGCACATCATCCGACGATCGGAGCATCGCCTCGCGTCGTGGGGTACGGCGTCGCTGCTGATTCCGCAGGAATGGGCCGACGATAGGGGCCATCTCAGCCGTACGGTCCCCCATGCCGTCGCGGGGCGTGGCGGCGCAGAGGCGCGCTCCTAGCGTCATCCACGGCCCTCGCACCGCCATCCGATGCCGCGGGGGTCTCCCACGTCCGATGAAGAATGCGGTGCCCCCTGTGCTGAATCCCACGCTCGCCCGAAGGCCGAGGGCGCTCGCCCTCGCCGCGACGCTCCTGCTGACCGCGCTGCTGAGCGCGCTGCTGGTCGCCCTGACCTCCGCGCCCGCCGCGAACGCCCACACTCCGGTGGCCAGCGCCACCTGCACCTCGCTCGAGGTGTCCGCGACGAGCTACGGCGCGAATGCGCGGAATCAGGTCACCGTCGTGATCGACGGCGAGACGATCGCCGACGAGGGCTTCGGCGTGAACTACGTCGAGTCCTTCGCGTGGGACCCGACGGTCGACCACGAGTGGTCTGTCACGGTCGACCAGGGTGACGGCGACCGGTACGACTACTTCGTCGACGGCACGCAGCTCGCCTGCGAGGAGCCCCCGACGACGGTCTCCGTCCCGGCGCAGCCGCAGCTGCAGGACGTCTGCGGCCCGGAGTACACCGTGCCGGCCCTCCCCGAGGACGCGGCGTACGAGTGGACCGTCGATGCGAGCGACGCCCCCGGCGGCGTCGGCACCGTCGTCATCACCGCGACCCTGCACGACGGATTCGTCTGGGACGACGACACGACCGAGCCGCAGTCGTGGAGCTACCCGGTCACCGACGAGCCGTGCGTCACCGGCGCCATCCCCGCACCGACGTTCCAGGAGATCTGCGGACCCGACGGTGCGACGCCGTACACGCTGCCCGAGGCGGTCGAGCACGTCCGCTACGTCGTGACCGACCCCGGCACGTACGTCGACGGTGCACGCGTCGTCGAGATCGTCGCCACGTTCGACGAGGGCTACGCAGCCCCCGAGGGCGCCGAGACGAGCTGGTCGTACACGTTCCGCGAGGAGCCGTGCGACGTGCCCGTCGCAGGCGTCGCGACCGCCGACGTCGTCGTGACGCCCGCGACGTGCGACGCGCCCGGCACCGCCACCACCGGCGAGACCGAGCGTGCCTCGTGGACCGTGACCGACGTGCCCGCAGCAGGCGGCCAGGCGACGTTCGTCGCCGTCGCCGAGGAGGGGGCCGCCTTCACCGCTGGCCTGCCCGGCGTCTCCGACGACCTGACGACGCGGACCTTCACGGTCGACGTCCCGGCCGCCGGTGGCGAGTCGTGCACGACCGCCCAGCCGCCCGTGGCGCCGCCGGCCCAGGCAGGCCCGCCGACGCTGCCGCGCACGGGCTTCGACGTCTCGCCGATCCTCGCGCTCGGCGCGCTGCTCGCCGCTGCCGGTGCGGCGCTCGTCGTCCGCCGCGTGCGCGCGCAGCGCTGACGCCCGACCTGAGCCCCCGCTCGCGCGGAGCGCTCGCACAGGAGGCCCCGCATCCGTCTCGGATGCGGGGCCTCCTCGCGTCTCCGGCAGCGTCCGCAGGCGGACGCCACGCCTCTCGCTTGCGCGTCGGCTGGGAGGATGCATAGGCTGGAGGGCTGCCCGCTGCCGTCGAAGGAGGATGCCATGAATCCCATGTCAGGGAGCACCACCACCCTCGTCGGCGCCGCCCGCTAGGGCAGCACCACCGCACCACCGCGCCCGCACCCCATCGGGGTCGCAGACGCACGGGGCACCACCGCAGCCTCGACCCTCGCAGCACCACCCCGTTCGACGCGCGCCACGAGCGCGCCACCGAGGAACCCCCATGTCCCAGCCCCCCGCGCCCGCCAGGCCGCGCATCATCCCGTCGCTCGCTCGACTCATGCCGTACGTGCGTCCCTACCTCCCTCGCCTGCTGGCGGGCGTCGGTGCCGCGCTCGTCGGCTCGCTGCTCGCGCTCGCGATCCCGCTCGTGCTGCGCGCGCTCGTCGACGGACCGCTCACGAGCGGTGACCGCGACGCCGTCTGGCCTGCTGCGATCGCCGTGCTCGCGCTCGGCGTCGCCGAGGCGCTGTGCATCTTCCTGCGCCGCTTCTTCGTGCTGCAGCCGTCGACGTTCGTCGAGGCGTCGATGCGCCGCGACCTGTACGCGCGCCTCCAGCAGCTGCCCGTCGCGTTCCACGACCGCTGGCAGTCGGGCCAGCTGCTCTCGCGCGCCGTGCAGGACCTCGGCCAGCTGCGCCGCTTCCTCGCGTTCGGCTCGGTGCTGTTCGTCGTGAACCTCATGACCCTCGTCGTCGGCGTGGGCGTGCTGCTGTGGTGGAGCCCGCTGCTGGGCGGGCTGTTCGTCGTGCTGTCGCTGCCGATCATGGTCGTCGCGTTCCGCTTCGAGCAGACGTACCACCAGGTCTCGCGCCGGGCGCAGGACCAGGCGGGCGACCTCGCGACGACCGTCGAGCAGTCGGTGCACGGCATCCGCGTGCTGAAGGCCTTCGGTCGCGGCCCGCACGCGCTCGAGGGCTTCACGTCGCAGGCGAGCGAGCTGCGCACGACCGAGATCGCCAAGGCCAAGCAGGACGCGTCGCTGTGGATGTGGCTGACGATCATCCCGTTCGTCTCCTACGCCGTGTGCCTGTTCGTCGGCGTGTGGCTCGTGTCGATCGGCCAGCTCACCGTCGGGCAGCTGCTCGCGTTCTTCGCGACGGCGATCGTGCTGAACTGGCCCATCGAGTCGATGGGCTTCCTCTACGCGTTCGCGATCGACGCCGCCAACGCGTCGGTGCGCTTCCACGAGGTCGTCGACACCGAGAACACGATCGACGACCCCGAGCGGCCGGCGACGATCGACGAGCCGCGGGGCCGCCTGACGTTCGAGGGCGTGCGCTTCCGCTATCAGGATGCGCCCGCAGGCGAGCGCGACCTCGTCGACGGCGCCGACCTCGTGCTCGAGCCCGGCGAGACCATGGCGCTCGTCGGCTCGACCGGCAGCGGCAAGACCACCCTCACGGCCCTGCCCGCGCGCCTGTACGACGTCACGGGCGGCCGGGTGCTGCTCGACGGCGTCGACGTGCGCGACCTGACGCGCGAGGAGCTGCGCACCCACGTCGCGATGGCGTTCGAGGATGCGACGCTGTTCTCGCGCTCGGTGCGCGACAACGTGCTGCTCGGCGTGCCGAGCGCTGACGACGAGGTGCTCGACGAGGCGCTGCGCATCGCGCAGGCTTCGTTCGTGCACGACCTGCCCGATGGACTCGACACCGTGATCGGCGAGGAGGGCATGTCGCTCTCGGGCGGCCAGCGCCAGCGCCTCGCGCTCGCGCGCGCCGTCGCGGCGAAGCCCGCCGTGCTCGTGCTCGACGACCCGCTGTCGGCGCTCGACGTCGACACGGAGGCGCAGGTCGAGGCTGCCCTGCGGCACGTGCTCGCCGAGACGACGGCGCTCATCGTCGCGCACCGTCCGTCGACGGTGCAGCTCGCCGATCGCGTCGCGCTCATGCGCGAGGGCCGCATCGACGACGTCGGCACCCATTCCGAGCTGCTCGCCCGCAACGAGCACTACCGCTTCGTGCTCTCGAGCCTGGAAGAGGCCGAGCGCAACCGGGAGGTGAACCTGTGAGCGTCCACGGCGTCTCCGGCGAGGATCGCGACGACTACACGAAGGCCGAGTCGCGAGAGATCCGCCTCCGCTCGCGCAGGCTGCTGCTGCAGCTCGTGCGGCCCCACGGCGGGCGCATCGCCTGGACGATGCTGCTCGTCGTCATCGCGGCCGCAGCAGGCGTCGTCGGGCCCGCGATCATCGCGTACGGCGTCGACACCGCGCTGCCCGCGATCCTCGACGGCCAGGACTGGCTGCCGCTGTGGGGTGCGACGATCCTCTACGTCGTCTCGGCGATCGCCGCAGGCGTGCTCATGTACGCGTACACGGTGTCGTCGGCCCGCATCAGCCAGGCGGTGCTCTTCTCGCTGCGCCGCAGGCTGTTCGACCACACGCAGCGTCTGAGCCTCGAGTTCCACGAGCAGTACACGTCCGGCCGCATCATCGCGCGCCAGACGAGCGACCTCGAGTCCATTCGCGACCTGCTCGACCAGGGGCTCAACGAGCTCGTGCGCGGCATCCTGTTCATGGCGTTCACCGGCGTCGCGATGGTGCTGCTCGACCCGCTCTCCGGCCTCGTGCTCGGCATCGCGCTCGTGCCTGCCATCCTGCTGACGCGCTGGTTCCAGCTGCGTTCGACCGTGCTCTTCCGCGAGACGCGCACGACGAGCGCGCGCATGATCGTGTACTTCGTCGAGACGATGACGGGCATCCGCGCCGTGAAGGCGTTCCGCACGGAGTCGCGCAACGACGCCGAGTTCGGCGACCGCGTCGAGGACTACCGGGTCGCGAACCACAAGGTCATCTCGATCTTCGGCGTCTACGAGCCCGGCATCATCGCCATCGGCGCGGTGAGCATCGCGACGATCGTGCTGCTCGGCGGCCTTCGCGTCATCGACGGCTCGCTCGAGGTGGGCGTGCTGCTGGCGACGGCGCTCTACGCGCGGCAGTTCTTCCAGCCCATCCAGGGCGTCGCGATGTTCTTCAACGGCTACCAGTCGGCCTCGGCGGCGCTCGAGAAGATCTCGGGCGTGCTCGAGGAGGAGCCGACGGTGCCCGAGCCTGCGCAGCCTGCGACGCTCACCGACGCGAAGGGCCGCGTCGACTTCGACCGGGTGCGCTTCGCGTACGCGACGGGCGGCGACGTGCTGCCCGCGCTCGACCTGCACCTGCCCGGCGGGCAGACGGTCGCGCTCGTCGGCACGACCGGTGCGGGCAAGACGACCCTCGCGAAGCTGCTCGCGCGGTTCTACGACCCGACCGAGGGTGCCGTGCGGCTCGACGGCGTCGACCTGCGAGACCTGTCGAACGACGACCTGCGCAGGGCGGTCGTGATGGTGACGCAGGAGGCGTATCTGTTCTCGGGCACCGTCGCCGAGAACATCGCGCTGGGCAAGCCGGAGGCGTCGCGGGAGGAGATCGAGGCAGCCGCACGCGCCGTGGGCGCGCACGACTTCGTCACGGCGCTGCCCGACGGGTACGACACCGACGTCAACAAGCGCGGCGGCCGCGTCTCGTCCGGCCAGCGGCAGCTGCTGTCGTTCGCGCGCGCGTTCCTCGCCGATCCGGCGGTGCTCATCCTCGACGAGGCGACGGCGAGCCTCGACATCCCGAGCGAGCGGCTCGTGCAGGAGGCGCTGCAGACGCTGCTCGCCGACCGCACCGCCATCATCATCGCGCACCGCCTCTCGACCGTCGCGATCGCCGATCGCGTGCTCGTCATGGAGCACGGCCGCGTCATCGAGGACGGCTCGCCGGCCGAGCTCGTCGCAGCTGGCGGCAAGTTCGCGAGCCTGCACCGCTCGTGGCGGGAGTCGCTCGTCTGAGCGGCCCCGCCGCGGGCGTCACTCGGGCATCCAGCGTGCGCGTCGCTCGATGCGGAACGGGGCGTCGGCGCCCGGCGCGGTCTGCGCCAGCGGCGTGCCCTCGCGCTCGTAGTGGGGGAGCGCCCGGTCGTGGAGGCCTGCGGGCGGCAGCCCGCTCGAGCGGATGACGCGCCACCAGGGCAGGCCATCGGAGTCCGTCGCCATGATGCGGCCCACGCGACGTGCCGCGCGAGAGCCGAGGCACGCGGCGACCTCGCCGTACGCCATGACGCGACCGGGCGGGATGGAGGCGACGAGCTCGTGCACGGCCTCGGCGAAGGCGTCGTGGTCGTCGGGCACGGTCGCCACGATACGGCGCGCGCCCTCGACCATCCGGAACGCGGGGGCGTCAGGCGTTCGGCAGCGTGCGGCCGACGGCTGCGTACGTGCGACGCAGCGCATCCATCGACCCGTCCGCGTCGAGCTGCGCGACGCCGAGGTAGAGGCAGTCGCCGATCATGAGCTGCGCGGTGCGGCTGCCGAGCGCGCCGGATCGCAGCGGAGCCGACTCGCGGGCAGCGGTGCGCAGCACGACGTCGGCGCGATGCGCCAGCGGCGAGTCGTCGTGGTTCGTGATCGCGATCGTCGTCGCACCCGACTCGTGGGCCAAGGTCAGGAACCGCACGGTCTCGTCGGTCGCGCCGGAGTGCGACACGGCGATCGCGACCGACGAGGCGTCGAGCACGGCCGCGGCGGTCCACGCCGCATGCGGCTCCGGCCACTCGATGGCGACGCGGCCGATGCGCGAGAGCTTGCGCTGCAGGTCGACGGCGACGATCGCGCTCGCGCCCACGCCGAAGAGGTCGACGCGGCGGGCGCTCCCGATGGCGGCGACGGCGGCCGTGAGGGCTGCGACGTCGATCGTCGCGGCCGTGTCGGCGATCGAGAGCGACTCGTTGGCTGCGACGCGTGCCACGACGCCCTCCATGCCGTCGCCCGCGGCGACGTCGGGGCTCGTGACGTCGACGGCCTCGATCGCGAGGCGCCCGCGGAGGTTCTGCTCGGCGAGGTCGCGCCGCAGGTCGCGGACGCGGTCGTAGCCGACGGTGCGTGCGAAGCGCACGACCGTGGTCGTCGACGTGCTCGCGCGCGCGGCGATCTCGCCGATCGAGCGCTCGGCGAAGCCCTCGGGGTCGGCGAGCAGCGCGTCGGCGATGCGGCGCTCCGAGGGGCGCAGGTCGTCGTAGCGGGCGCGCGTCTCGGTGAGCACGGCTCGCGTGCTGCGCTGCTCGGCAGCCATGCGGCTCCTCTCGACCGTCGTCACGGTATCGCCGTCGGCACGGGCGGCGCTCGCAGCCATGGCCGTGTATGCAATGTACCTGAAACACGCAGAGTGTGTACTCTCTGTACCTGACGCTCCCATCGACGCGAGGATCCCCCCATGGCCGCACCCGACCAGATCGCCGCCCAGCTGCTGCAGCACCTCGGCGGCGCCGACAACGTCGCAGGCGTCGAGCAGTGCATGACCCGCATGCGCGTCGCGCCGCGCGACCGAGGCCGCATCGACGAGGCGGCCATCAAGGCCACCGACGGCGTGCTCGGCGTCGTCGACGACGACACGTTCCAGATCGTGCTCGGCCCCGGTGCCGTCACCCGCATCACGACCGCCTTCCGCGCTCGCCTCGCCGAGGCCGGCGGCGCGGTCGGCGCCGACGCCGAGGCGCTCGCAGCCCGCGGCGCCGACATCAAGGCATCGCAGAAGCGCCGCAACGACACCCCGTTCAAGAACCTCATCCGCGCGATCGCCAACATCTTCGTGCCGCTCATCCCGGCGCTCATCGGTGCCGGCATCGTCGCGGCCGTGCGCGGCCTCATCGTGAACTGGGATGCCGTCGGCGCCGCACCCGAGTGGGTCGCGGGCCTCATCCCCGCGCTCACCGCCATCGGCTCCGCGTTCTTCGCGTACCTCGCGATCTTCGCGGGCATCAACGCTGCGAAGGAGTTCGGCGGCACGCCGGCGATCGGCGGCGCCGTCGCGGCGATCATCGTCTTCCCCGGCATCGCCGACGTCACCTACACGCTGCCGGTCGTCGGCGAGATCACGCTCGCGCCCGGCCAGGGCGGCGTGATCGGCGCGATCTTCGCCGCGGTGCTCGCATCGTGGATCGAGCGCGGGCTGCGCGGCCGCATCCCCGACGCCATCGACATCCTCGTGACGCCGACGCTCGCGCTGCTGGGCTCGGGCCTCGCGACGATCTTCGCGTTCATGCCGCTCGCCGGCGCCATCGCGACGGGCATCGGCGACGGTGCGGTGTGGCTGCTGCAGGTCTCGGGCGTGCTCGCGGGCTTCGTGCTCGGCGGACTGTTCCTGCCGCTCGTCATGCTCGGCCTGCACCAGGCGCTCATCCCGATCCACGCGACCCTCATCGAGCAGCTCGGCTTCACGCCGCTGCTCACGATCCTCGCGATGGCAGGCGCGGGCCAGGTCGGTGCCGCGATCGCGATCTGGATCCGCCTGCGCCGCAACGCGTCGCTGCGCCGCGCGATCAAGGGCGCGCTGCCCGTCGGCGTGCTCGGGGTCGGCGAGCCGCTCATCTACGCCGTGACGCTGCCGCTCGGCCGCCCCTTCCTCACCGCGTGCCTCGGTGGCGCCGTCGGCGGCGCGGTCGCGGGCGCGTTCAACCAGTTCGTCGCACCCTGGGGCGCGACGGCCATCGGCCCGTCCGGCCTCGCGCTGCTGCCGCTGCTGCAGAGCGACGAGGGGCAGGGGTACGCGATCCTCGCGTACGTCGTCGGCCTCGTCGTCGGCTACGTCGCGGGCTTCGCCATCACGCTGGCGTTCGGGTTCCCGAAGGCGCTGCTCGCCGAGCACGGCGGGCTGGATGCCGAGGTCGACGACGTCGACGACGTCGCGACGACCGTGGCGACGCCCGGCACGCGCATCGCGGTGCTCGCACCCGTCGAGGGACGCGTCGTGTCGCTCGACGACGTGCCCGACGCCGCCTTCTCGCAGCGCACCCTCGGCGACGGCTTCGCGGTCGATCCGACGAGCGGGCGGTTCGTGAGCCCCGTCGCGGGCACGCTGACGGCGATCTTCCCCACGGGCCACGCGTTCGGCGTCACGACGCCGGACGGGCTCGAGCTGCTCGTGCACATCGGCCTCGGCACCGTGGCGCTCGATGGCGAGGGGTTCACGGTGCTGCACGCGGAGGGCGACGCCGTCGAGGCGGGGGAGGCGATCGTCGACGTCGACCTCGACGCCATCCGCGGCCGCGTGCCCTCGCTCGTGTCGCCCGTCGTCGTGCTGAACGGCGACGCGTGGCCCATCGCCGAGCGTGGCGCCGACGCTCCCATCACGGTCGTCGCGGCGTCGACGGCGCCCTCGTCGACTGCGACGAGCGGCGCATGAGCGGCCGCGCCGTGGCCGCCCCGCATCCCGACGACCGCCGAGGAGGCGCCGTGACCGACGACATCCAGACCATCGCCGCGCTCGGCACCGAGGGTCGCAATCCGCGCACGACCGACCTCGACACGCTCGACACCGCGAGCCTGCTCGCGCGCATGAACGACGAGGACGCGACGGTGGCGGGCGCGGTGCGCGCCGTGCTGCCGCAGGTCGAGGCTGCGGTCGAGCGCATCGCGGCGGCCCGCCGCCGCGGCGGTCGCCTCGTGTACCTCGGTGCGGGCACGAGCGGCAGGCTCGGCCTGCTCGACGCCGTCGAGTGCCCGCCGACGTTCGGCACCGATCCGTCGGAGGTGGTCGGCCTCATGGCGG
The DNA here is from genome assembly GCF_979255995.1 of Agrococcus sp. AC640b. Taxonomy (NCBI): domain Bacteria; kingdom Bacillati; phylum Actinomycetota; class Actinomycetes; order Micrococcales; family Microbacteriaceae; genus Agrococcus; species Agrococcus sp. AC640b. The sequence goes on from NZ_CEEDMM010000007.1 coordinate 55,015, forward strand.
GCGGCCGTGACGCGTTCGTCGTCGCCGTCGAGGGTGCGGAGGACGATGCGTCGCTCGGCGCCGCCGACGTCGCAGGCCTCGACGTGGGCCCCGACGACGTGGTCGTGGGGCTGGCAGCGAGCGGACGCACGCCGTACGTGCTCGGTGGGCTCGCCGAGGCACGCGCCCGCGGCGCTGCCACGGTCGCCGTCGCGTGCAACCCGGGGTCGCGCATCGGCGCGGCCGCCGACGTCGCGATCGAGGTCGACACGGGTCCCGAGGTGCTCACGGGCTCGACGCGGCTCAAGGCGGGCACGGCGCAGAAGCTCGTGTGCAACATGCTCTCGACGGCGAGCATGGTGCGCACCGGCAAGGTGTTCGGCAACCTCATGGTCGACGTGCGGCCGACGAACGCGAAGCTCGTCGACCGTGCCGAGCGCATCGTGGCGGAGGCGACGGGTGCGGATCAGGCGGTCGCGGCGGAGGCGCTCGCGGCTGCTGGCACGCACGCGAAGATCGCGGTCGTCATGCTCCTGGCCGACTGCGACGCGGCGCGCGCCGGCGACCTGCTGGGTGCGCACGGCGGCGACGTGCGCGCGGCGCTCGCCGCGTCCTGACCCCCCCTCCTGGGTGCGTTTCGCAGGCGATCAGGGGTTCGAGGGAAGATACCCCTCGAGCACCCCTGATCGCCTGCGAAACGCAGAGGGGGAGGGGGCGGCGGGAGCGTGACGCGCCGATCGCGACCGCGGCGACCACCATCGCGATGCCGAGCCACTGCAGCGGCGAGAGGTGCTCGCCCCCGATCGCGACGCCCAGCAGGACGCCCGTCGCGGGGTTGAGCAGCGCGAGGATGCCGACGGTGCCGGCAGGCAGCCGCTGCATGCCCGTGAACCAGCAGACGAACGCGACGGCGGTCGCGACGATCGCGACGTACGCGTACGCCGCGAGGCCGAGCGCGTCGACCTGCGGCGGCGCGCCCTCGACGAGCACGGCGAGCGGTGCGAGCACGAGCGCACCGGCCGCGAGCTGCCATGCCGTCAGGTGCAGCGCGGGCGTGCCGTCGTGCCAGCGCTTGGCGAGCACCGAGCCCACCGACCACATCGCGAGCGCTGCGACGCTCGCGAGCACGCCCCGCCCGTCGATCGTGCCCGCCGCCGTCGTCACGATCAGCAGCACGCCGACGACGCCGACGGCGGCACCGACGAGCAGGCGCGGCGTCGGCCGCTCGCGGGCGATCGGCCATGCGAGCGCCATGAGCGCGATGGGGCTCGCGGCCATGACGGATGCCGCGACGCTCGACGGCAGCAGCGTCGCGGCGACGTAGACGAGCAGGAAGAACGCGCCGACGTTCAGCACGCCCAGCACTGCCGACCGCCACCACCACGCGCCCGTCGGCAGCCTGCGCACCACGAGCAGCAGCACGATCGCCGCGGGGAGCGCGCGCAGCGCAGCACCCCAGGACGGGGCGTCGGCGGGGAGCGCCTGGTGCGTGACGACGTACATCGACCCCCATGCGACGGGCGCGATGGCGGTCACGAGCACCCACCGCCAAGTTGCTTCCATGGAAGCGAAAGTACCTGACGCGGAAGGTACCCTGCAAGGGTGAGCGAGCATGCGCATCCACCGATCCGCCCAGACGTCGCCGACCCTGACCGCGAGGACGCCGTCGACGGCATCGTCGCGCAGTGGCGCCGGGAGCGACCGGACCTCGACCCGAGCCCCATCGGGGTCGTCGGGCGCATGCATCGCCTCGGCGACCGGCTGCGCACGCGGCTCGTCGCGCGCTACCGCGACTTCGGGCTCGGCGAGGGCGAGTTCGACGTGCTCGCGACCCTGCGCAGGCACGGCGAGTCGCACGCGCTGCAGCCGAAGGCGCTCGCTGCGCAGACGATGGTCACGACCGGTGGCATGACGAAGCGCATCGACCGCCTCGTCGCCGCGGGGCTCGTGCGACGCGAGGCGGGCACGGCGGATGCGCGCACGCGCACCGTCGCGCTCACCCCGCAGGGGAGGGCGCTCATCGACGAGGCGTTCGCCGCGCACCTCGAGCACGAGCGCACCCTGCTCGCGCCGCTGAGCGACGCCGACCGCGTCGCGCTCGCCGGGATCCTGCGCCGCTGGAGCGTCGCGCTCGACGCCGACCTCGCGCCGGGCGAGGGCGGCGACGAGGGCTAGAGGATGCGGCGGCCGATCTGGTCGCCGAACTCCGTCTCGCCGACGACGTCGAACCCGATGGCGGTGAAGAAGGGGGCGGGGCCGAGCTCGCCGGGCTCCCACACGGCGTAGAGGCTGTCGAAGCCGCGGCGCTTGCCCTCGTCGGCGACCTGCTGCACGGCGAACGTGCCGACGCCCTGGCCCTGCGCGGTGCCGGCGACGTGCATGCGCAGCACGCTGCAGCGGTACTCGTCCTTCGAGGCCTCGGCGTCGAAGTTGGCCATGATGTACGCCACGAGCTCGTCGCCCGAGTACACCACGCGCGTCCACGTCGACGACTGATCGACGTACGCCTCGTTCGAGGCGGGCACGAGGAAGGCGTCCTGGCCGCGCTTGAGCGTGAGGCTGTTCGCGGCCACGGCGTTCTTCGCGTTGAGCTCCTCGAGGCGCAGGTCGTCCATGGCTCTCACGGTAGCCGATGCCTGCATGGGCTGCATCCGACCGTGGGATGACGCGCTGCAGGTCCGGTGCGTGGCAGGGGGGCAGGGGCGATCGGCGGCGGGTCGGGGAGCGCGTCCCGCCCGCTGGACGGATCGCGTCGTGACCGGATCGTGACCGTCGGGCTCTTGCGTCACGTTTGTATGGAAGGTGTACTAACAAACATGGCACCCACGCAGGTCCGCTCCGACGCCGCCGTCGCACTGCCGCGCGACGCGTTCGCGAGCGCCGCACCGAGACGCCACAAGGTGCTGCCGGAGCACGCACGAGCGCACAACCGCACCCTGCTGCTGCAGACCCTGCTCGACGAGGGACCGTCGTCGCGCGCCGACCTCGCCCGCGCCACCGCCCTCACGCGCGTCACCGTCTCCGACCTCGTCGCGGCGCTCGTCGCCGAGGGCCTGCTCGTCGAGCTCGGCACGCGCGAGGGAGTGCGGCCAGGCAAGCCCGCGACGCTCGTCGACCTCGCCCGCGACGCGTTCCAGATCGTCGGGCTCGACCTCTCCGACGCCGTCGCCTTCCGAGGCGCGCTGCTCGCGATCGACGGCACGGTGCTCGACCGCGCCGAGCTGCCCACCGACGGCCGCACCGGCGAGCAGGCGCTCGAACGGGTGCTGGAGCTCGCCCGCATCCTGCGCGAGCGCGCACGCCGCCCCATCCTCGGCGTCGGCGTGGGCACCCCCGGCGTCGTCGACGTCGACGGCGTCGTGCGGCAGGCCCCGAACCTCGGCTGGCACGGGCTCGCGCTGCGCGAGCGACTCGTGGCCGAGCTCGGCGTGCCCGTGCACGTCGCGAACGACGCCAACGCCGCGCTGCTCGCCGAGCGCGGTCGCTCCGACGCCGACGTGCTCGTCGTGCGCATCGGCCTCGGCGTCGGCGCAGGCCTCGCCGTCGGCGGCGTGCCCGTGCGCGGCACCCGCTCCGCAGCCGGCGAGATCGGCCACGTCACGATCGGCACCGACGGCGGTCCCCGCTGCGCGTGCGGCCGCGACGGCTGCCTCGAGGCCTGGCTCGCCGAGCCGCGCCTGCGCCACGCGCTCGCCGTCGCCGATCCCGCCGACCACGACCGCATCCTCGAGGAGGCGGGGCACCGCCTCGGCATCGCGCTCGCGCCCATCGTCGGCGTGCTCGACCTGCCTCGCGTGATCGTCTCCGGCCCCGCCGACCTGCTCGAGGGGACCCTCGCCCGCGCCGCCGAGCGAACCCTGCGCGAGCGCACGCTCGACGACGGCCAGGAGGTCGTCGTCGCCATGACCGTCCACGGCGACGACGTCGTCGTGCGAGGAGCCGCGATGCTCGTGCGCTCCGGAGAGCTCGGGGTCGCGTGATCCCCGTCAGAGCCGGCGGGCCCCACCCGCCGGCCGCCCTAGGAAAGGAACACGCATGAGGAAGATCGCACTCGCGAGCGTCGCCGTCGTCGGCGTGCTCGCCGCGGCAGGCTGCAGCGCAGGAGGCGACGACGGCGGAGGCGACGACGCAGCCGAGCTTCGCGTCTGGCTCGTCGGCACCGACACCCCCGACGAGGCGCGCGAGCTCCTCGTCTCCCAGTTCGAGGAGGACCACCCGGGCTCCACGATCGTCATCGAGGAGCAGTCGTGGGACGGGCTCGTCGACCGCCTCACCACGGCGCTCTCCGGATCCGACAGCCCCGACATCGTCGAGATCGGCAACACCCAGACGCCTGCGTTCACGAGCGCAGGCGCCTTCCTCGACCTCACCGAGCACTACGAGGACCTCGGCGGCGACGACCTGCTGCCGGGCTTCGTCGAGATCGGCTCCTACGACGACGCGTTCTACGCCGCACCGCTCTACTCGGGTGCGCGCGTCGTCTACTACGACACCGCCGCCTACGAGGCCGCCGGCCTCGCCGTGCCCACGACGCTCGACGAGTACGCGTCGAACGCCGCAGCGCTCGCAGCCGCCAACCCCGGCGACTCCGGTCTGTGGTGGCCGGGGCAGGACTGGTACAACGGCCTGCCGTTCGTGTGGGAGCACGGTGGCGAGATCGCCGTGCCCGACGGCGACGAGTGGGATGCGCAGCTGTCGAGCCCCGAGTCGGTCGCAGGGCTCGAGCAGGTGCAGCAGGTGATGTCGGAGGCGTCGCTCGCCCCCGTCGACGCCAACGAGACGAACCCGCAGGTGGGCTTCTGCGACGGCACGAGCCTGCAGATCTCCGCACCCAACTGGGTGCGCGGCTCGATCCTCGCGCCCGCCGACGCCGAGACGCCCGGCTGCCCCGAGGTCGAGGCCACGCTCGGCGTGTACGCGATGCCCGGCATGGACGGCGGCGCAGCCTCCGTCTTCGCAGGCGGATCGAACATCGCCATCTCCGCGCAGACGCAGCACCCCGAGCTCGCGCTCGACGCGCTGGAGATCATCCTCGGCGACGAGTTCCAGACCGTCTACGGCGAGGCCGGTCTCGTGCCGGCGCGCGTCTCGCTCGCCGACACCCTCGGCACCGACGAGGCGGCGCAGGCCTCGACCGAGGCCGCTGCGAACGCACGCCTCACCCCGGCGTCGCCGAGGTGGGCGGACGTGGAGGCCGCGGGCATCCTGCAGGACCTCTTCGTGACGATCGCGCAGGGCGGCGACGTGCAGACGCTCGCCGAGCAGGCCGACGGGGACATCGAGGCCATCCTCAACGGCTGACCCATCCCGAGGTCGTCGACGCCGTCGACGGCCTCGCGGGATGCGTCCCGCACACGATGCGGTCGGCGTGGCATCGCACGCCGCGCCGACCGCATCCGGCCCTAGGAAGGCCGACACGATCCTAGGAGGACGTCCCATGGTGCAGACCCAGGTGCCGACCGCCGCGAGCCCGCCCGGCACGGCCGTCGCCGGGCCGCCGCCCAGGCGCACGCCCAGCCGCGACCGACGACGTGCGGGGGCGCTGCCGTACGTGCTGCTCGCGCCCGCGAGCATCATGGTGCTCGCGATCATCGGCTGGCCGCTGCTGCAGCTCGTCATCCTGTCGTTCCAGGAGTTCGGCAGGGCGCAGGCCTTCGGCCGACCCGCCGAGTGGGTCGGGCTCGACAACTACGTGCGCGTGCTCACCGACCCCGTGTTCTGGGAGGTGCTGGGCCGCACCCTCGGCTTCGCCGCCGTCTGCGTCGCCGTCACCATGGTGCTCGGCACGCTCGTCGCCCTGCTCATGCAGCGGCTGCCGACGCCGTTCCGCGTGCTGCTGAGCGTCGGGCTGCTGCTGGCGTGGGCGATGCCGGCGCTCACGACGACCATCGTGTGGGGGTGGATGTTCGACACCGAGTACGGCGTCGTCAACCAGCTGCTGCGCGACGCGCTCGGCCTCGCGCAGTTCGACAGGCACTCGTGGCTCATCGACCCCATGTCGTTCCTCGGCGTCGCCGTCGTCATCATCGTGTGGGGCGCCATCCCGTTCGTGGCGTTCACGGTCTTCGCGGGCCTCACGCAGGTGCCTGGCGAGCAGCTCGAGGCTGCAGCGCTCGACGGCGCAGGCCCCGTGCAGCGGTTCACGCGCATCGTGCTGCCGCAGGTCGCGCCCATCCTCGTCATCGCGACGATCCTGCAGATCATCTGGGACCTTCGGGTGTTCACGCAGATCTTCGCCCTGCAGGACATCGGCGGCATCCGCGGCGAGACCTCGACGCTCGGCGTGTACATCTACCAGACGGCCATCGCGGGCGGCGACTACGGGCAGGGAGGCGCGCTCGCGATCATCACGATGCTCGTCATCTCCATCGCGTCGATCGTGCTCGTGCGCCGCATGCTGCGGAGCGAGTCGTGAAGGGCTCGCCCGCGTACCGCCGCATGACGGTGCTGTGGTGCGCCGTCGCCGTCGTGATCTTCGTCTGCGCCGTCTTCCCCGTGTACTGGATGGTGAAGACGTCGTTCCAGCCCAACAGCGACGTGCGCACGCCCGAGCTGCAGCTGTGGCCGGAGACGTTCACGCTGCGCAACTACGAGTCGGTGCTGCTCGACCCGGGCCGCACGCCGTTCCTGCCGGCGCTCGGCACGTCGCTCATCGTGACGCTGTCGACCGTGCTCATCGCGGCCGTGCTCGCGTTCCTCGCAGCCGTCGCGATCTCGCGCTTCCGCTTCCGCAGCCGCAAGGGCTTCATCGTCGCGATCCTCGTCATCCAGATGCTGCCGCTCGAGGCGATGATGGTGTCGCTGTACCGCGTGCTCGACGGCTGGCAGCTGCTCAACACGATCCTCGCGCTCGTGCTCGTCTACACCGCGACGGTGCTGCCGTTCACGATCTGGACGCTGCGCGGCTTCGTCGACGGCGTGCCGATCGAGCTCGAGGAGGCGGCGATGATCGACGGATGCTCGCGCATCGGCGCCTTCATGCGCGTCACGTTCCCGCTGCTGGCGCCCGGGCTCGTCGCGACGGGCGTGTTCGCGTTCATCCAGGCGTGGAACGAGTTCCTCATCGCCCTCATCGTGAACACCGACCCGCAGCTCATGACGCTGCCGGTGTGGCTGCGCACGTTCCTCGCGCTCAACGGCACGACGAACTGGGCGGCGATCATGGCGGGCTCGACGCTCATGGCGCTGCCCGTGGTCATCTTCTTCCTCATCGTGCAGGGCCGCATGGCCAGCGGCCTCGTGAGCGGGGCGGTGAAGGGATGACGGCGCTCCTGCACGACGTGCGGGCCACCCTCATGCCCGGGTTCGCGGGCATCACGGTGCCGGGATGGGTGGCCGAGCGCCTCGCGGACGGCCTCGCCTCGGTGTGCCTCTACGGCGAGAACGCGCCCGACGCCGCGACGGTGCGGCACCTCGCCGACGCGGTGCGCGCTGCGGCGCCCCACGCGATCGTCGCGATCGACGAGGAGGGCGGCGACGTCACCCGCATCCACTACGCCACGGGTGCGCCGTACCCGGGCGGCGCCGTGCTGGGCCGCGCCGACGACGTGGCGTGGACGCGTGCCGTGGGGGAGCGGGTGGGTCGCGACGTGCGCGCGGCCGGCTGCACCCTGACCTTCGGGCCCGTCGCCGACGTCAACGTCGACCCGCGCAATCCCGTGATCGGGGTGCGCTCGTTCGGCGCCGACGCCGCGCTCGCGGCTCGGCACGTCGCGGCGTGGATCGAGGGCGTGCAGTCGACGGGGGTCGCGACGAGCGCGAAGCACTTCCCCGGCCACGGCGACACCGCCGTCGACTCGCACCTGGGCCTGCCGGTGGTGCACGCCGACCTCGCGACGCTGCGCGCGCGAGAGCTCGCGCCGTTCCGCGCCGCGATCGCAGCGGGAGCGCAGACGATCATGACGTCGCACATCGTGCTGCCCCCGCTCGACGACGTGCCTGCGACGCTGTCGCATCGCATCCTGCAGGGGCTGCTGCGCGATGAGCTGGGCTTCGAGGGCGTCATCGTCTCCGACGCGCTCGACATGGCGGGCGCATCGGGCGAGACCGGCATCCCCGAGGCTGCCGTGCGCGCACTGGGAGCGGGCTGCGACCTGCTGTGCCTCGGCACCGCCACCGGGCCGGACGGCATGGAGGCGATCGAGCGCGCCGTGCTCGCCGCCGTCGCCGACGGTCGACTGCCCGAGGCTCGCGTGCGCGACGCCGCACGTCGTGTGCGCGTCCTCGCCGCCACGGCACCCGCTCCGCTGCCGCTCGACGGGCTCGTCGGCTCCGCCGCCGGACGGGTCGACGACGACGAGCTCGACCGCATCGCCTCGACGTTCGCCGTCTCCGACGCCGGGCACGCGTGGCTCGGCCGCTTCCACGCCGACGACCGCACCGGCAGCGTCGTGCGCATCGAGCGCGCCGCGAACATCGCAGCGGGCGCGGTGCCGTGGGATCCGTTCCCGGACTCCGTCGTCGTCGAGCCGGGCGGCGTGCCCGCGCTCGAGCCCGGACCCGTGCTCGTCGTGGGCAAGGACCTCGAGCGCGGCGACGCGTCGCGCGCGACGATCGCCGCGCTGCGCGCGCGCCACGACGTGCTCGCCGTCGACCTCGGATGGTCGACGGGCGACGTCGCAGACGTCGCGACGTTCGGTGCGAGCCGCGCCGTCGGTGCGGCGCTGCGCCGCTGGATCGAGCGCGCATGATGCGCCTCGGCATCGACGTCGGCGGCACGAAGACCGCGGCGGTGCTGCTCGACGCCGACGGCGTCGTCGTCGCGCAGCATCAGGTGCCCACGCGGCTCGGCGAGGGCGTCGTCGACTCCGTGCTCGCCGCCGCGCAGGTCGTGCTGCACGACGTGGGCGTCGACGTCGACGGGCTGGAGGGCGTCGGCGTCGGCATCCCCGGCCAGGTCGCAGCCGACCGCTCGAGCCTGCGCAACGCCGTGCATCTCGGGCTCGGATCGTTCGACGTCGGCGCTGCGATCGGCGCGCGGCTCGGCACGCACGTGCTCGTCGAGAACGACGTGAAGGCGGCCGTGCTCGGTGCCCGTCACCTGCTGCGCGCCGACGCCTCCACGGCGTTCGCCTACGTGGGCCTCGGCACGGGCATCGCTGCAGGCGTCGCCCTCGACGGCGCCGTCTGGCGAGGTGCGAGCGGCGTCGCGGGCGAGATCGGCCACGTGCCCGTGCCCGGTGCGACCGGCACGTGCCGATGCGGCCAGACCGGATGCCTCGAGACCGTCGCCGCGGGCTGGGCGCTCGCCGAGCGGTGGGGCGAGCCGTGGCCGGCCGCCCGCATGCTCGAGGCGGCGGACGCAGGGGATGCCGCCGCGGCGGCGGAGTGGGACGTCGTCGTCGAGGCGCTCGCCCACGGCATCCGCATGCTCGTGCTCACCCTCGACGTCGAGCGCGTCGCGATCGGCGGCGGCATGCGCGCCCTCGGCGCCCCGCTCCTCGACGGCATCCGCTCGCGACTGGCAGCGTGGTCTGCCGCGTCGCCGTTCCTCGACGCATTGGCGATACCGTCGAGGGTGCACTTGGTCCCGGCAGGCAGCCAGCCTGCAGCAGTCGGGGCCGCGATCCTGGGGAGCAGCGCGTGGAAGTCGTGATCGTGGCAGGGCCCGTCGAGGTCGGAGCATTCGCAGCAGGGCGGATCGCGGAGGTGGTGTCGGCGAAGCCGGAGGCCGTGCTCGGCGTCGCGACGGGATCGAGCCCGCTCGAGACGTACCGTGCGCTGGCCGCCAGGCGCGATGCGGGGCTCGACCTCACGCGCGTGTCGGCGTTCGCGCTCGACGAGTACGTCGGCATCGCCCACGACCATCCGGAGTCGTATCACGCGGTCGTGCACCGCGAGGTCGTGGAGCCGCTGGGGCTCGACGCCTCCCGCGTGCGGGTGCCCGACGGGCTCGCCACCGACCTCGACGCTGCAGCGGTCGACTACGAGGCGCAGATCGCGGCGGCTGGCGGCGTCGACCTGCAGCTGCTCGGCATCGGTGCGAACGGCCACATCGGCTTCAACGAGCCCACGTCGTCGCTGTCGTCGCGCACCCGGGTCAAGACGCTCGCTCCGAAGACGCGACAGGACAACGCGCGGTTCTTCGACTCGCTCGACGACGTGCCCATGCACTGCCTCACGCAGGGGCTCGGCACGATCCTCGACGCGAAGCGGGCGCTGCTCGTCGCGCAGGGCTCGTCGAAGGCGCGCGCGATCGCCGAGATCGTCGAGGGCCCCGTGTCGTCGATGTGGCCGGGCTCGGTGCTGCAGCTGCACCGCCACGCGACCCTCGTGATCGACGAGGCCGCGGCATCCGAGCTGCGCTTGGCCGACTACTACCGCCACACCGTCGAGCACCGCGGCGTCGTGCAGCCGGGCGCGTAGCGCGCGGGGCGCGGTGGGGGAGGTCGAGCGGACGGCCGAGATCGCCCCCGTCAGGCGAACGGCGGCACGCGCTCGCCGCGCGACAGCACCGCCGACACCTCGAGGTGCTCGTCGAGCACCACGAGGTCGGCCACCCGACCCGACGCGATCGAGCCGAACGCGTCGTCGACGCCCAGTGCGCGCGCCGGCACGCGCGTCGCGGCGTCGATCGCGACCGGCAGCGGCACGCCGGCCGCCACGGCCGTGCGCACCGCGCGGTCGAGCGTGAGCGTCGAGCCCGCGATCGCGCCGCCCACCTGCAGCCTGGGCACGCCATCGGTCACCGTCACGGCGAGCGAGCCGAGCATCCAGTCGCCGTCCGGCTGCCCCGCAGCCGCCATCGCATCGGTGACGAGCGCGACGCGGCCCGGCGCCGCCTCGAACAGCAGACGCACCATGCGCGGATGCACGTGCACGCCATCGGCGATGACCTCGATCGTCACGCGTTCGTCGTCGAACGCCGCAGGCAGCACGCCGGGCTCGCGGTGGTCGAGGCCTCGCATGCCGTTGAACGCGTGCGTCACGATCGTCGCACCCGCATCGAACGCCGCCGCTCCCTGCGCGACGACCGCATCCGTGTGACCGACGGCGACGCGCCAGCCGCGCGCCGACAGCGTCGCGACGGCTGCCACGCCGCCCTCGAGCTCCGGTGCGAGGGTGATCATCGCCAGCATGCCGGTGCTCGCCGCGACGAGCGCGTCGACGGATGCGGCGTCGGGGGAGCGCAGCAGGGTCGCGTCGTGCGCGCCCTTGCGCGACTCGGCGATGCACGGTCCCTCGAAGTGCACGCCCAGCACCCGGTCGTCGCGCGCTGCGACCGCTGCGACGGCGGCCGCTCGCCGCGTCATGTCGTCGAGCGAGCTCGTGACGAGCGACGCGAGCTGCCGCGTCGTGCCGTGCGCGCGGTGGAAGGCGAGACCCCGCTCGAGCGCAGCCTCGCCGTCGTCGAACGCGGCCCCAGCGCCACCGTGGCAGTGCAGGTCGACGAAGCCGGGAGCGATGACCGCGCCGTCGATCACGCGATCCGCGGCGGGTGCGGTGCCGGTGCCCACGTCGGCGATGCGGTCGCCGTCGACGAGCACCCAGCCGGCGTCCGCCGCCAGGCCGTCCGACACGACGCGGCCACGCAGCAGCGTCGTGCCCTCCACGGTCGTGCCTGCGGGGTCCTCGGCGCGCGCATCCACGCCATCGACCCTAGCCCGCGCGTCATCCGACGCATCGCTGCGGGAATAGGCTGGAGGGCATGTCGAAGGTCCTCTCATCCCTGCCCGTCGGCGAGCGCGTCGGCATCGCCTTCTCGGGAGGGCTCGACACCTCCGTGGCGGTCGCCTGGATGCGGCACAACGGCGCGGTGCCGTTCACGTACACCGCGAACATCGGCCAGTACGACGAGCCCGACATCGACGCGGTGCCCGCGCGCGCCCTCGAGTACGGCGCGGAGCTCGCGCGCCTCGTCGACGCTCGCGAGATGCTCGTCGAGGAGGGCTTCGTCGCCCTGCAGTGCGGCGCCTTCCACATCCGCTCCGGCGGCAGGACCTACTTCAACACGACGCCGCTCGGCCGCGCCGTCACGGGCACGATGCTCGTGCGCGCGATGAAGGAGGATGGCGTCGACATCTGGGGCGACGGCTCCACCTACAAGGGCAACGACATCGAGCGGTTCTACCGCTACGGCCTCCTCGCCCACCCGGCGCTGCGCATCTACAAGCCGTGGCTCGACGCGAAGTTCGTCGAGGAGCTCGGCGGCCGCTCCGAGATGTCGGCGTGGCTCGTCGAGCACGGGTTCGGCTACCGCGACTCCGCCGAGAAGGCGTACTCGACCGACGCGAACATCTGGGGTGCGACGCACGAGGCGAAGGACCTCGAGCAGCTCGACGCCTCCGTGCTCATCGTCGAGCCGATCATGGGCGTCGCCTCGTGGCGCGACGACGTCGTCATCGCCACCGAGGACGTCACGATCGGCTTCGAGGCGGGCAGGCCCGTGACGGTGAACGGCGTCGAGCTGGGCCCCGTCGCGCTCGTCGACGAGGTGAACGCCATCGGCGGCCGCCACGGCATCGGCGTCTCCGACCAGATCGAGAACCGCATCATCGAGGCGAAGTCGCGCGGCATCTACGAGGCACCCGGCATGGCGCTGCTGCACATCGCCTACGAGCGCCTCCTCAACGCCATCCACAACGAGGACACCGTCGCGACCTACCACGCAGAGGGTCGCCGCCTGGGCCGCTACATGTACGAGGGTCGCTGGCTCGACCCGCAGTCGCTCATGCTGCGCGAGTCGATCGTGCGGTGGGTCGCGTCGTCGATCACCGGCACCGTCACGCTGCGTCTGCGCCGCGGCGAGGACTACACGATCCTCGACACCACGGGCCCGTCGCTGTCGTACCACCCGGAGAAGCTGTCGATGGAGCGCGTCGGCGACGCCGCGTTCGGCCCGACGGAGCGCATCGGCCAGCTCACGATGCGCAACCTCGACATCGCCGACTCCCGCCAGCGCCTCGAGCAGTACGCGGCCGCAGGCCTCGTGACGGGCGAGACCGCTGCGCTCATCGGCGACCTCGAGCCCGGCGGTGCCGCGCAGATCGCCAGCGGCGGCTCCGCGACGGACGCCGACCTCGACTCGTTCGACGAGGCGGGCGAGCGCGCGGCGTTCGACTCCGGCACCGACTGACCCGGCGGGTCGCCGCGGGCAGGCGACCATCGCACCCGAGCGCGCCTTCGGCCGTCAGGCCGCGACGCCATGCGCCCATGGCGGCGCGGGGCAATCCGATCCGGGCTCGACTCCGAACGTGCGCGCGTGTACTCCTCCCGTCCGCGCCGCGCAACGGCATGGACGCCTCGTCACCTGAGGTGTGCACTGCTCGGAAGCCACTGGGGGTGCGCGATGGACGCGAAGGGATCGGTCGTCGACCGCTCACGCGTGCTGCGCCTCGCCCTCCTCAGCCTCGCCGCAGGCGGTGCAGCCGTCGTCGCAGGCATGCTGCTCGGTGGCTCCCAGGCCTCCGCGTCCGACGGGTCCGGCCTGCTCGACGACGTGCTCGGCGGCACGACGCAGTCGCTCGTCGACACGACGGATGCGCTGGGCGACGCCGTGACGCAGACCGTCGCGACGGTCGTGCCGGTCGCGGCGCCCGTCGTCGCGGCCGCGGCTCCCATCGTCGAGCCGGTCGTCGCTCCCGTGACGCCGGTCGTGCACCAGGTCGCCGCCCCGGTCGTGCAGGTCGTGGATGCGGTGCCGACGCTCTCGAGCGTCGTGACGCCCGTCGCCGCGCAGCTCGACGACGTCGTGGCGGCCGTGCCCGTCGTGCGCGATCTCGTCACCCAGCCCGTCGGCACCGTCGTCGTGCCGGTCGTCGGCATCGTCGACGACGCGCTCACGGGTGCGACCGACGCCGTCGGCGAGGCGCCCGGCGTCGGCGCGAGCCCGAGCGAGCCGCCCGCGGACGTCGCGCCGATCCCGGGGCCCGACGACGCATCCGAAGGCGCCGAGCTCGCTGTCGCCGCCGTCTCCGATGCGTCCGCCATGGCGGCGGACCTCGCTGCATCGTCGCTCTCGGAGCGCGCAGGCGTCTCGACCGCAGCCGGTGCTGCGGTCGCTGCCCCCAGTGCCGTCGCGCCCCCTTCGGTCGCGGGTGCCGTGACCATGGCGGGCCAGCTGTCCGGCGGCGCCGCCGGGGGCGCTCCCGCGCCCGCGCCCGCGCCCGTCGACGAGCGCGGCACCGTCGCACCCACCGCGACGACGGCCGCGCCTGGCGCGCCCGTCGCCGACGCGACCCACGACTCCCACCGCTCCGCCGCCGCCCTCCGCGGCGCGCTCGCCGGTGACGACCTGCTGCCCGCCTCCGTGGTGGGCGACCACGACTCGAGCCCTGACTGACGGATGCTGCGCCGCCACCGTGCGGCCACGCGCCCAGCTCCATCCGGAGCGGGCGAAGCACATCCTTCAGAAGGGTTCATCATGAACAAGCATGTGATGCGAGGGCTGCTCTGCACAGCCGTCGCGGGCGGCCTCTGGGCCGCAGGCACGGCAGTCGCCAGTGCCGCAGACGTCGACGAGGGGTCGGGTCTGCTCGACGCCGGCTCGTCGGCGGTCGACCTCCTCCTGCCCGTGACGGTCACGGGCAACGCGGTGGGTGGCGACGACGCCACCACCACCGGCGCCGAGTCGTCGGTCGCGGCACCCGCCGCCGCCGTCCCGGCAGCCACCGAGGGGTCGTCCGACTCCGGTGGCCTCCTCGGCGGTCTCTCCTCGGCCGTGGTCGTGTCGGTGCCCGTCACGGTCACGGGCAACGCGGTCAGCGTCCTCGGCGACGCGACGAGCGAGGATGCGGCCGCCACGGTCGCAGCACCCGCCGTGGCGACCTCGGAGGGTTCGGGAGGCTCGAGCGAGTCGACCGCATCCGACGGGGCGTCGGCCGTGGCCGTCTCGGCGCCGGTCACCGTGACGGGCAACGCCGTCTCGGTGCTCGGCGACGCGCACTCCGATGGCGCGACCTCGACGGTCGCGGCGCCCGCCGCCGCGACCTCGGCGGCAGGCTCGGACTCCTCGGGGTCGGAGTCGTCCGGCTGGGGCGACGATGAGGGTCTGCTCTCGGGTGGCTCCTCGGCGATCGGCGTCTCGGCGCCGGTGACGCTGACGGGCAACGCGGTGTCGGTGCTGGGTGACGCGCACTCGGAGGGTGCGGTCTCGACGGTCGACGCTCCTGCGTCGGCCACCTCGAACGGCTCGACGGGTCTCGACGGACTGCTCTCGGGCGGCACGTCGATCCTCGAGATCGAAGCCCCGGTCACCCTGACCGGCAACGCGGTGTCGGTGCTGGGCGACGCGGTCTCGACGGGTGCGACGAGCACCGTCATCACCGACCCACCCACCACGCCGACGGTGCCCACCACGCCGACGGTGCCCACCACGCCGACGGTGCCGACGACTCCGGGCACGCCCGGGGTCGACGCCCCCTCGCCCGGCGGCCCGGGGACGAGCGTCCCGACGACGGGTGGCTCGACGCCTGCAGCCACCGCGCCGAACCCCGCCAAGGCTGACGCTCCTGCGTCGGCCGGGGCCCCGACGTCGGCATCGCTGCCGGTGACGGGTGCCGAGGCGGCCGGTCTCGGCCTCGCGCTCGTCGCGATGCTGCTCGGCCTGCTGCTCATGCTGGGTGCGCGCATGCGCACGCGGCTGCTGCGCAGCTGATCCCATCGATGGTCGGTGGTGCGGGCGAGGGGCCCGCACCACCGTCCGTCACGCTCGGCCGGCTGCCGTCGTGATGGCGCGCAGCCGGCTCGCGTGCGCGCTCGTGAGGGCGCCCGCATCCATGCGCCAGCCCCATGTCGACGCCGTGCCCGGCGTGTTCATGCGCGCCTCGGAGCCGAGGCCGAGCACATCCTGCGCCTGCGCCATCGCGAGCCTGCTCGGCCCGTGCTGCGCGATCTCGATGAGTCCCCACGAGGGTTCGCGACGTCGCGTCGACCAGCGTGCGCCGGCATCCCGCATCGCTCGCCGCGCGGCACGACGACGCGACCGAGGCAGCGTCTCCCACCAGCCTGCGACCGTGTCGTTGTCGTGGGTGCCGGTGTAGACGACCTGCTCCCTGGTGAGGTTGGCGGGCTCGTGCGGGCTCGTCGCGTCGCCTTCGAACGCGAACTGCAGCACCGCCATGCCTGGGAACCCGAGGGCGTCGCGCAGCTCGAGCACGGGTGCGTCGATGTCGCCGAGGTCCTCCGCGAGCACGGGCAGCGGGCCGAGCGCCGCGGCCGCGGCGTCGAACATCGCGCGGCCAGGGCCCGGCTCCCACGCGCCGCGCTCGGCGGTCGTGTCGCCAGCCGGCACCGCCCAGTAGTCGCTGAAGGCGCGGAAGTGATCGATGCGCACGAGGTCGTACAGGTCGAACGTGCGACGCAGCCGCTCGATCCACCACCGGTGGCCGTCGGCGGCGAGCGCGTCCCAGTCGTACAGGGGGTTGCCCCACAGCTGGCCCGTCGCGGCGTACGCGTCCGGGGGCACGCCGGCGAGCGCGTCGTCGCGGAAGTACTCGGGCCACGCTGCGACGTCGGCGCCGCCCTGCGCGACGTAGATCGGCACGTCGCCGAGGATCTGCACGCCGCGCTCCCTCGCGTACGCGCGCAGCGCGCCCCACTCTCGGTCGAAGCGCACCTGGTCGGCGAGGTCGCCACCGTGGGCGACCCACGACGGTGCCCAGTAGGCGTGCTCCTCGGCGAACGCCCGCACCTCGTCCTGATCGACGGGTGCATCGGGGTGCTCGAGCAGGGCCGGGCTCGCCGCGAACGCCGACGGCGACGCGTACGGCGAGCCGAACGCGTCGGGCACCGTGAGGGGCAGCACCTGCCACACGGTCTGGCCGGCCTCGGCGAGCCAGTCGACGAAGTCACGGGCGGACGCGCCGAGGCGTCCCTCGGGCAGGGAGGTCAGGTGCAGCTGGATGCCGCTCGCACGATCGGGGAGCACGCTGAAGAGCCTGGCAGACCTGCCGCGTCGCCGTGCGGGGTTGCGGTCGGTGGCGCATGGCATCGACGGAGGGGCTCTGCATCGATCGTCATCGGTCACCGCTGACGTCTGCGTGGTCAGGAGATGCAGCCGAAGGGGCTCCGAGGCTGCACCTGCTGACCACTGTTCGCGGGGTGTCGGCGGCGGGGTGGATGCTTGCTCGAGACGCCCACCGGCGTGCGATGCCGTGCGCATCCGGGGCCGAGAGCCGGTGCTGGAGTCGAGCGGGATCGCAGCGGAACCGCAGCAGATCCGTCGCGGGAGACACGCCGCGTCGGCTTGACCGTATTCGAACATACGTTCGATCATGGATGCGTGACGATCCCAGACCTCGACCGCGGCAAGGCCGCGACGATCGAGGCGCTGCGCTCGCGCATGCGCGGCATGGAGTCGACCGCCGTCGAGGTCGTCGGCCTCCCGACGCCCGCTGCGCTGCACCGTGTGCTGCCCGCATTGCGGGTCGGCGGCGTGCACGCCGTCGACTCCCGGTCGCTCGCGCTGCAGATGCTCGCGGCGGCGATGCCGGCGGGCGGATGGGGCGCGATCGTCGGCCTCGCCGACGTCGGCGTGGAGGCGGCTGCCGATGCAGGCGTGCCTGTCGACCGCGTCGTGCTCGTGCCGCAGCCGGGGGAGGCGTGGGCGAGCGCCGTCGCCGGGTTCGCCGAGGTGCTGCCCGTCGTGCTCGCCGCACGTCCTGCCAGGCTCGCCCCGGCCGAGGCGGCGCGCCTCGCGGCACGCGTGCGCGGTGCAGACGGCTGCCTGCTCGTGCTGGGCGACTGGCCGCAGCCGGCGAGCCGCATCCGCACCCTCGGAGCCTCGTGGGGCGGGGCCGACGACGGGCTCGGCCGCATCCGCACCGCACGCCTCGAGGTGGAGGTGTCGGCGGGCGACCGCGTGCCGCGTCGCGCGGTCGTCGACCTCGGGGGTGCGCGGTGAGGTCGACGTCGGTGGGATGCAGCGCCCTCGATCGAACCGATCGACCACGTTCCGAGGTGCGCTTCGTGGGGGGGGGGGGGGGGGGATGCGGCTCCTTCCGCATCCGAGCGCACCAAGCGCACCTCGGGAGGCGTGCGCGGCGTCCCCTGCGATCGCCCGCGTTCCGAGGTGCGGTTGCTGCGTTCAGGTGCCGTTGCAACCGCACCTCGGTGCAGCAACCGCACCTCGGAATCACGAACCGCACCTCGGTGCAGCAACCGCACCTCGGAATCACGAACCGCACCTCGAGGGGCGTCGTGAGCGTCAGGCGCGTCGCCGTCGTGCGCGTGCCCGACTGGTCGGTCGAGGTCGCGCGCGCCGCGGGCGAGCTGCCTGGCGGGGTGCCCGTCGCGACGACGCACCTGCACCGCGTCGTCGCCTGCGACGACCTCGCGCGTGCGGCTGGGGTGCGCGTGGGGCAGCGGGTGCGCGACGCGCAGTCGGGTGCGCCCTCGCTCGTGCTCGCGGATGCCGACGCCGTGGGCGAGGTGCTCGCGTTCGCGCACGTCATCCGCGCGGTCGAGGGCGTCGTGCCAGGCGTGCAGGGTCTCGGGGATGGCGCGCTCGCGCTGCCGATGCGCGGCGCGGCCCGCTTCTACGGCGGCGAGCGAGAGGCGGTCGCGGCGATCGTCGCCGCGCTCGCACCGCTCGGCCTGCGCGTGCGCGTGGGGGTCGCCGACGACCGGTTCACGGCGGAGCTCGCCGAGCGCGCCGCGGCTGCGGAGCCTGCGGCGCCGCGCGAGGTGATGCTGAGCGGGCGACCACGTGCACAGGACACGCGAGGTGCCGCTCAGCGTCACCTCGTGCAGCGCACGGACTCCCAGGCGGATCCCGATGCCGCAGCCGCCCACCAGATCCCACCGCAGCCCACGCCCATCCGCATCGTCGAGCCGGGCGCCTCGCGCGCGTTCCTCGCACCCGTGCCGGTGACGGTGCTCGGCGACGAGCTCGCAGGCATGCTGCTGCGCCTGGGCCTGCGCACCCTCGGCGACCTCGCGGCCCTGCCGGATGCGAGCGTGCGCGACCGGTTCGGCGCAGAGGGGCTGCGCGACCTGCAGCGCGCCCGTGGTCTCGACGACCGCCGGGTCGAGCCGGGCTCCGAGCATCCGCCCGACGCGCTCGCGCTCGAGTTCGAGCCGGGCATCGAGGGCGGCGAGGAGCTCGGGTTCGCGGTGCAGGCGAGAGCGGATGCGTACGTCGCCGAGCTCGCCGCACGCCGCCTCGTCGTCGCCGAGGTGCGCATCCTGCTGCGTGCCGACCTCGGGGGCATCAGCGAGCGCACGTGGCGCAAGCCGGGGTTCTTCCGCGCGCGCGACGTCGTCGACCGCGCCAGGTGGCAGCTCGCCGAGAGCGGCCTCGACAGCGCGCTCGTCGAGGTGCGCATCACGCCCGAGCGGCTCGAGCGCGACACCGACCACATGCCCGGCCTCTGGGGAGGGCGAGGCGTCGACGAGCGCACGCGCGGCGTCATCGAACGGCTGCAGGGCGTGCTGGGGCGCGAGGGCGTCGTCGTCGCGAGCCTCGGCGGCGGGCGTCTGCTCGCGGAGCGGGGGGTGCTCACGCCGTGGGGGGATGCGGTGGCCGAGCCACGCGATGGTCCGTGGCCGGGGTCGCTGCCCGAGCCGCGTCCCGCGACGGTGTTCCGCCCGCCGCAGTCGGTGACGCTGCTCGATGGCGACGGCTCGAGCGTCGTCGCCGACGAGCGCATCCGCCCGCCCGTGTGGTTCCGGTCGCCGACGGGTGAGCGGCGTCGCGTGGCGGCGTGGGCGGGCCCCTGGCCGGTGCGCATGCGGTCGGGGGCGCTCGTGGAGTCGTTCGCGCGCATCCAGGTCGTCGATGGCGCGGGGGATGCGTGGGTGCTGCTGGGCGGCGACGCGGGATGGCGTGCGGAGGGGCGGTACGACTAGCGCCCGTGCGTCGTCGCGACGACGCCCCGCGGCCCATGGGGACGCGGGGCGCCGGCGCGCGAGGAGCGTCAGAACAGGTTGATGAGCCCGAAGACGCCGACGGCGATGATCGCGATCGCCGACACGACGAGGTACATCGTCGTGATGCGGCCGTCCTTGATGCGGCGGTCGGTCTGCGTGAACGACAGGTACACCGTCGCGATCGCGACCGCGATCAGGTAGAACGCGTTGAGCGTGCCGCCGATGAGGATGAGCGCGAGCGGCGCGTTCACGACGACGCCGAGCACACCCCACAGCACGGGCATGACGATCATCATGATCCGCAGCCACCGGGCGCGCATCCGGGCGTCGCTCCAGTCGAACGCGCCGAAGATCGCGAACGCCGCGACCGTGAGGCGCGACAGGCTCGGCACGTTCGCGAGGATCGTCTTGTAGAGGGTGATCGCCGCGAAGACGAGGAACGCGACGCCCGCCCACGGGCCGAGCGTGTCGGAGAAGATGCGCGAGATCGTCGTGAGCACTTCGTTGCCCTCGGGCACGAGGCCCTGCGGGTGCAGCACCGCGGCGCCGAGCACGTAGAACGCGGCGGTCGAGATCGTGTAGACGACCCACGCGACCCACGCATCCATCTTCATGACCGAGATCCAGCCGCGGGCGCGCTGCACCCACGCCTCGGAGCCGTCGTTCGGGCCCGTCCAGGCGGCGTAGCCCTTCTCGACGCACCAGAACGAGTAGCTCGTCACCTCGCCGGCGCCGACGCCCGTGAGCCCGAACATCGAGATGGCGACGCCGACCGCGCCGAGCGCGAGCTGGAAGGTGAGGCCCGAGCCGACGTCGGCGCCATCCCACGCGAACGGCGTCGCCTGGATGCCGAACACGAGCACGACGGCGGCGGCGGTCACGAGCACGACGAGCACCGTCGACACGCGCTCGACGATCGAGTAGCGGTTGGCGATGTGGATCGCGACGGCGGCGACGACGAGCAGGGCGACCCAGAAGCCGATGGATGCGGCGCTCGCGGGTGGGCCGAGCACGGGCATGAGGATCGACAGCGCGAGCCCGCTCGTGGCGATGACGCCTGCCTGGCTCGTGACGAACTGCAGCACCATGAGCACCGACAGGTACGAGATCCAGCTGCGCTTGAAGATGCGCGGCGGCACGAGGTCGTAGCCGAACAGCGCCGGCTTGCCGGTGGAGATCGTCCACCTGGCGAGCTCGATCTGCACGGCGACCTTCACGAACGTCGACACGAACACGAGCCACAGCAGCATGAAGCCGACCTGCGCGCCGAGCGTCGTGGCGGTGATGAGCTCGCCGCTGCCGACGATGGCGGCGCTCGTGATCATGCCGGGGCCGAGGAGGCGCATGCTGGCGCGCCATCCCTTGGGCGGATCCTTGATCTTCGACGGGTCGAGGACGTACGGGTCGCCTTCGACGATCGTGTCGCCAGCGCGAGACGGTGGGGTCTCGGTCATGGTCGGCTCCTTTGCCTGAGTGGAGGTGGTGCGGCGGTCAGTCGCCGACGGTCGTCGGCGCGAGCGGCGTCATCGCGTGCCCCCGTCGAACGGCACGGCGAAGCGGTCGCCGAGCTCCACGAGGTCGTCGACGGTCGCGTCCGGCAGGTCGATGCCGGCCGCGAGTCGCTGCACGCGGGTGCGCTCCTCGGGCTCGCCGGGCACGAGCACCTCGTCGAATCCGGGGGCGGGGGCGACGGCGTGCGCCTCGGCGACGAGCGCATCCATGCGCTCCTGCAGCTCGTGCAGGGGCATGAACGCCTCGGCGTCGAGCGCGAGCATCCAGTGACCGACGTCCTGCGGCTTCGAGAAGTCGGAGTACATGTTGCCGATGCCGCTCGCGACGGCGGCTCCCGAGAGCACGCCGCCGAGGATCTCGACGAGGAAGCCGATGCCGTATCCCTTCGGGCCGCCGGCCGGCAGGAGCGCTGCGACGGCGTCGGGGTCGGTCGTGGGGCGGCCGTCGGCGTCGACGCCCCACGTGTCGGGGATGGGGGTGCCGGCGGCGCGGGCGACGAAGACCTTGCCCATGGCGCTCGTGCTCGTGGCCATGTCGAGGCTCACGGGGTCGCCGCTCGTGGGGGCTGCGAACGCGAACGGGTTCGTGCCCAGCAGCGGGTCGCGGCCACCGAACGGCACGACGCCCGGCTCGGAGTTCGACACGACCATCGCGACCTTGCCGCGCGCGGCGAGGGCGCGGGCGTAGGTGCCTGCCGTGCCGAAGTGGGCGCTGCCGCGCACGACGGCGGTGCCGACGCCGTGCGTCGTCGCCGCGGCGTCGACGGCGTCGACGGCTGCGCGTGCGGCGAGCTGCCCCTGCGCACCGGCGGCGTCGATGCGCACCACGGCTCCGCGCGTGTGCACGATCGGCTGCGCCGTGGGCGACACGAGCCCTGCGTCGATGCGTGCACGGTAGGCGGGCAGGCGGATGACGCCGTGCGAGTCGACGCCGCGCAGGTTCGCGTCCACGAGGCCCGTGGCCACGTAGGTGGCGTCGTCGGGGGCGAAGCCCCACTGCGCGAGCAGCGTCGTGGTCCAGTCGAGCAGTCGGTCGGAGGGGATGGCCATCGCGAGGCTCCTTCGGCGGTACGTCGGTGTCCGGTCGACATTCACTCATACTCGTCATACTTATTGCAAGCCCGTCATGGCGCATCGACGAGCGAGCCGTGTCCGCGCAGGTCGTGCGGCGCGACGGCGCGACGGCGCGACGGCGCGACCCCGCGCGTGCGGCATGCGGGCGCAGGTCGGCGTCGTCCGGCCGCTGCGCTCGCCGAGCGGCTACGCGCCTGCGCGCGTGCGCAGACCGTCGATCTCGGCGAGCGTGTCGCGCACGACGATCCGCGCAGCGGCCTCCGCCTCGTCGACGTCGTGCGCGGCGATGGCCTCTGCGAGCGCCCGATGGTCGGCGATCGACGTCGCCCGGATGCCGTCCATGCCCGGCCGCGGATCCTGTGCCCGGGCGGCGATCGTGATGCCGACGGCCTCGGCGAGACGTGCCATGACGCCGTTGCCCGAGCCGTCGAGCAGCAGTGCGTGGAACTCGACGTCGTGCGCGAAGTACGCGCGCGCGTCGCCAGCCGCGTAGGCCGCCTCCATGCGGTCGATGCACGCGACGAGCAGGTCGGCGGCGTCCTGCGGCATGCGCTCGGCCGCGAGTCGTGCTGCGACGGGCTCGAGGCCGAGCCGCAGCTCCAGCAGCTCGCGCAGCTGCTCGAGGGCGGCGGTGCCGAGGCTGCGCCAGCGCACGATGTGCGGGTTCAGGAGGTCCCACTCCGACGGCGGCTGCACCCGCGTGCCGACCTGCGGACGCGGTGCCACGAGGCCCATCGACCCGAGGGTGCGCGCGGCTTCGCGGACGACGGAGCGCGAGACGCCGAAGCGCTCGCAGAGGCCGTCGACGAGGAGGATCTCGCCTGCGGCGAGCGTGCCGTCGACGATCTCCTGCCCGAGGGACTCCACGACGTGGGCGTAGAGGCCCGAGCCGATGCGCGCTCGGCTGCGCGACCGCGAGCCCGCGGCGGAGGTGGCGTCGCCGTGCATGTCCTCCCCGCCCTTCGACCGGTCCTCAGACTAGTCAGCCGAGCAGGTCTGCTCGCATCGGCGGCGGAGCGGGTGCCGCGCGGCCCGTCGCTGCGCGGGTGGTGCCGCGGGCTACGCGGCGGCTGCTCGGATGCGAGCGCGTGCGGCGCCGAGGCTCGGGAGGCGGTCGCACACGAGGCAGTCGGCCACCGCGACGGCGTGGCCGTACGCGTGGTGCTCGTCGGCGATGGCGAGGCAGGCGGGGCACCGGCCGGCGAAGCCCTCCTCGGCCTCGAACGCGACCGTGCACCATGCGCTCTCGCAGAGCTGGAGCTCGAGGTGGTCGTGCTGTTCGGTCATGTCCAGAGGTTCGCACCCACCTCCGACACGACTGCCGAGGCGCGCCGCCCGCCCTCCGGGTGCGACGGCGACCAGTCGAAACCCTCCAGCACGGGTTGAGGCGAGTTCGCGTCGGAGGTCGAACATACGTTCGACGCAGGCGTATCGTCGCAGCGCACCATCGCGGAGGCCGGCCCGATCGGATGCGACGACGACAGCGTCGGCCGCGACCGCCAGGCAAGGCGCCCTTCCATCGCGGCGACGTCCACCGACACCCGCGAGAGGAGGCCGACATGGGCTGGCGCAACCCGCCGATGCCGTGGCGCGAGCTCGAGTCCATCCTCGACGGCCGCGCCACCGAGGCACCCTCGCTCGAGCCGTACCCGGAGCAGCGCGAGCACCGCTCCCGCCCCGATCCGGCAGGGGTCGTGCCGTACGCCGAGCTGCACGCGCACTCGCACTACTCGTTCCTCGACGGCGCCTCGAGCCCCGCGCAGCTCGTCACCGAGGCGACGGCGCTCGGCCTCGAGGCGCTCGCGCTCGTCGACCACGACGGCCTGTACGGCGCCGTGCGCTTCGCAGAGGCCGCAGACGCCGTCGGACTGCCCACGATCTTCGGTGCCGAGCTGAGCCTCGAGCTGCCGGCGCCGCAGCACGGCGTCGCCGACCCCGTCGGCGACCACCTGCTCGTGCTCGCCAAGGGTCCGGAGGGCTACCGCAGGCTCGCAGCCACCCTCACCGACGGCTACCTCGCCGGTGGCGAGAAGGGGCGCCCCATCCTGCACCTCGAGCAGGTCGCCGAGCGCGCGGGCGAATGGCTCGTGTCGACCGGATGCCGCAAGGGCGCCGTGCGCCGCGCCCTCGACCGCGGGGGCGCCGACGCCGCTCGCGTCGAGCTCGACCGGCTCGTGTCGCTCTTCGGCCGCGACGGCGTCATGGTCGAGCTCACCGACCTCGGGCTGCCGGACGACGGCGAGCGCAACGCGATCCTCGCCGCCCTCGCCGCCGAGCGCGCGCTGCCGCTCGTGGCGACGACGAACGCGCACGTCGCGAGCCCCAGGCAGCAGCTGCTCGGCGACGCGATCGCCGCCGTGCGCGCCCGCCGCAGCATCGACGAGCTCGACGCGTGGCTGCCTGCCGGTGGGGTGCCGAGGCTGCGGTCCGGCGCCGAGATGCGGTGGCGGTTCCGCGCGTTCGACGGCGTCGTCGAGCGTGCGGCAGCCATCGGCCGCGAGCTCGCGTTCGGGCTGCGCGCCGCATCCCCGCGCCTGCCGGACACGGAGGTGCCGGAGGGGCACACCCAGATGTCGTGGCTGCGGCAGCTCGTCGCCGAGCGACGCGGCGGCGTCTACCGTCACGACGACTCGAGGGTCGACCAGCGCAGGGTCGACGCGCGCCTGCAGCACGAGCTGCGCCTCATCGAGCAGAAGGGCTTCGCAGGCTACTTCCTCATCGTGAGCGAGATCGCCGACTTCGCGCACGCGAACGGCATCCTCTGCCAGGGCAGAGGCTCCGCGGTGGCGAGCGCCGTGTGCTTCATCCTCGGCATCACCGCCGTCGACCCGATCCTCTACCGGCTGCCGTTCGAGCGGTTCATCTCGATGATCCGCGAGGAGGAGCCCGACATCGACATCGACTTCGACGCGTCGCGGCGCGAGGAGGTCATCCAGCACGTGTACGAGCGCTACGGCAGACGCAACGCCGCGCAGGTGGCGAACGTCATCACGTATCGACCCAAGTCGGCGGTGCGCGACGCTGCGAAGGCGCTCGGCTACGCCGTCGGTCAGCAGAACGCGTGGTCGAAGCGCGTCGAGGGGTGGAGCGCACCCGCCGTCGACGGCACCGAGGGCATCCCCGATGCCGTGCTGTCGCTCGCCGACGACTTCCTCCACTCGCCGCGGCACCTCGGCATCCACTCGGGCGGCATGGTGCTCACGCAGGAGCCCGTGGGGCACGTGTGCCCCATCGAGCCTGCGCGCATGGAGGGGCGCACGGTGCTGCAGTGGGACAAGGACGACTGCGAGTGGATGGGCCTGGTCAAGTTCGACCTGCTCGGCCTCGGCATGCTCGGCGCCATGCAGCACACGATGGACATCGCAGCCGAGCACCTCGGCGAACGGTGGACGGTCGCGACGATCCCCGCAGAGGAGGCGGGCGTCTACGACATGCTGTGCGCCGCGGATGCCGTCGGCGTCTTCCAGGTCGAGTCGCGTGCGCAGCTCGCGACGCTGCCGCGGCTGCGGCCGCGCTCGTTCTACGACCTCGTCATCGAGATCGCCCTCATCCGGCCGGGGCCCATCCAGGGCGACGCCGTGCACCCGTACCTGCGCAGACGCAACGGGCAGGAGCCGATCACGTACCCGCATCCGCTCGTCGAGCCCGTGCTCGAGCGCACGCTCGGCGTGCCGCTGTTCCAGGAGCAGCTCATGCAGATCGCGACGGCCGTCGGTGGCTTCACCGCCGCCGACGGCGACGAGCTGCGCCGCGCCATCGGGTCGAAGCGCAGCCGCGAGCGCATGGGCGAGCTGCGCGACCGTCTCTTCGAGGGCATGGCGCGCAACGGCATCGTCGGCGACCTCGCCGACAGCATCTGGCGCAAGATCGAGGCGTTCGCGGGATTCGGGTTCGCCGAGTCGCATTCGCTCGCGTTCGGCAAGCTCGTCTATGCCTCGTCGTGGCTCAAGCTGCACCATCCCGCCGCGTTCCTCGCCGGTCTGCTGCGGGCGCAGCCCATGGGGTTCTGGTCGGGGCAGACGCTCAGCGCCGACGCACGCAGGCACGGGGTGGAGGTGCTGGGGCCCGACATCGTGCGCTCCGCCGCGACCGCCGACCTCGAGCCGCACGGCGACCGGCGCAGCGGCGACGACGCGTGCCTCGCCCACGAGCAGCCACCCGTGCCGTCGCAGGTCGGGCCCAACGATCACCGGCGCCATCGTCGCGACGAGGGATTCGCGGTGCGGCTGGGGCTCGCGAGCGTCGCCCACGTGGGGGAGGGCGACGCCGAGCGCATCGTCGCCGCCCGCGACGAGGCGCCGTTCGCAGGCATCGACGACGTCGCCAGGCGTGCACGGCTCGACCGCAGGCAGCTGGAGTCGCTCGCGACCGCAGGCGCGTTCGCGTCGCTGGGGCTCGAGCGTCGTGAGGCGCTGTGGCTCGCCGCTCCCGCGTCGACCGAACGCGAGGATCAGCTCGTCGGCACCGCCGTCACCGTGCAGCCGCCGCTGCTGCCGATCCTCTCCGACGCCGAGCAGACCGCCCTCGACATCTGGGCGACGGGCGTGAGCCCCCACGACCATCCCGTGCGGCACGCGCGCGAGGCGCTCGCGGCGGTCGGCGTCGTGCCCATCGCCGAGCTCGCGGACCTCGAGCCCGGCAGGCGCAGGTGGGCGGCGGGCATCGTCACGCATCGGCAGCGGCCGCAGACGGCCCAGGGTGTGACGTTCCTGAACATCGAGGACGAGACGGGCATGCTCAACGTCATCTGCTCCGTCGGCCTCTGGAAGCGGTACCGCAGCATCGCGAAGCACTCGGCGGCGTTGAAGGTGCGCGGCATCCTGCAGCAGTCGCAGGGGGTGGTGACGATGATGGCCGACCTCGTCGAACCCTTCGACGCCGCAGCACCCCCGTCGCGCGACTTCCGGTAGCGGCCACACCGCCCCGCACGAACGAATGCGGCGCCCGGCCGAAGCCGGACGCCGCAGTCGTCAGGGGTGCTCGATCAGCAGGGCGTCTGCCATGCGTCGGGCTCGAGCGTCGGACGACCGCCGACGTTCACGACCAGCTGCGGGTCGATGACGTCGATCAGCTCCTCCGTGTCGAGCAGCACGCACTGGCCGGGCGTGAGCAGCAGCGGCGAGGCGAGCACGCCAGCAGCAGCCGTCGCCGACAGCGCATCGGGGAAGTTCATCCCCGAGGCCATCACGAGCCCCTGCTCGGGCGTCGGGCCCGTGAAGCGCGCCACCATCTCGACGTTCGTCGCGAAGCGGTCGGCACCTGCGACGCGGATGACGTCCGCGAACGGCCGCGCCGCACGGATGACGTCGTCGCTCACCGTCTCGCGTCCGCCGAGCACCACGACGCTCGAGACGCCGAGCTCCTCGAGCGCCGTCGCCGTCGCCTCCGGCAGCGCCTCGGGTCGGGTCAGCAGCACCGGCACGTCGCCGCGCACCGCAGCGACGCCGCTCGCCGACAGCGCGTCGGCGAACGTGACGCCGCTGGCGAGGAACGCGCCATCTGCGGAGCCGAACGCGTCGACGGCCAGCAGCGCCGCCGTCTCGAAGCGGTCCTCGCCTGCGATGCGCTCGATCGTCGCGTCGGGAGCGAGCTCGGCGAGCTCGGCCTCGACGGCTGCCGACACCGACGGCTCCCCGCCGACGATCGTGATCGTCTGCGGCTGCAGACGCTCGATCTCGGCCGCCGTCACCGGCAGGATCCGGTCCGTCGGGGTGAGCAGCAGGCTCGCATCCTGCACGGCGGCTGCCGGGCCGGCGGCGAGCGCGTCGACGAAGCCCTGGCCGGAGGCGAGGTACACGTCGGCGCCTGCCTCGAACAGCTCCGCGGATGCGAGCGCGTTCGTCTCGTAGCGGTCGGCGCCGGCGAAGGTCACGACCTCCACCTCGGGGTCGACGACCGGGTCGAACGTGATGCCGAAGAGCACGGCATCGTGGTCGGATGCGCGGTACGGGTCGGGCGCGTAGAGCGCCTCAGCCTGCGCCGGCGTCTGGAAGCGCGTCTGGTAGTCGAGGATCGACGGCTCGTCCGCGTTGGCGTGCCATGCTGCCGCGTCGGTCACGAACGGAGCGAGCGACTCGCTCGCGAGCGCGTGGTCGAGGTAGCCCAGCTCGCCGTCGAAGACGTACGAGTACGCCTCGGCGCCGACGTGCTCCTCGAGCAGGTCGGTGTAGCCGGCCTCCTCGATCGCGACGATCGGGTCCTCGTTCGCGTAGGAGTTGAGGTCGCCGATGATCACCGAGTGCGTCGAGCCCGACTCGGTCGGGTCGGTCGCCAGCCACTCCGAGAGCGCTGCTGCGGCTGCGGCACGCACCTCGTTGCAGGAGCCCTGCAGGCTCGAGCCCACCGGCAGGCAGTCCCCAGCGCTGTCGCCCTTCGACTTCAGGTGGTTCACGGAGACCGTGAGCACCTCGCCGCCTGCGACCGCGAAGGACTGCGTGAGCGCCGGCCGGTTGAACGACGTGTCGAACCGCTCGTCGATCGACGAGTCCAGCGCAACCCAGCCGCCCGTGGGCGTCACGGCGGCGGGCTGGTAGATGAGCGCCGTCGAGATCTGGTCGGTGCCGAGCGGGCCCGTGGTGATCTCGGCGTAGCGATCCTCGCCTGCGGCCGCGTTGAGCGCTGCCACGAGGGTCGTGAGGGCCGTGCCGTTGTTCTCGATCTCCATGAGGCCGACGATGTCGGCATCGAGCTCGAGCAGTGCGGCGACGATCTTGTCCTGCTGGCGCTGCAGCTCGTTCGCGTCGACGGCACCGCGCTCGCCGAGCGTCGTGAAGTAGTTCAGCACGTTGAACGCGGCGATCTGGACGTCGCCGCCGACCTCGGGCACGTCAGGCCGCTCGTTGACTGCGGTGTAGTCGGCTCCCTGCGTCGGGTTCAGGCGCCACTCGTCGAACGTGTAGTTCAGCACGCCGGTCGCGTTGGCGACGAGGTCGCCAGCGCGGAAGGAGTTCTCGAGCGTGAACGCCGCGCCGTTGGGGTGGGTGAGCGACGCGGGGTTCTGCGCATTCGACGCGTCGTCGACGATGATCCGGTTCGCGAGGTTGTCGGCGCGGATCTGCTGCGCCTCTGCCGAGTCGGGGTCGGCGACGTGCGTCGGCTGCCACTGGCGGTCGGTGCCGAGCACGATGGACCCGTAGCGTCCGAACTCGAACATCTCGATGATCGAGAGCTCCTGCGGCATCGTCACGAGCATGCTCTCGAAGGCCTCGTGCGATGCCACGGGGAGCGTGAGCGCTGCCGGCGCGGGGAGCTCGACGGTCTCGGCGCAGAGCGTCCGCGTCGTGCCTGCGATCTGGGTCTGGCCGAAGTACTCCGACACCGACCCGGTGATCTGCACGTGATTGCCGACCGCGAGCTGCGCTGCGCCCGCGGAGCTGAAGACGAACAGCCCCTCGCTCGTCGCGAGGTCGTCGTCGACGTCAGCGGCGAGCGACTGGATCACCACGCCGCTCACGGCAGGCTGCAGCATCGTGACGACGCCCTCGACCGTGACGGTCTGGCCCGCGTACGGGCTCGTGTCGGTCGTGCCCTGCACGGCGCCGATGGGCGTCGGGACGGCGTCGCAGACGCCGGGCTCGGGGTCGACGGGCGGCTCCTCGTCGCCGTCGAAGATCGCGTTGGGTGCGCCTGGGGTGTTGATGGCCTGGCCGTCGGCGATCGTCGGGTCGAGGACCGGTGGCACGTCGAGGCCGTAGCCCGAGTACGCGTTGCGCACCCACGACGTCACGTCGTCGGCGCCATCGGGCAGGCGGCTCGCGCCGCCGACGCGCTGCACGCCGCCGTCGAACGCGTTCGTCAGCACCTCGTCGGAGTAGGCGCGGTGCCCGGTGCCCGTGTCGAGCACCGCGACGGAGTCGACGACGTCGATCGAGACGCCGGCGTCGAGGGTGCCGTCGTCGTCGGCGTCGAGGTCGACGCCTCGTGCCGGCGCGGTGCCCGCGACGAGCAGCAGCGTCACGGAGTCGTTCACGACGGCGTTGGCAGCGAGCGGCACGTTCAGGAGCCCGTTCGCATCGGGGGTTCCCGCGATGGGCTGGGAGAGGTAGACGAGCCCGGGGTTCGCAGCGTTGCGCACGTCGCCGCGCAGCACGACGAGCGAATGCCCGGTGAGGGCGACTTCCGGCGTCGCGTGGATCTCGACGTACTCGACGTCGGTGCCGTCGGTCTCGATCGAGAACTCGTTGATGGTGGCATGGTCGGCGGCGGCGTTCGCGACGCCGGCACCTCCCAACGCCACGAGCGCGGAGGCCGCGACGGCCGTCGCGGTGGCGACGCTCAGCGAGCGTCGAAGGGCCTGAGGCATGAGTGATCCAAGGTCGTCGGTGGCGGGGATGAGGCTCAACCTAGCCAGAACCTGTGACGACACGGCAGGGCGGCCGATGACGATCCGGTGAACCTTCGCTCGAGCGTCGGATCCATGAGGATGCCTCGACGCGCGGGCATGCGCAGACAGGCCGAAGGGGGCGTGCGAGCCGCAGCTCGCACGCCCCCGCCGCAGCGCCGATCCACCCGCCTACGGCAGGCGCACGAGCTTCTTGTTGAGGAACTCCTCGATGCCGAGCGGACCCATCTCGCGGCCCGTGCCCGAGCGCTTCACGCCGCCGAACGGCAGTCCCGCCTCGTCGGCGAGCACCGCGTTGACGTAGACCATGCCGGCGTCGATGCGGTCGGCGACGCGCGCCGCCTGCGCCTCGTCGGTCGTGTACACGTACGAGCCGAGGCCGAACGGGGTGGCGTTGGCGACCTCGATCGCCTCCTCCTCGCTCGCGACGCGGTAGAGGGATGCGACGGGGCCGAAGAACTCCTGCTGGTAGGCGGGGTTGTCGGGTGCGATGTCGGCGAGCACCGTCGTGCCGACGCTCGCGCCGCCGTCGCCGTGCGGCGACGCTCCGCGCAGCAGGGCGGTCGCGCCCGCGGCGATCGCCGCCTCGATCTGCTCGTCGAGTCGCTCGGCAGCGGCCTTCGACGACAGCGGGCCGATCGGCAGGTCGTCCTCGGGGGCGCCTGGTGCCTGCTCGGCCATCTTCGCCGTCATCCGCTCGGCGAACGCGTCGTAGAGGTCCTCGTGCACGATGAACCGCTTCGCGGCGTTGCACGACTGCCCGGAGTTGTCGAGGCGCGCGTTCACCGCATCCTCGACGGCCTGGTCGAGGTCGTCGGTCGACAGCAGGATGAACGGGTCGGAGCCGCCGAGCTCGAGCACCGCCTTCTTCAGGTGGCGCCCGGCGACCTCGGCGACGGCGGCGCCCGCGCGCTCGGAGCCGGTGAGGGAGACGCCGCGCACGCGCGGGTCGGCGATGACGTCGGCCGCCTGCTCGTTCGTGAGGAACACGTTCGTGTACGCGCCGACGGGGAAGCCGGCCTCCTCGAAGATCGCGTGGATCGCGAGCGCCGACTCGGGGCACTGCGGGGCGTGCTTCAGCAGGATGGGGTTGCCGACGACGAGGTTCGGGCCGGCGAACCGCGACACCTGGTAGTAGGGGAAGTTCCAGGGCATGATCCCCAGCAGCGGACCGAGCGACGACTTGCGCACCACGGCGCGGCCGTCGTCGGTCGAGAGCGGCTGGTCGGCGAGCAGCTCCTCGGCGTGGTCGGCGTACCAGCGGTAGATGGCGGCGGCGAACTCGACCTCGCCGGTGGCCTGGCTCTTCGGCTTGCCCATCTCGCGCATGATGATCGCGGCGAGCTCGTCGACGCGCTCCTCGTGCAGGTCGGCGACCTTCGCGATGCGGGCGGCGCGCGCGGCGACCGACTCGGCGGCGATGACGTGCCATGCGCTCCAGGCGCCTGCGAGTGCGGACTCGAGCTCGTCGGCCGTGGCGGTGGGGTGCACCTCGCCGGCCTCGCCCGTGTACGGGTTGACGACCTGATACTGCATGGGTTGCGCTCCTTCGCTGCTCTGCTACGGGATGCATCCCAGTATGCGTGCCTCGGCGACGGATCGCATAGCCATGGACCCCGAATTCGTGCGGATCCGTCGGTCGCAGGTGCGCTCGTCCCGCTCGCCGACCGGTGCGCCGGGGCAGGCGGGCCCGGGCGTCAGCGGAAGATGATCGTGCGCTGCCCGTCGAGCAGCACGCGGTCCTCGGAGATCCACTGCACCGCCTTCGTGAGCGTGCGCGACTCCTCGTCCTGGCCGATCGCGATGAGCTGCGCCGGCGAGTGGGCGTGGTCGACGCGCACGACGTTCTGCTCGATGATCGGACCCTCGTCGAGGTCGCTCGTCACGAAGTGCGCCGTGGCACCGATGAGCTTCACGCCGCGCGCGTGCGCCTGGCGGTACGGGTTCGCGCCCTTGAAGCCCGGCAGGAACGAGTGGTGGATGTTCACGACCCTGCCCGCGAGGCGCGCGCAGAGCTCGGGGGACAGGATCTGCATGTACCTGGCGAGCACGACGAGCTCGACGTCGTGCTCCTCGACGACCTCGAGCACGCGCTCCTCGAACGCCGCCTTCGACTCGGGCCCCGTGACGGGCAGGTGCTCGAACGGCACGTCGTAGAACGCGGCGAGCGAGGCGAGGTCCGGGTGGTTCGAGAGCACGAGCGGGATGTCGACCGACAGCTGCCCGGCGCGCTGCCGGAAGAGCATGTCGTTGAGGCAGTGCGCCGCCTTCGACACGAGCACGAGCGTGCGCAGCGGTCGGCCCACGTCGTCGAGCTGCCACTGCATGTCGTACCGCTCGACGACGGGGGCGAGCTCGCGCTCGAAGTCCTCCCGCGGCGCGTCGGCCTCCACCTGCAGCCGCATGAAGAAGCGGTCGGTGTCGGCGGAGGAGAACTGCTGCGACTCGGTGATGTTGCCACCGCACGCGACGATGGCGCCCGTGATGGCGTGCACGATGCCCGCGCGGTCGTCGCACGCGAACGAGAGGATCCAGTGGTTGGGCACCGCACGAGTCTACGAGCGGTGCGGGCCCGCACGAGGTGACGCTCAGCGGCACGCCACGTGCACAGGACGCACGAGGGGCCGCTGGGCGTCACCTCGTGCGGCGCTCGGCGACCCCTCAGCCGGCGAGCACGCCCGCGTCGACGAGCGCGCGGTACTCGTCGTCGGAGAAGATGCGCGAGCGGATGAGGAACCGCACGCCCTCCGGCGCCTCGACCGAGAAGCCCGAGCCGCGACCGGGCACGACGTCGACGGTGATGTGGGTGTGCTTCCACAGCTCGTACTGCGACGCGCTCATCCAGAACGGCAGCGGCTCGTCGACGCCGTCGATGCGCAGCTCCTCGAGCAGCACGTCGGACTGGCCGGTGCGGAACATGCCCTTCGGGTAGCACATGGGCGCCGAGCCGTCGCAGCATCCGCCCGACTGGTGGAACATCAGCGGACCGTGCATCTCGACGAGGCGGCGGATGAGATCTGCGGCCGTGTCGGTGACGGTCACGCGCTCGAGGGCGCCGGGAGCCTGCGGGCTCGGGGTGGTGGGATCGGTCATCGAACGACCTCCTTCGTGTGGGACGAGGCCCACGGCGCCAGCATGGCACCGCGGGCCTCGTCTGCACAGGTCTTGCGGATGGATCAGAAGAAGCCCATGGGCCCCTCTGCGTAGGAGACGAGGAGGTTCTTCGTCTGCTGGTAATGGTCGAGCATCATCTTGTGGTTCTCGCGGCCGATGCCCGACTGCTTGTACCCGCCGAACGCGGCGTGCGCCGGGTACTGGTGGTACGTGTTCGACCAGACGCGGCCCGCCTCGATCGCGCGGCCCGCGCGGTACAGCTGCGCGCCGTCGCGGCTCCACACGCCAGCGCCGAGCCCGTAGAGGGTGTCGTTGGCGATCGAGATGGCCTCGTCGAACGAGTCGAACGTCGTGACCGACACGACGGGTCCGAAGATCTCCTCCTGGAACACGCGCATGCGGTTCTGCCCCTTGAAGACCGTCGGCTGCACGTAGTATCCGCCCGACAGGTCGCCGCCGAGGTCGACGCGCTCACCGCCGGTGAGGATCTCCGCGCCCTCCTGCTTGCCGATGTCGATGTAGCTGAGGATCTTCTCCAGCTGGTCGTTCGACGCCTGCGCGCCCATCATGGTGTCGGTGTCGAGCGGGTTGCCCTGCTTCACCTTGCCGACGCGGGCCAGGCCATCCTCGATGAAGCCGTCGTAGATGCTCGAGGCGATGAGCGCGCGCGACGGGCACGTGCACACCTCGCCCTGGTTGAGCGCGAAGAACGAGAACCCCTCGAGCGCCTTGTCGTAGAAGGCGTCCTTCTCGCGGGCGACGTCCTCGAAGAACACGTTGGGGCTCTTGCCGCCGAGCTCGAGCGTGACCGGGATCAGGTTCTCCGACGCGTACTGCATGATGAGGCGGCCGGTGGTCGTCTCGCCCGTGAACGCGATCTTGCGGATGCGCGGGTGCTGCGCGAGCGGCGCGCCGGCCTCGAAGCCGAACCCGTTGACGATGTTCAGCACGCCAGGCGGGATGAGGTCCTCGATGAACGACAGCAGCACGTGGATCGACGCGGGCGTCTGCTCGGCCGGCTTCAGCACGATGCAGTTGCCTGCCGCGAGGGCCGGGGCGAGCTTCCACACGGCCATGAGGATCGGGAAGTTCCACGGGATGATCTGCCCGACCACGCCGAGCGGCTCGTGGTAGTGGTAGGCGACGGTGTCCTCGTCGAGCTGCGAGATGCCGCCCTCCTGCGCACGCAGTGCGCCGGCGAAGTAGCGGAAGTGGTCGGCGGCGAGAGGGATGTCGGCGGCGAGGCACTCGCGCACCGCCTTGCCGTTCTCGTAGCACTCTGCGACGGCGATGGCCTCGAGGTTCTCCTCGATGCGGTCGGCGATCTTGTTGAGGATGTTCGCGCGCTCGGTGGGGCTCGTCCTGCCCCAGGTCGCGAACGCCTTCCATCCTGCCTCGACGGCGGCGTCGACGTCCTCGGCCGTGCCGCGTGCGACCTCGCAGAACGTCTGGCCGGTGATGGGGGTGGGGTTCTCGAAGTACTGCCCCTTGACCGGCGGCACGTACTGCCCGCCGATGTAGTGGTCGTACCGCGACTGGTAGGAGACGACGGAGCCTTCGGCTCCGGGTCGTGCGTAGACGGTCATGTCACCCTCTCTTGACGTCGTCGTCATGCGGCGGGTTGCCGTGCCTCGCACGGTACGCCCGAGGAGGTTGCAGCAGGTTGCACGTCGCCCAGTCCGAGGGGCTACGCGAGGTCGCGGTCGAGCCGCTCCAGGTGCTCGACCACGGCAGCGCGGCGCGGCGAGCGCGGCGGCAGGCCGTGCAGCAGCTGCATCCACGCCTCCCGGTCGCAGCGGCCGTGCGTCGAGGCGTAGTCGTACAGCACCTCCGCCGAGGCCGACGTGAGCAGCGCCGTGCGCAGGCGCCCGGCGATCTCGGCGCGCGCGGCGACGATGCCTGGCGCGGTCGACCCTGGCACGAGCGGCCCCCGGTAGCAGGAGAGCGCGACGCGGTGCGCACCGCGGTCGAGCAGCGACAGCAGGCGGTCGACGTCGGATTCGACGGGTGTCGCGAGGCGGTACGGCCGCGACTCGACGCGCACGGCGGGGGCGAGGGCGCGCTTGAGGCGCGTCATCTCGGCGCGCAGCGTGACGGGGGAGGTGTCGTGCTCCGAGAGCATCGCGGCGAGCTCACCACCGGAGAGCCCCTCGGGATGCAGGGTGAGCAGCACGAGGATCTCGGTGTGGCGCATGGTGAGCCTGCGCTCGCGGCCGTCGGTCACGGTGCCGGTGTCGACGCCGAGCGACGTCAGCAGCGGCACGGCGATCGGCTGCGTCGGCCTCGCGAGGGTCAGGCGCTGCACGAGCAGCTCGCGCTCGACGGCGGCTGCGGTCGCCTCGAGCAGCGGCAGCACGTGCGGGTCGACGACCTCGCTGCCGCCGGTGATGTCGATGACGCCCAGCAGGCCGCCGTGCTCGGGGTCGTGCACGGGCACCGCGGAGCAGCTCCACGGCTGCACGACCTGGGCGAAGTGCTCGCCGCGGTGGATCTGGATGGCATGGTCGATCGCGAGGGCCGTGCCCGGCGCGCTCGTGCCGACCCGCTGCTCCGACCAGTCGGCGCCGGCGACGAACAGCATCGACTCGGCACGCGCCTTGAGGCTGCGGTCGCCGTCGACCCACAGCAGCCTGCCCATGGCGTCGCCGACGGCGACGAGCACCCCCGAGCCGTCGTCGGCATCGCGGTGCAGCAGCCGCGAGATCACGGGGAGCGCAGGCGTGAGCGGATGCGCCGCGCGCGCGTCGTCGAGGGCGGCGTCGTCGAGCACGAGCGAGGCGGAGACGTCGGGTGCGAGGCGCTCGCGACGCGCGCGATCCCAGGACGCGCGCACGACGGCTCGCTCCTCGCCGCTGCCCGGCCTGGCCAGCCACGGGCTCAGCGTCGTCATGCAGGCACCCTCGCCATGCGGCCACCCTCCGCCGCGAGGGGATGCCGCGGGCGGTCGTCCGCCGAACCGGCACGTGAGCGAGGCCTCGAGCGCCATGTGCGCTCGAGGCCTCGCTCACGTGCCGATCGGGCGCGTGCGGATGCCGCACTCAGGCGATGCGGCCAGGATCGACGCATGCGCGCCTCCCTCCGCCCCGTGCTCGCCGTCGCCGTCGCCGTCGGAGCGCTCGCGCTGTCCGGCTGCATCGGGGGCGCCGCGACGTCGTCGACGGTGTCGTGCGCCAACGACTCGTGCACCGTGACGCTGCAGGGTTCGGGCGCCGACACCGACTTCGGGTCGAGCGACGCCGAGATCGAGCTCGACTCGGCGTCGGAGTCGGATGGCGTCGCGACGTTCTCCGTCGAGGGGGAGTCGGCGTCGTGCCAGCTCGGTCAGGCGGTGTCGGTCGCGGGCTTCGCCGTGACCTGCACCGAGATCGGCGACGACCGCCTCGTGGCGCAGATCGTCGGCTGACGCCAGGCGAGCTGCGCGCGAGCGGCCCGCGTCACCGTGCGCCGGAGCGTCGCTCGAGCTCGGCGAGCGCGTGCTGCGCCCGCAGCAGGAGGTCGTCGACCTCCCGAGGGTCGTAGCCGTCGCGGAGACGCGTCTGCGTGAAGGCGACCTCGGCGACCTGCGTCGAGGTCGGCAGGTGCGAGGTGTCGCTCCCCGTCATGTGCGCTCGCATGACCTGGACGACGGCGTCGAGGTGGTCGTCGACCTCGTCCTGGTCGTAGCCCGGGCGGAACCGCGTCGTCGAGAACGTCGCGTGCACGAGCTCGTCCGGGGTGATCGTGCGGTGCGCGTCCATGGTGCGACCGTACGTCGTGCGGCTGGCCGCCGGCTGGAGCGGCCCGCGGCAGATCCCGGCCGACGTCCGCGACGGGCCTGTCTCGCACCGGGCGAGTAGGCTGGGCCGTTGCCATGACGACGCCGCGTGCCACCTCATCCACCTTCCCGCTGGTGGCGCTGCTCACCCTCGCGTTCGCGATCTTCGTGAACATCTCCGTCGAGATGCTGCCCATGGGGCTGCTGCTGCCGATGAGTCGCGACCTGGGCGTCGGCGAGGCGTCGATCGGCCTGCTCGTCACCGTCTTCGCAGGCGCCGTCGTCGTGACGTCGACGCTGCTCGTGCACCTCACGCGCCGCGTGCCCAGGCACGTGCTCGTCGTGACGGTGCTCATCGTGTTCGGCATCACGTGCATCCTCACGGCCCTCGCTCCGGAGTACTGGATGGTCGTCGCGCTGCGCGTCGTCGGCGGCCTCGCGCACGGCGTGTTCTGGACCGTCGTGGGTGCGTACGCCGCGTACCTCGTGCCGAAGGAGGAGCTCGGCCGAGCCGTCGGCATCACGAGCGCGGGCGGCTCGCTCGCGTTCGTGCTGGGGTTGCCGCTGTCGACGCTGCTGGGACAGGCGCTCGGATGGCGGTGGTCGTTCGCCGTGTTCGGCATCGCGTGCCTCGCGGGCGCGGCCCTCGTGCACCGCATGCTGCCTGCCGTGCAGCATCTGCCCGACGTCGCGACGACCGAGACCGGCTCGGTCGCGATGCCGCAGCCCGAGCCCGGCCGCTCCGCGATCGGCGTCGCCGTCGCCGTGTCGGTCACGGCCGTCGTCATGCTCGGCCAGTACGCGTTCTACACGTACATCACGCCCTACCTCGTGGAGCAGGTGGAGCTGCCGGAGGTGTGGCTGAGCCCGGCGCTGCTGTCGTACGGGCTCATGGGCGCGCTCGCGGTCGCGGTCGTGTCGGTGTGGCTCGGCAGGCGCCCCTTCGTGGGCGCCGTCGGCTGCATGCTCGTCATGGTGGTCGTGTGCGTCGTGCTGTCGGCGACGACGGTGCTGTCGGTCGCGTTCGCGGCGGTGCTGCTGTGGGGCCTCGCGATGGGTGCGCTGCCGCCGCTGCTGCAGACGCGCATGCTGCAGGCGTCGCCGACGCGCATGCTGCAGACCTCCACCGCCTGGTACACGACGGGCTTCAACGTCGGCATCGGCGGCGGCGCGCTGCTCGGCGCGGTCGTCTACGAGGGGGCGGGCATCGAGGCGCTGCCCACGGTGCTGCTGGGAGCGCTCGTCATCGGGCTCGTGCTCGTGCTCGCCGACGGGGCGCGGATCGCCAGGATCGCGCGGGCGCAGCGCTCGGCCGAGCGCGTGGGCTGACGCCTCACAGCACCAGGTGCCGCCTCCCGTCGAGCAGCTCGAGGGAGGCGTCGAGGTGCCCTGCGTGCGTCGCGGTCTCGACGAGCACGTGGACGACGATCGATCGCACGTCGGCGAAGCGGTCGGCAGGCCAGTCCGCCTCGCGCAGGCGCGGGGCCGCGTCGAGCGCCGCCGCCGCGAGGATGCGATCCGAGCGTGCGATCGCGGCGCGATACCCGTCGAGCACGGCCGCGCACGGCTCGTCGGATGCGACGCGCCAGTCGGCGGGCCGTCCCTCGTCGAGCGAGGGGTCGTCATCGGGCCACCAGTCCAGCGCCGCGCCGCCCACGACGGTGTCGAACCAGTAGCGCTCGCCGCCGAGGGTGAGGTGACGCACGAGCCCGATGGGGGTCCACCCGGACGGCAGGGATGCGCTGCGCAGCTGCGCATCCGTGAGTCCCTCGGTCGCCGTGAGCACGTGGCGCCTCGCGGCATCCAGGGCGCCGAGCAGCGCGCTGCGCTCGCGATCGTCGTCGGTCATGCGCCCACCATCGCATGCGCGCCATCGATGGGGGCGGATGCCGCCGATGCGGTGCGCGCACGTGCGGTCGCGGCGGCACGGCGAGTAGCATCGGCAACGGCCGCGACTGGCGCTTGGGTGGGTGACCACCGGGGAGCGGCCGACCCTGTTCGGTCGCGCGCCTGGGCCATCCGACGACCTGCCAAGGAGCTGCAGCCGTGTCCGACCGCCTTCCCTCCACCTTCAACGACTCGCTCGCGACCGTCGACCCCGAGATCGCGCAGGTGCTCTCCGACGAGCTCGGACGCCAGCAGCAGTTCCTCGAGATGATCGCATCCGAGAACTTCGTGCCCGTCGCCGTGCTCGAGGCGCAGGGCTCCGTGCTCACGAACAAGTACGCCGAGGGCTACCCCGGCCGCCGCTACTACGGCGGCTGCGAGTTCGTCGACGTCGCCGAGTCGCTCGCGATCGAGCGCGCGAAGTCGCTGTTCGGCGCCGAGTTCGCCAACGTGCAGCCGCACTCGGGCGCGTCGGCCAACGCAGCCGTGCTGCACGCGATCGCTCGCCCCGGCGACACGATCCTCGGCCTGTCGCTCGACCACGGCGGGCACCTCACGCACGGCATGAAGATCAACTTCTCCGGCCGCCTCTACGACATCGTCGCGTACGGCGTCGACCCCGAGTCGAGCCGCGTCGACATGGACGAGGTGCGTCGTCTCGCGCTCGAGCACCAGCCGAAGGTCATCATCGCCGGCTGGTCGGCGTACCCGCGCCAGCTCGACTTCGCCGCGTTCCGCGCCATCGCCGACGAGGTGGGCGCGCTCCTGTGGGTCGACATGGCGCACTTCGCCGGCCTCGTCGCAGCAGGCGTGCACCCGAACCCCGTGCCGCATGCGCACGTCGTCTCGTCGACGGTGCACAAGACGATCGGCGGCCCCCGTTCCGGCTTCATCCTCACGAACGACGCCGACATCGCGAAGAAGATCAACTCCGCCGTCTTCCCGGGCCAGCAGGGCGGCCCGCTCATGCACGTCATCGCCGCGAAGGCGACGGCGTTCAAGCTCGCAGCCGAGCCGGAGTTCGTCGAGCGTCAGGAGCGCACGATCCGCGGCGCGCAGATCCTCGCCGAGCGCCTGCTGCAGCAGGACGTGGCCGACGCGGGCATCTCGGTGCGCTCCGGCGGCACCGACGTGCACCTCGTGCTCGTCGACCTGCGCGAGGCGGCGATCGACGGCAAGCAGGCGGAGGATCTGCTGCACGACATCCACATCACGGTGAACCGCAACGCGGTGCCGAACGACCCGCGTCCGCCGATGGTGACCTCGGGCCTGCGCATCGGCACGCCTGCGCTCGCGACGCGCGGCTTCGACGACGACGACTTCCGCGAGGTGGCCGACGTCATCGCGCTCGCGCTGCTGCCCGGCGCCGACGTCGCGGCGCTGCGCGCACGCGTCGACGCGCTCGCGGGCGCGTTCCCGCTGTACCCGAGCCTGTGACGGCGCGCGTCCTCGACGGCGTCGCCACCGCGACCGCCGTCAAGGGCGAGCTGCGTGCGCGCGTCGACGCCCTCCGGGGCGTCGGCGTGACGCCGGGTCTGGCGACCCTCCTCGTCGGCGACGACCCCGCGTCGCGCTCGTACGTCGCCGGCAAGCATCGCGACTGCGACGAGGTCGGCGTCGCGTCGGTGCGGGTCGAGCTGCCGGCGTCGGCGACGGATGCCGACGTGCGCGCGGCGATCCACGACCTGAACGTCGCGCGCGAGGTCACGGGGCTCGTCGTGCAGCTGCCGCTGCCTGCAGGCCTCGACGAGCAGGCGATGCTCGAGGCGATCGATCCTGCGAAGGATGCCGACGGCCTGCATCCCGCCAACCTCGGCAGGCTCGTGCTGGGCGTGCAGGGCGCGATCGATGCGCCGCTGCCGTGCACGCCGAGCGCGTGCGTGCAGCTGCTCGCCCGTCACGGCGTGCCGCTCGCGGGGGCCGAGGTGTGCGTCATCGGCCGCGGGCTCACGGTCGGCAGGTCGATCGGGCTGCTGCTCACCCGTCGGGGCGTCGACGCGACGGTCACGCTCACGCATTCGCGCACCCGGGATCTCGCCGCGCACGTGCGCGCCGCAGACGTCGTGGTCGCCGCGGTCGGCAGCCCGCATCTCGTGCAGCCCGAGTGGATCAGGCCGGGTGCGGCGGTGCTCGACGTCGGCATCACGAGGGAGCGCATCCTCGCGAACGGTCGAGCTCGCCTGCTGGGCGACGTGGATCCGTCCGTCGCCGACGTCGCCGGATGGCTGTCGCCGGTGCCGGGCGGCGTCGGCCCCATGACGCGGGTCATGCTGCTCGACAACGTCGTGCGCGCCGCGGAGCGGGCGCTGGGCTGACGCGCGCCGGGTCAGAGCGCTCGGTACGCGGCGGTGCGCTCGACGTAGACGGCGGCGTTGCGGTGGATGGAGGCGAGCTCGTCGTCGGTGACCTCGCGGCGCACCTTCGCAGGCACGCCGGCGACGAGCGAGCGCGGCGGCACGACCTGGCCCTGCGTCACGAGCGCGCCTGCGGCGACGAGCGATCCCTCGCCGACGACGGCGCCGTTCATGACGGTCGCATGCATGCCGATGAGCACGTCGTCGCCGAT
Organism: Agrococcus sp. AC640b; assembly: GCF_979255995.1. Classification (NCBI taxonomy): domain Bacteria; kingdom Bacillati; phylum Actinomycetota; class Actinomycetes; order Micrococcales; family Microbacteriaceae; genus Agrococcus; species Agrococcus sp. AC640b. Next base: position 97,050 of record NZ_CEEDMM010000007.1, read on the forward strand.
CGTGCAGCCGTGCACGACGGCGTTGTGCCCGATGCTGACCCGCCGACCGATGGCGAGCGGCGAGCCGGCGTCGACGTGCAGCGAGCACGAGTCCTGCACGTTGGAGTCGTCGCCGATCACGATCGGCTCCTCCTCGGCGCGCAGGCTCGCGCCCGGGTAGATGCCGACGCGCTCGCCCAGCCGCACGTCGCCTGCGACGACGACGTTCGGCAGCACGTACGCGCTGTCGGGGATGCTCGGCTCGCGGCCGGGCAGCGAGACGATCGTGGCGCGCTCGTGGACGGTCATGCGCGCCAGCGTAGCCGCGCGCTGCGGCCGCGCTCGCGCAGCGACCGTCGTCGTCAGCCGCGCCGTGCCGTGACGAGCACGACGATGCCGGCCGCGAGCGCGAGCGCGATGCGCAGCACGACGACCACGAGCACCCCGACGCCCTGCGGGGTGCCTGCGATCGCGGAGATGACCGGGGTGACGGCGAACGTCGCCGCGAAGCCCACGATCGCGAGCCCGGCGAGGATGCTCGGCACGCGGCCGGGCATCGCCAGCAGCACGGCGGCGGCGATGGCCAGCAGCGGCACGAACGGCGTGCGGATCGCAGCCATGACGGTCTGGTCGGTGAGGCCGAGCGAGACGATGGGCGACACGATCGAGATCGCGTAGAACGCGACGACGCCCAGCACGGCGAGCACGAGCGAGACGGTCGCGAGGCTCGAGCGGTGCGACCTGGCGGCCACGACGCCCGTCGCGGCGGCTGCGACGCTCAGCAGCAGCGCGATGGCGATCGTCGGCGGGTCCCACACGCCCAGCAGGCCCGTCGCGCCCAGCACGACGTACGCGATGGCGTCGATCGCGGCGACGACGCCCGTGACCGCGAGGATCCACGGCGAGCGCGACGTGGCGGCGAAGAGCACCGCGAGCGCCGCGCCGCCCGCGAGCCACGTGAAGGCGGAGTCGGCGAGGGAGAGCGGCGTGACCTCGCTCGCGCTGGTCACCGCGACGATGCCCTGCACGAGCACGAGGTACGACACGACGAGCAGCAGCGCCGTCGCGAGCGGACGACGGACGCCGTCGGTCGTGCGGGCGACGGCGTGCGCGGGGGTCTGCTGCGTGAACTGCCAGCCGCTCGCGGGGCGGAAGGTCACGGCAGGCTCGTAGGCAGGCGGGAGCTGGCTCACCCCTCGACTCTAGCCAGGTCCATAGGATCGGGGCGTGCGCACTCCCACAGGACAGCAGCTCTCCATCGCGTCGACATCCGGCGACGTGCATCTGCGGGCGACCGTCACCGAGGTCGCGGCCGGTCTGCGCGAGCTCGTCCTCGGCGACGTCGACCTCGTCGAGCCGTTCCCGGAGGGTGCGAGGCCCGCGAAGGGCCAGGGCATCACGCTCGCCCCGTGGGGTGGGCGCGTGCGCGACGGGCGGTGGACGCTCGACGGCGAGGCCCAGCAGCTGGCCCTGACCGAGCCCGCGCTCGCCAACGCGAGCCACGGCCTCCTGCGCTACAGCCCGTATCGCGTCGGCGAGCACGGCGCAGCGCACGTCGTCCTGCATGCGACGATCCACCCGCAGCCCGGGTTCCCCTTCCTGCTCGACACGAGCGTGCGGTACGAGCTCGACGCATCGGGGCTGACCGTCACGCACGAGGCGGTCAACGTGGGCACGACGCGCGCGCCGTGGGCCGCGGGCCACCACCCGTACCTCGCCGTGGGCTCGACGGCGATGGATGCCCTCACCCTCACGGTCCCCGCGTCGACCGTGCTGCTCGCCGACGAGCGCCTGCTGCCCATCGCCTCCGTCGCCGTCGACGCGCCCGATGCGCCGACGGGCGCCGATCTGCGCGGCGGGCGACGCGTGTCGGACCTCGACCTCGACGTGTGCCTCGGCGCCGTCGAGCACGTCGACGGCATCGCGACGTCCACGCTGCTCGACGGCGCAGGCCGCGGGGTGCGCCTGTGGCAGGACGCCGCCTACCCGTATGCGGTGGTCTTCACGCCTCGCGAGTTCCCTGGCGTCCACGGCGTGCGCCAGGCGGTCGCCGTCGAGCCGATGTCGGCACCGCCGGATGCGCTGAACTCGGGCGAGGCGCTCGTGTGGCTCGAGCCTGGCGAGACGTGGACCGGTCGGTGGGGCATCGCTCCCGTCGGTCTCGACTGAGCCCCGCGGCTCTCCGCAGGCGCGTCCGGCGACGTCGGGATGCGGCATCATGGGAGACCCCTAGGCGCCTGATGGTGGGCGCGTCGCACCCCACGGCTACCGTGCCCGACGACCCCTCTCGACAGGAGCCCTCATGACCCCTCGCCGCCGCGCAGCCATCGCTGCCGCCTCCACCTCCCTCGCCGCCTTCGCGCTCGTCGGCTGCACCGCGGCCGACGAGGCTCCAGACAGCAGCGCGCCCGAGACGACCGGCGACGCGGGCACCGAGTCGTCGGCCCCGGCGAGCGACGGCGCGACGACCGAGGGCTCGGGCGACGGCGGCTACGCCGACGGCGAGTACACCGCAGACGGCTCCTACACGTCGCCTGGCGGCGAGGAGACCATCACGGTCACCGTCACGCTCGCCGACGGGGTCATCGACGACGTCACGGTCGACAACCCCGAGACGACGAACCCGAACTCGCTGCGCTACCAGGGCGAGTTCATCGACGGCATCGCCGCCGAGGTCGTGGGCGTGCCGCTCGACGAGGTCTCGGTCGACCGCGTGGGTGGCTCGAGCCTCACGAGCGGAGGCTTCGAGGACGCCCTCGAGACCATCCGCGACGAGGCAGCCGCGTAGGCATGCCAGCCAGGCTGCGCCTCGACGCGATCGGGACGCGCTGGTCGATCGACACGCCGGAGCCGCTCGGCGACGACGTGGTCGTCGCCGTGCGCGCCACGATCGACGCGTACGACCGTGCGTGGTCGCGCTTCCGCTCCGACGCGACGATCGCGCCGCTCGCGCTCGCACCGGGCACGGTGCGCATGCCGCCCGAGTCGGCCGAGCTCGCGACCCTGTACCGCACGCTGCACGACCTGACGCAGGGCGCGATGACCCCGCTCGTCGGCGCGTCGCTCGAGCGGCTGGGCTACGGCGCGGCGGGCGTCGTCGACACGGGTCTCGCACCGCAGGCGCCGCCGGCGTGGGACGACGTGCTGCGCTGGGAGGGGTCGACGATCGCGACGTCGGCGCCCGTCGTGCTCGACGTCGGTGCCGCAGGCAAGGGGCAGCTCGTCGACCTGGTGGGCGACGTGCTCGACGCGCACGGCGTGCACGACCGCGTCGTCGACGCCTCTGGCGACCTGCGCCACGCGGGCTCCGGCGACGCCGGCAGGGCGACGCGCGTCGCGCTCGAGGACCCACGGGCACTCGGGCACGCCATCGGGGTCGTGGAGGTGTCGGGGGAGGCGCTGTGCGCGTCGGCGGGAACCCGACGTCGGTGGGCGGGACGTCACCACATCCTCGACGGTCGCACGGGCGCACCCGCCGACGAGGTCATCGGCACGTGGGTCGTCGCGGAGCGTGCGATGGTGGCCGACGCGATCGCGACGGCGCTGTCGTTCGCGCCCGTCGGCGTGCTCGCGCGACGCTTCTCGTTCGAGCACGCGAGGATGTACGCGGGCGGTCAGGTCGAGGCGACCGGCCGATTCGCAGCAGGGCTGCACGTCAGGAAGGTGGCGGCGTGAGCGCCAGGGGACCCATCGCACGGCTCGACGCCGTGCCCATGCACGTGCTCGTCGGCACGATCCTGAGCGCGCACGTCGTGCTCGCGGCGATCCTGTCGTTCGCGGGCGTGCTCACGTTCGACGGCGTCGGCATCCTCGTCTCCGCCCTGCTCGCGGTCGTCGTGTCGGTCGTCGCGAGCCTGCTGTTCGGCCGCATCGCGCGCCGCCCCGCGCACGTGCCGAGCGCCGCGATCACCGGCCTGCTCGTCGCGCTCATCGCCGCACCGCCGCGCATGGATGCGCCGACGGGCATCGTCGACCTCGCCGTCGTCGCCGCGGTGTGCGCGCTCGCCGCCGCCGCGAAGGTGCTCATCGTGCGTCGCGGCAGGCTCATCGTGAACCCCGCCGCCGCCGGCCTCGTCATCGCGGGCGTGCTGCTGCCGCTGCTGACGCCGGGCGTCGGCGTCGAGCTGTGGTGGATCGCTGCGCTGCCGGTGCTGCCGCTCACGATCGTCGGCGGCGCCCTCGTGCTCGTGCGCACCCGCATCGTCGCGCCGGCGCTCGTGCTCGTCGCCGCGGGCGTCGTGCTGCAGACCGCCGCGTACGCGTCGTTCTCCGGCGACGTCGGCGCTGCGCTCGTGCAGGCGATCGCGCAGAGCCCCGTGCTGTTCCTCGCGGCGTTCATGTTCTCGGAGCCCATCACGCTCCCGCCGCTGCGGCCGCAGCGCATCGCCGTCGGTGCGCTCGTCGGCGTGCTGCTCGCGGTCCCCGCGCTCGCGTCGGTCGCATCGATCCCGATCGGCGTCGGCTCGTTCTACCCCGGCCCCGCGCTCGCGCTCGTCGTCGGCAACGTCGTCGCGTTCCTGCTCGGCGCACACAGGGGCACGATCCTGCGGGTCGTGGGCTCCGAGCGGCACGGAGAGGTCGTCGACCTGCGCTTCGTCGCCGAGCCGGAGCTCGAGCATCGGGCAGGGCAGTGGGTGGAGCTGAGCCTGCCGCACCGCGCCGATCTGCGCGGTCAGCGTCGCGTCTTCAGCGTCGCATCCCCGCCGGGATCGCCGGAGGTGCGCCTGGGCATCCGCGCCGCCGAGCCCATCTCGTCGTTCAAGCGGCACCTGCTGGACCTCGAGCCCGGCGACACCGTCGCGGTCACGCGGCAGGGCGGCGACTTCACTCCGCGACCGGGGCAGCCGCGCCTCCTCATCGCAGCGGGCATCGGCGTGACGCCGTTCCTGTCGCACCTGGGTGCGAGCGACGACGACACCGTGCTGCTCCTGCTGCTGCGCGACGGCGATCCCGTGCCGTTCGCCGCCGCGCTCGAGCAGGCGGTCGCGCGCGTCGTCATCGTGGCGCCGACGGCGCCGGATGGCATGGCGGCGGCGTGGGAGCACGAGGCGGGCCGCATCGACGGCGATCGGCTGCGGGCGCTCGTGCCCGACGTCGCCGCGCGGCAGGTGCTCGTGTCGGGGTCGTCGGAGCAGGTCGGAAGGCTGCGCCGCATCGCGAAGGCGGCGGGCGCGCGGCGCGTGCTCGTCGACGCGTTCGCAGGCTACTGACGCCTGCGCGTCACAGCCGTCGGTCGGTCGGCGGCGTCGTGCCAGGCGCGTCCTCCGGCACCTCGCGGTCGCCCTGGTCGACGGCCCGGTCGGCGTCGGCGGCGACTCCGAGGGGTGCCGGAGGCGCCGAGTCGACGTCGGAGGTCGCGGTGGCGTCGTGCGAGCCTGGCGTCGACGGCGCAGGCGCAGCGTGGGGCTGGGGAGGTGCCG
>NZ_CEEDMM010000008.1:0-98518 GCF_979255995.1 Agrococcus sp. AC640b
CCCCCTCGAGGAGCCCCGAGTGACCCGTATCCTGCTCGTCGACGACCAGGCGCTCGTGCGCGTCGGCTTCCGCACCATCCTCGAGACCGAGCCCGGCTTCGAGGTCGTCGGCGAGGCGGCCGATGGCCGGGAGGCCGTGCTGAAGGCTGCCGACCTGCGCCCCGACGTCATCTGCATGGACGTGCAGATGCCCGTGCTCGACGGCCTCGGAGCGACGCGTGAGATCTGCGACGGCGACTCGGGCGCGTCCGTGCTCATGCTCACGACGTTCGACCGCGACGACTTCCTGTTCGAGGCGCTGCGCGCAGGCGCCTCCGGGTTCCTGCTGAAGACGGCCGAGCCCGAGCACCTCATCGACGCCATCCACGCCCTCGCCCGCGGCGACGCGCTGCTCGCACCGTCGGTGACGCGCCGCGTCATCGAGCGCTTCGCCAGCCCCGACGGCGCGGGATCGATGCCCGAGGCGCCCGAGCTCGACCTGCTGACGGAGCGCGAACGCGAGACGCTCATGCTGCTCGCCCGCGGCCACTCGAACGGCGAGATCGCCGAGCGGCTGTACGTGGGCGAGGCGACCGTGAAGACGCACGTGTCGAACGTGCTCATGAAGCTCGGCATCCGCGACCGCATCCATGCCGTCATCTGGGCGTACGAGCGCGGCGTCGTGCAGGCCGGCAGCGGATCGGTGCCGACCGTCGAGTGATGCGCCGCCGAACCGGCGCCTGAGCGACTGCTCGTGTGCGCAGTGCAGATGAGGGCGCGCTGTGGTGCAGGTTCGGCGGGCATCAGCGTGACGCGCTCGCTCGGTGCCGCCTCGACGCGGGCCCCGGATGACGCGCAGCGGTCCGTCGAGGGGAATGCTCCCTCGAGCGCTCGCCGAGCGTCATCCTGCGCCAGCAGCCGTCGTCGCCCGGCGACCCTCACCCGCTCGGCGGAGCCGCACATCCACCCCACGCCGGATACGCGCACGAGCCCGCGACCGTAGCGTCGAAGCCATGATCCGACTTCGAGGCATCGACCGGTCGTTCGGCGCCAACCAGGTGCTGCACGACGTGTCGTTCGACATCCACCCCGGCCGCATGACCGGCTTCGTCGGCGCGAACGGCGCCGGCAAGACCACGACGATGCGCATCCTGCTCGGCGTGCTCGAGCCGAGCGCAGGCGTCGTCGAGGTCGACGGTGCACCCATCACCGCCGACTTCCGCGCCCGCATCGGCTACATGCCAGAGGAGCGCGGCCTGTACCCGAAGATGCCGATCGACGACCAGCTCGTCTACCTCGCCCGCCTCCACGGCCTCGACGGCGCGACCGCGAAGCGCCGCGCGCTCGACCTGCTCGACCGTCTCGGGCTCGGCGACCGGCACCACGACACCCTCGAGTCGCTGAGCCTCGGCAACCAGCAGCGCGCGCAGATCGCTGCGGCGCTCGTGCACGATCCCGCTGCGCTCGTGCTCGACGAGCCCTTCTCGGGCCTCGACCCCATGGCGGTCGAGACGACGCTCGAGGTGCTGCGCGACGTCGCCCGCACCGGCGCTCCCGTGCTCTTCTCCAGCCACCAGCTCGACGTCGTCGAGCGCCTCTGCGACGAGCTCGTCATCATCGGCGACGGCCGCGTGCGCGCCGCAGGCACCCGCGAGGACATCCGCGCCGCCCACACCCGCCCCGAGTGGCGCCTCGTGACCGCCGGCGACGCCGGTTGGGTGCGGGATGCCGCAGGCGTCGAGGTCGTCGACCTCGCAGGCGGCGAGGTGCGCTTCACGGCCGCCGACGACGCAGCGGCCGACCGCGTGCTGCAGCAGGCCGTCGAGCGCGGCGGCGTGCGCGCGTTCGCCCCCGTCACGCGTCCGCTGACCGAGATCTTCCAGGAGGTCGTCCGATGACCATCACCACCGCGGACTCCACCGCGAGCCACGCCGCACGCCGCGTGCCGTTCTGGCGCGCCGTCGGCATCGTCGCGCAGCGCGAGATCCTCGTGAACCTGCGCTCGAAGGCGTACCTGATCTCGGCAGCGATCGTGCTGCTGGGTGCGCTCGCCGCCGTGATCTTCTCGTCGGTGGGGCCGCAGCTGTTCCAGTCGACGACGTCGGTCGCGGTCGTCGGCTCGACGCAGCAGGTCGTGGAGGCGCTGCCCGACACGGAGGTGACGGTCGTCGACTCGGCAGACGAGGCACGCGACCTCGTCGCCTCCGAGGAGGTCGACGCGGCCGTGCTGCCCAGCGACGGCCCCGCAGGCCTGCTCGTGCTCGGCGACCGCGAGGCGCCCGAGTCGCTCATCGGCCTGCTGTCGGTCATGCCCGACGTCGAGCTGCTCGACCCGAACGCGCCGAACCCGGGCCTGCTGTACCTCATCGGCCTCGGCTTCGGCCTCGTGTTCATGATGGCGTCGATGTCGTTCGGCTACGGCATCGCAGGCTCGGTCGTCGAGGAGAAGCAGACGCGCATCGTCGAGATCCTGCTCGCGTCGGTGCCCGCCCGCGCCCTGCTGGCAGGCAAGATCGTCGGCAACTCGCTGCTCGCGTTCGTGCAGATCGCGCTCATCGCCGCGGTGGTGCTCATCGGCGGGGCGATCACCGACAACTCGGTGATCCTCGACGGCCTCGGCGAGCCGATCGCGTGGTTCGTGGGCCTGTTCACGGTCGGATTCGTGCTCATGGCGTCGCTGTTCGCGGCGGCGGCGGCGATGGTGTCGCGGTCGGAGGATCTCGGCTCCACGACGACGCCGATCATGATGCTCGTGATGCTGCCGTATGTCGCCGTCATCCTCTTCAACAACAACCCGCTCGCGTTGCAGATCATGTCGTACGTGCCGTTCTCGGCGCCGGTGGCGGTGCCGATGCGCGCCTACCTCGGCACGATGGAATGGTGGGAGGGGCTGCTGTCGTTCGGCATCGTGCTCGTGTCGACGGCGATCGTCATCGCGTTCGCCGCCCGCGTGTACGAGCGGTCGCTGCTGCGCATCGGCAAGCCGGTGAAGCTGCGCGAGGCGCTGCGCTGACCGACCCCGCACGACAGATCTGAGGTTCTCGGCCGCTTGTGACCTCACAAGCGGCCGAGAACCTCATCTCTCTCGTGGGGTCGTGGGTGGCGCATGGGTGGAGGATGCATGATCGGGGCATGAGCGCGCACCCGGGATCCGCCGCCGGGCCCACCGGGCCGGTCTCCGGCGGGACGGTCGCGCACGCCGCCGCCGCCGCAGCCGCATCCACCGGCGCATCCGCCCGCATCGTCGCGATCGACCTCGCCAGGTGGCTCGCGATCGTCGGCATGATGAGCGCCCACCTGCTGTCGTCGGTCGCGGGGTCGTGGACGGGCGCCACCGGCACGCAGGCGCAGGCGGCCGACGTCGTGCTCGCTGGCGCGAACGGCAACGCGTCGTCGCTGTTCGCGGTGCTCGCCGGGGTGAGCCTCGTGCTCGCCACCCGGTCGCTGCTGGCCGGAGGGCATCGCGTCGCCGCGCTGCGCGCCGTGCTGGGCCGCGCGATCGTGGTCGGCGCGGTCGGGGTGCTGCTGGCTGCGTGCATGCCGCCGGTGCACGTCGTGCTCAACTACCTCGCGTTCGCGATGGTGCTCGCCGCTCCGCTGCTCCTCGCGCCGAGCTGGCTCGTGGCCGCCGTCGCTGTGGCGCTGTGGGTGGGCGGCTCGCAGGTGGCGCTCGCGGTGCGCGAGTGGCGCTTCGGCGAGGGGGTCTTCCCGCAGGCCGATGCGCTCGAGGGCTCCCCGTGGGCCGCGCTCGTCGACCTGCTGTGCACGGGCGAGTATCCGGCGGTCACGTGGGTGGCGATGCTGGCGGTCGGCATCCTCGTGGCCCGCGGCGTGCTGCGAGCGGGCTCGACGACGCGCGCTCGCATCGTCGGCCTCGGGATGCTGGGTGCAGGCGCGCTCGTCGCCGTCGCGGCGATCCTCGTGTCGGAGCGCACGATGGATGCGTTCGCGGACTCGTGGGCGGCGTCGCAGGGGCTGACGGGTCAGCTGCCGTGGCTGCTGCGCTTCGGCACCGGCACGCCGCCGGACGCATCGTGGTGGTGGCAGGCGACGGCGGTGCCGCACACGGGCACGATCGGCGACGTCGCGCGCGGCGTCGGCGTGGCGGTCGCGGTGATCGGGGCGCTCGTCGTCGCGCTGCCCCCTGGTGCCCGGCTGCCGCGCGCGCTCGAGCCGGTGCGGGCCGCGGGTGCTGCGCCGTTCACGATCTACACGCTGCACGTGTGCGCGCTGCTGGCTGCGTCGATCGCGTGGGCGTTCGCAGGCGGTGGGAGCGCCATCGCGGTCGGTGCCGACGGAGCGGTCGAGCTGCCGCCGTGGACCGTCGCAGGCTTCGGCATGCTCGGCATCCACGTGGCGGGGTCGCTGCTGCTCGGCGTGCTGCTGGCGCGTGCCCGCGTGAGGGGTCCGCTCGAGCGGATGGCGGGCGCCGTCGCGCGCTCGTTCGCGTCGCCGCGGGGCGACGACGCGCTTCGGCGCTGAGCGGCGCGACTCGCACCGCGGCGTCAGCCCGCGACGACCACCGGGATGCCGGCGCGGTCGAAGGCCGCGAGCCGATCGGCGTCGGCGCGCGCGTCGGTCACGAGCGTCCACGGCCCATCGAGCGCCGTCCAGGCGTGGAATGGCCTCTGACCGAGCTTGCTCGCGTCCGCGAGCACGTACACGGCTGCCCCACGACGCGCGGCGAGCTGCTTGAGCCGCGTCTGCTGCGGATCGGCCTCGCACAGCCCGAGCTCTGCGTCGACGGCGTCGGCGCCGAGGAACACGCGATCGAACGTCATGCGCTCGAGCGCGGCCTCGGCGAGCGGCCCGACGAAGCCCTCGCTCACCGCGCGCAGCCGACCCCCGAGGCAGTCGACCTCGACGCCCGCGACGTCCGAGAGCTCGTGCACGACGCTCATCGCGGGCGTGACGACGTGCAGCGGCCCCGAGAGCTCGCGCGCGAGCGCACCCACGGTCGAGCCGCCATCGAGCAGGATCGACTCGCCCTCCTGCACCTGGGTCGCGGCCCAGCCGGCGATCGCGCGCTTCTCGTCGGTCGCCTCGCCGAGCCGCTGACGCAGCGACGACTCGGCGTGCGACGCCATGGCGCCGCCGAACGTGCGGGTGATGCGACCCGCGTCCTGCAGCCTCGCCAGGTCGCGACGGATGGTCGACTGCGTCACGCCGAATCGCGTCGCGAGCGCGTCGACGGATGCGAGCCCGCCGGCGCGCGCGAGGTCGACGATCGCCTGCCGCCTGACCTTCGCCGACGGGCTCGACGTCGACTCGTCCGTGCTCACGAAGCCATCCTCGCGCATCCCGCTCGCGACGACGCGGATGCTCACGCTGCGGTGGGCACGACCGTCGCCATGGCGGCGGCCTGGCGCAGCGCCTCGACCATGCTGGCGCTGTCGGCGATCCCGCGACCGGCGATGTCGAAGGCCGTGCCGTGGTCGACCGACGTGCGGATCACGGGCAGCCCGACGGTGATGTTGACGCCTGCCTCGATGCCGAGCACCTTCACGGGGCCGTGGCCCTGGTCGTGGTACATCGCGACGACGAGGTCGTAGTCGCCGCGACCCGCGAGGAAGAACAGGGTGTCGGCGGGCAGCGGCCCCACGGCGTCGATGCCTGCCGCACGAGCCGCCTCGACGCCGGGGGCGATCTTCGTCGCCTCCTCGCCGTAGCCGAAGAGGCCGTTCTCGCCCGCGTGCGGGTTGATGGCGCACACGCCGATGCGTGGCGCGTCGACGCCCGCGCGGCGCAACGCCTCGGCGCCACGCACGATCGTGCGCTCGACGAGGCCGGGCTCGATGCGGGCGACGGCGTCGATGAGCCCGATGTGCGTCGTGACGTGGATGACGCGGAGTCGCTCGGTCGCGAGCATCATCGAGACCTCGTCGGTGCCTGTGAGCGACGCCAGCATCTCGGTGTGGCCGGGGAAGGGGTGTCCACCGGCGTGCAGCGCCGCCTTGTTGAGGGGCGCGGTGCAGATCGCCTGCGCCGTGCCTTCGACGGCGAGCTCGGCGGCGACGCGGACGAAGTGGAAGGCGGCGTCGCCCGCGACGGGCGACTCGACGCCCCAGGGGAGGTCGGCGGGCAGCAGGCCGAGGTCGACGACGTTGACGATGCCGGGCTCGAACACCGCGTCGCCGGCGCCGTCGACGGCGCGCACCTCGACGTCGAGGCCGAGGATGCTCGCCGCCTCGCGCAGCCGTGCGGCGTCACCGATGACGAGGGGGCGCGAGGTGGCGAGCACCTCGGGGTGCACGACGGCGGCGACGGTGACCTCGGGGCCGATGCCCGCGCCGTCGCCCATGGTGACGGCGATGAGGGGGAGGGTCATGGGTGCTCCTGTCTTCCGGATGCGAGGCAGCCGAGGGCTGCCTGCAGGCTGGTGGGGTCGCCGTAGCTGCCCGGGCGCGTGATGATGCGCCGGGAGCCGGCGAGGGATGCGACGGCGCCGTGGTGCAGCTCGGCGACGGGTCGGAGGATGCGGATGCCGAGGGCCTCGAGCACGGCGCGCGCGGTGGCGCCACCGGAGAGGACGAGGTCGCGCTCCCCGGCGATGCGCGAGGCGAGCTCGGCGAAGCCGCGCTCGACGAGCGCGGGATCGGCGCGGCCTCGCGGCGCGGCGACGATGGCGGGGACGCCGACGGCGGGGGTCGCGGAGGCGATGGCCGCAGCCTCAGGGCGCAGCAGGGCGATGCCGTCCGCCTCGCAGGCGTCGACCTGCTCTGCGGCCTCGGCGCTCGCGGTGCCGATGAGGGCGAGCGGATCGGGCCTGCCGGGCAGGTCGTGCGCAGCGGGCAGGCGAGAGTGCGCGAATCGCGCAGCCCAGGCCTCTGCGAGCCCCGCTGCACCGACGAGCACGCCCGGGGCGGCTGCCGCGACGGCCGCGAGGTCGTCGGCGGTCTCGGCGTCGGCGAGGGCGACCCTGCCGTCGGCGGCGACCTCCTCGAGCACCTGCGCGAGCGCGGGGCCACGCACGGCGGACAGCGGCACGACGACGGCCTCGGTGGGGGCGATCGCGGTGGCGACGGCGGTCGGGGCATCGCCGTCCTCGGCGTGCCAGGCATCCGTGCGATCGAGCGGCACGCCGTCGACGCGCACGACACCGTCGACCACGGCGCGCCGGGTCGCGGGCACTGCGGTGCACAGCACCGGGGCGCGGCCCGCCAGCGCGGCCGTGACGGCGCCGAGCGGTCCGCGCAGCAGGGAGTCGACCTTCACGAGCACCTCGACGCCCTCGGGCAGCGCGTCGAGGATGCCTGCGAGCCGATGGCGCGCGCCGTCGTGGTCGAGATGCCGGAGGTCGGCGTCGACGACGAGCGCACCGGGCTCGCGCAGCGCTGCGGCGATGGCGTCGCGATCGGCTCCCACCAGGACGCGCGGCAGCGTGCCGCCGGGCGCGACGAGCAGGGCGGCGGTCTCGACGGCCCCCGTCAGGTCGTCGGCGACGACGACGAGTCGGGCTGCAGCGGCGTGCGCACCGGCGTCCACACAGACCTCCTCGTCGAGCGGTCCGCTCGTCGGACCTGCGCGTTTCATGCTAGGCGGGTTGCGCGTTTCGCGCAATCAGGCCTATCGTGTCGTCCGCGGCGGTCGCACTGCCGTGGAACCCTGGTCAAAGGAGACTGACATGACGACGACCGCGACGAAGCCGGCCGCGCTCCACGATCCCTACGCCCTCAGGGCCGAGGACGTGAAGCCCGCCCCCACGACGCTGCGCGGTCGCATCCGCCACCTCGGCCCTGGCCTCGTGCTCTCGGCCGCCGTCGTCGGCTCCGGCGAGCTCATCACGACCACCGCGCTCGGCGCGCAGGCGGGCTTCGTGCTGCTGTGGCTCGTCATCATCTCGACCGCGGTGAAGGTCTGGGTGCAGCTCGAGCTCGCGCAGTGGGCGATCCACTCCGGCCAGCCCGCGCTCGTCGGCTACTCGAAGGTCGGCCCGAAGACGCGTCGCGGCTCCTGGATCAACTTCCTCTGGGTCCTCATGGACTTCACGAAGATCCTGCAGCGCGGCGGCATCATCGGCGGCGCCGTCGCGTGCATCTCGATCATGGTGCCGATCGGCGGCGATCCCTTCGGCATGACCTCGCTCGTGTTCTGGACGCTCGTCGTCACCGCGAGCGCGATCCTCTTCAACATCAGCGGCAAGTACTCGGTGCTCGAGCGGGTCTCGTTCGTCTCCGTCGTGGCCTTCTCGCTCATCACCGTCGGCCTCGCGCTCGGCCTGCCATTCACGCCCTTCGCCTACTCGGCCGCCGACATCGGTGGCGGGCTCGCGCTGGCCCTGCCCGTCGGCGCCATCGGCTTCGCGATCGCGATGTTCGGCCTCACCGGCGTCGGCGCCGACGAGATGACGACCTACACCTACTGGTGCATCGAGAAGGGCTACGCACGCTGGACCGGACCCGACGACGGCACCGAGGAGCGTGCGCAGCGCGCCGAGGGATGGATCCGCGTCATGCGCCTCGACGTGCTCGTCTCGTGGGTGATCTGCACGGTCAGCACCTTGTCGTTCTACGTCATCGGCGCCGCCGTCCTGCACCCGCAGGGACTGGTCCCCGAGGGCAACGACATGATCGTGACCCTCTCGCGGATGTACTCGGACACCATGGGTCCCGCCGGCTACTGGATCTTCCTCGTCGGCGCGTTCTTCGTGCTCTTCTCGACGCTCATCGCCTCCACCGCGTCCGTGCCGCGCCTGTGGGGCAGCACGCTGTCCATCCTCGGCGTCTTCGACTGGACCGACCTCGTCAAGCGCAAGCGCATCATCCGCGCGCTCACCATCGGCATGCCGCTCGTCTGGGCGCTCAGCTTCCTCGTCGTCCAGGCGCCGCTCGTCATGGTGCAGATCGGCGGCATCGGCTCCGGCATCTTCCTCGTCGCCGTCGTGATCGCCGTGTGGCATCTGCGTCGCGAGGTGCCCAAGCGCTTCCGCAGGAGCGCGTTCTGGACGGTCGCGCTGTGCTTCAGCTCCGCCGCCGTCGCCGCCCTCGGCGTCTACGGCGTGCTCAAGGTGTTCGGGATCGAGATCGGCTGATCATGACGGTGCTGATCACGACACCCAGCTTCGGCGCGCAGTCGCGCGCGCCGTGGGATGCGCTCGCCGAGGAGGGCCTCGCCTTCCGCTCCGACGTCGAGGCGCATCCCCTCGACGCCGCGACGCTCGCGCAGCGCGCGGCCGGTGCGACCGCGCTCGTCGTCGGGCTCGACGAGGTGGATGCGACCGTGCTCGCGACGCCCGGCCTGCGCGTCGTCGCGAAGCACGGCGTGGGCGTCGACAACATCGACCTCGCGGCGGCGTCCGCGGCGGGCGTGCAGGTCGTCAACGCACCCGGGTCGAACACGGTCGCGGTCGCCGAGCTCACGCTCGGCGCGATCCTCGCCGTCGCCCGCCGCATCGTGCCTGCGCACGCCTCCCTCGCCGACGGCGCCTGGGACCGGTTCCCCGGGCTCGAGCTGTCGGGTCGCACGCTCGGCGTGCTCGGCTTCGGCCGCATCGGGCGAGCCGTCGCCGTCCGCGCCCGGGCGTTCGGGATGCGCGTGGTCGCCTTCGATCCGTTCCTGGCCGATGCCGCGTTCGCCGAGGCGGGCGTCGAGCGCGCCGAGGCCGCGCAGGTGATCGCGAGCGCCGACGTGCTCACGCTGCACGTGCCTGGCGGCGACGGACCTCCGCTGCTCGACGCGGCCGCCATCGCGTCGATGCGACCGGGCTCGCTGCTCGTCAACGCCGCGCGCGGCGGGCTCGTCGACGAGGCCGCCGCCGCAGAGGCGCTGCGATCCGGACACCTCGCCGGTGCCGCGTTCGACGCGTTCGCGCACGAGCCGCTCGAGCAGGCGAGCCCTCTGCGCACGGCACCGAACGTGCTGCTCACGCCCCACATCGGCGCGCACGCCGACGGCGCGAACGCGACGATGGGCGTCACGGTCGTGCGCGACGTCGCACGCATCCTGCGCGGCGAGGCGCCCCTGCATCCCGTGCTCGCCTGACGCATCCCACCCGACCCCCCTTCAGGAGCTCCGCCATGCCAGCACTCGTCCTCGGCACCATGACCTTCGGCGACACCGTCGACGAGGCCGGCTCGGCCGCGATGCTCGAGGCCGCGGTCGCCGCGGGCGTCGCCAGCATCGACACCGCCAACGGCTACGCGGGCGGCGAGACCGAGCGCATCCTCGGGCGCCTGCTGCCGCAGCTGGGCATCGAGCTGCCGATCGCGACGAAGGCGGGCATGCCGCATCCGGACGCCGACGGGCACGCCCCGCTCTCGCGCGAGGGACTGCGCCGCAGCGTCGCCGGCTCCCTCGCCCGGCTGGGCCGCGAGTCGGTCGACCTCTTCTACCTGCACCAGCCGGATCGCGCGACGCCGCTGGCCGAGACGATCGACGCGATCGCCGAGCTGCAGGCGGAGGGGCGCATCGCCGCGCTCGGCGTCTCGAACCTCGCGGCCTGGCAGGTCGCCGACGTGGAGCGCGAGTGCGCCCGCGCCGGCATCGCGGGCCCTGTCGTGGCGCAGCAGCTGTACAACCTCGTCGCCCGCAGGCTCGACGCCGAGTACCGCGCGTTCGCGGCCGATCGCGACATCGAGACGATGGTCTACAACCCCCTCGGCGGCGGCCTCCTCACCGGCAGGCACCGCTTCGACGACGCACCGGACGCGGGGCGCTTCGGCGACTCGCGCCTCGCCGGCATGTACCGCGCGCGCTACTGGGACGAGCGGCTGTTCGCCGCGATCGCCGCGCTCGGCGCCATCGCCGACGACGCGGGCCTGCCGCTCGCCGAGCTCTCGCTGCGCTGGCTCGCCTCGCAGCCCCTCGTCGGCTCGATCCTGCTGGGAGGCTCGAAGCCCGCGCAGCTCGTCGCGAACGCCGAGGCGATCGGCCGCGGACCCCTCGACGACGACGTCCTCGCGCGTTGCGACGAGGTCGGCAGCGACCTCGCAGGCCCCATGCCCGCCTACAACCGCTGACCGCCGCGCCCTCGACGCGCAGCCCATCCCACCGACTGGAGTCCGCAATGCCTCTCACGCCCGCACCCCATCCCGCCGCCGCCGTCATCGAGCGAGCACGACGCCACGAGGTCGTGGTGGGCTACTGGATCGTGCTCGACTCGCCCGTGTCGACGGAGCGGATCGCGCTCACCGGCTACGACTACGTGGCCGTCGACGCGCAGCACGGCCTGCTGGGCTACTCGGGCATGCTCGCCAACCTGACGGCGATCGACGCGGCGCACGGCCCCGCGGGCGTCGTGCGCGTCGAGGCGAATGCGCCAGCCGCGATCGGCAAGGCGCTCGACGCCGGCGCACGCGGCATCATCGTGCCGCTCGTCGACGACGCCGACGACGCCGAGCGGGCGGTCGTCGCCGCACGCTACCCGGGACGCGGCACGCGCTCGTACGGTCCCATGCGCGCGGGGCTGCGCATCGGCCCGAAGCCCGCCGACTCGGATGCAGCGGTGCTGCTGCTGTGCATGATCGAGACCCCGGAGGGCCTCGCGAACGTCGACGCGATCCTCGCCGTCGACGGCGTCGACGGGGTCTACATCGGCCCGAGCGACCTCGCGCTCGCGGTCGGCGCGCGCTTCCCGGGCGACCCGGATGCGCAGGAGGCGTTCGACGCGGCGATCGATCGAGTGCTCACGGCCGCGAAGGCTGCCGGCAAGGTCGCGGCGATCCACACGGCTTCGGGCTCGATCGCGCGCGACCGCATCGCGCAGGGCTTCACGTTCATCACGATCGCGTCGGATCTCACGCACCTCGAGGCTGCCGCACGAGGCCACCTGGCGGAGGCAGTCGAGCAGGGCTGAGGGACCGCCGGCCGAGCCGGCGCACGACGACGGCGTCCTCTACAAGAGGCGAGGCATCGGCATGTTCGTCGCCACCGGAGCGCGCGACCGTCTCGTCGAGGCGAGGACGCGCGCATTCACCCACGAGTTCATCGCACCCATGCTGCGCGAGGCGGCGAAGCTCGGCATCACGCCGGCCCAGCTCGCGCACATCATCGAGGAGGAGTCGGCATGACCGCCGTCATCGAGACCACCGGTCTCTCCAAGCACTACCCCAAGGGCGTGCGCGCGCTCGACGACGTGTCGATCGCGCTCGAGCCGAACCGCATCCACGCCCTGCTCGGCCGCAACGGCGCAGGCAAGACCACGCTCATGCAGCTGCTCACCGGGCAGCTCGTCGCGACCAGCGGCGACATGCGGGTGCTCGGCGACCACCCGTTCGAGAACGCCGACGTCCTCTCGCGCACGTGCTTCATCCAGGAGTCGCAGAAGTACCCGGACGGGTTCCGCGCGCAGGAGGTGCTCGCGATCGCCCGGCGACTGCACGACGGCTGGGATGCCGACCTCGAGCGCCGCCTCGTCGACGACTTCCGCCTGCCGCTCGACCGCGAGATCAAGAAGCTCTCCCGTGGGCAGCTCTCGGCGATCGGCATCGTCGTCGGGCTCGCCTCGCGCGCCGAGGTGACGTTCTTCGACGAGCCGTACCTCGGGCTCGACGCCGTCGCCAGGCAGCTGTTCTACGACCACCTGCTGGCCGACTTCGCCGAGCATCCGCGCACGATCGTGCTCTCGACGCATCTGATCGACGAGGTCGCGAACCTGCTCGAGCACGTCGTCGTGCTCGACCAGGGGACCGTGCTCATCGACGCCGACGCCGACGAGCTGCGCGGCCGCGCCTACGACGTCTCCGGCCGCGCCGACGCCGTGGAGCGGTTCTGCGCCGGCCGCGAGGTCGTCGCGCAGCAGCGCATGGGCGGGCTCGCGAACGCGACGATCCTCGGATCCCTCGACGCCGCGACCCGCGCCGAGCTCGCCGCTGCCGACCTCACGACGAGCCCGGTGTCGCTGCAGGCACTCGTCGTGCACCTCACCCGTACCCCCGAGCTCGCCGACGCGAGCGTCTGAGAGGAGCGACGCCATGGATCGCACCGCATCCGTCATCCGGCTGCACACGCAGCACCGCTTCAACACCTTCGGCCTGCCGTTCGTCATCGTCGGGCTCGCGTTCCTCGTCGTGCTCGTCATCGGCGTCATCGCGAACGTCTCGACGGGCGGTGACCGGAACGACCTCGCCAGCATGCAGCTGGGCATGACGTGGAACGGCGCCGTGTTCGCGCTGCTCGGGCCGCTCATGGGTCTCGGCTTCACCGCGATGCTGCAGATGTTCCCGCTCGCGCTGGGCCTCGGCATCACGCGGCGCGAGTTCGCCGTCGGATCGGCAGCCGTGTTCGCCGGCCTGTCGCTGCTGTTCGCGATCGTCGTGACGATCCTGCGGGCCATCGAGCGGGCGACGAACGGATTCGGGCTCAGCATCCGCATGTTCGACGTCGCCTACGTCGGCGGCGGCGCCTGGTGGCAGACCCTGCTGCACACCTTCGTGCTGCTGCTGATGGCGATGCTGCTGAGCGCCGCCCTGTCGACGATCTACCTGCGCGGCGGCCAGACGGCGCTGTGGCTCGTCATCACGAGCGTCGTGCTGGCGGGGGTGCTGGCCGGCGGCATCGTGATGGTCGTCGACCCCGGCGGCCTGGCCGGCATCGGCACCGCGCTCTTCGAGGCCGAATGGTTCGCATGGGTGCTGGGCTTCGCCGCCGTCGGTGCTGCGGCAGCCCTCGTGTGGACGCTGCTCATCCGCAGGGCGCCGGTGCGCTGACCCGCGCCGCGTCCACCGTCCGCCGCACCGAGTCCCATCGCACCGCGACGCCCCGCCACCCTCTGCGGTGTCGGGGCGTCGCGCCTGCGCCCGTCGTGACGACGGCGCGGAGCGCCGACCTCAGCCGATGCGGCCTGTCGCTGCCAGCCAGACGACCGACACCACGACGACGATGACCGCGGCGACGCTGAAGACCACCGCCACCGAGCGCGGCACGTCGGCGTGCAGCCGCACGTCGCGCAGCCTTGGGCTGTGCGTGCCCACGGCCTCCCAGACTCCCGACGCCGCCAGCGCGCCCGTGAACGCCTCGAGCGACTGCCGTTGCGCGGCCCACCGACGCTCGGACCCTGCCGCCGGCGATCGGCCGGGGAACAGGTAGAGGCGCCGGTCCCTGATCTCGACGTCGTAGTCGCGCCCGATGCGCTCGAACAGCGCCACGATCTCGGGACGGAAGAACGCTCGCGCGGCCGCTTCGCCGCCGTCGGCGACGAACAGTCGGAAGCGGCGCTCGCCGCCGACGTCGACGCGCTGCGACCGATGCCACTGGTCGGGGGCGACGCGCACGCCGAGGACTCGCGAGAGATGCCCGAAGCTCATGATCATGTGCGGCAGCCGCTCGGGCAGTCGGATGGCGACGTACGCGTGCCGCCGACCCGCCGGTGCTCGATGCCGGCTCGACACCTGCGAAGCCAGGGTGCCCAGCTCGATCGGCATGCCGTGCAGCTCGCCGGAGACGACGCCGAATCGTTCGTGCTCGGCGCCGTAGGCGAACGGCACGCCGAGGTTCGCACCCGTGCCCGCCTTCCACAGCCAGAACCTGCCGCCCAGCTGCGCAGCGAGCTGACGCAGCCGCTCGACGGCACGCGGAGGGTGGTCGACCATGGTGCGGATCGCGAGCACGCAGATGAGCACCGACGAGACGGTCGCGACCCACAGCAGCCCCGACATGTCCTCGAGCACGAGGAGGTTGATGGCCGACGTCCCCAGCGCCGTGACCCCGCCGACGAGCGCCGCGATCCGCGGACCTCGCAGGAGCGCCGCGTACCGTGCGGCCTCGTCTGGCGACGCGTCGGGAGGCTCGGTCGCGCTCACGCGACGATGCTAGCCACGCGATGCTGCATGGACGATGGGAAGGACCTCCCCATGCCGAGGCTGCGCCGCGCGACGCTCAGCGCTTCGTCGCCTGCAGCCGATCCAGCGCCTCCGCGCGCTCCTCCTTGTGGTCGAGGATGCGCTCGGGGTAGTCGTGGGCGTAGCCGTCGTCGGCCTTCCACGGCTCGTGCACCGCACCGCCGGAGAGATGCCGCAGCTCTGGCACCCACCGCCGCACGTACTCCCCCTCGGGGTCGAACCGCTGCCCCTGCAGCACGGGGTTGAAGACGCGGAAGTACGGTGCCGCATCCGTGCCCGTGCCCGCGGTCCACTGCCAGCCGTGGTTGTTGGATGCGATGTCGCCGTCGACGAGGTGGTCGAGGAAGTGCCGGGCGCCGTGCGGCCACCACACGTGGAGGTCCTTCACGAGGAACGACGCGGTGAGCATGCGCACGCGGTTGTGCATCCACCCCTCGGCGAGCAGCTGCCGCATGCCGGCGTCGACCATGGGGTAGCCGGTGCGGCCCTCCTGCCAGGCGACGAACGCGTCGCCGGGCTCGTCGTACTGCATGCCGTCGAGCGCATCGGTGAGGTCGCGCCAGTCGCTGCGCGGCGCATGCCACAGCACGTCGGCGTAGAACTCGCGCCATGCCAGCTCGGTGCGGTACCGCAGCAGCGACTGCATGCGCGTGCCCGTGCGGCCACGCGAGCGACGTTCGAGGTCGGCGAGCATGGTGCGCGGATGGATGGTGCCCCACTTGAGGTGCGCCGACATGCGCGAGGTCGTGTCGTCGCCCGGGAGGTTGCGGCCCTCGTCGTACTCGTCGAGGTCGTCGTCGAGGAACGCGTGCCAGCGCTCGAGCGCCGCCTGCTCGGAGATCGTGGGGATGTCGGCATCGATCGCGGGTGCCGTCGGCAGCTCGTCGCTCTCGACGAGCCTGCACCAGCGCAGGCCGTCGGGGTCGGCGGCCGGGGCGCGCCATCCGTGGTCGAGCCACGCCCTCGAGAACGGCGTGAACACCTTGTAGCGGTCGCCGGATCCGTTGCGCACACGGCCGGGGGTGACGGCGTAGGGGCTGCCGGTCTCGACGAGCGCGACGTCCTCCTGCGCGAGCGCTGCGCGCACGCGGTCGTCGCGGCGGCGTCCGTACGGGAACGGCTCCGCGCTGACGTGCACGGCCGACGCGTCGACCTCGGCGGCGAGCTGCGGCAGGATGCGGGCAGGGTCGCCGGATCGCACGACGAGCGCGCCGTCGGTGGCCGCGCGCAGGTGGGCCATCGCATCGACGAGGGCGGCGCGGCGCACGTCGCCCGCCGAGTCGAGCAGGGCGTCGTCGAGGATGAACACCGGCAGCACGTCGCCCTCGGCCGCGGCGGCGCCGAGCGCGGGGTGGTCGCCGAGCCGCAGGTCGCGGCGGAACCAGAGGATCTGTCGAGGCATCCCCTCCACCGTACGTTTCGTGCGTGCCGGCTCGTGCGGGCTTGACGCGGGGGTGCGCTGCGGCCTGCCGCGTCGCGACACCCACGATCGGTCACTCGATGCTGCCCCTGACGCCGAATGGCCGCATCCAGTGACCAGTCGCGTCCATCGAGTGACCGATCGCGCACCGCAGCGGAGGCGGGATGCGGCGAGCCGGGGCGGGCGGGTACGGTGGAGGCATGGGTTCGATCTACGCCATCCGCATCCGCCGCGCCTGAGCGCGGGCCGATCCCCTCTTCGCTCGGCTCGTCGCTGACCTCGGTCGCCGGCCGCAGCTCCATGCTGCGCTGCCCGCCCCAGGTCCGGCCATCAGGTCGCGGCACCTCGTGCTGCCACCGCCATCTCGAGCCCTGCGGAGCCTCCCGTGTCCCGACACCCACGCCATCATCCCCACCGCGGCCGCGCCGCCCACCCGCGCACCCGCCCTGAGCAGTCGCCTGACGCCGCGCGCGATCGCCGCACCCCCACGACCGGCGGCGGCAGGCCCGCGCAGCCGCCGACGGGCAGCACGCACGCGCCCGGCAGGCACGAGCTCGGGCAGAGCTTCCTCGTCGACCGCGGCGTCGTGCACCGCATCGTCGACCTCGTCGCCGCCACCGACGGCCCCATCGTCGAGATCGGCACGGGCGACGGCGCCATCACGCGCCCGCTCGCGCGGCTCGGCCGCCCCATCCGCGGCCTCGAGCTCGACGGCAGGCGCGCGGCGAGGCTCGACGCCCGCACGCCCGCCCACGTGCGCATCGAGCACGCCGACGCGCTGCAGCACCGCTTCGCGCCGCGCCCGCACGTCGTCGTGTCGAACCTGCCCTTCCACCTCACGACCGCGCTGCTGCGGCGCCTGCTGCACGCGCCCGGATGGACGGATGCCGTGCTCGTCGCCCAGTGGGAGGTCGCTCGCCGCCGCGCGGGCGTCGGCGGATCGACGCAGCTGACGGCGCAGGCGGCGCCGTGGTTCGACTTCGCGCTCGAGAGCCGCATCCCCCGCTCGGCGTTCCGACCGATGCCCGCCGTGGACGCCGGGCTGTTCACCGTGACGCGTCGACCCGATCCCGGCATCCGCTCGCGCACCGTCTACGAGCGGATGGTCGCCGACGTGTTCTCCGCGAGCGGCCGCGGCCTCGCACGCATGCTCGCGCAGGCACGCGTGCTGCGACTCGACGACGCTCGCGCCTTCATCGGCGCCCGCGGCATCGCGCGCGACGCGTCGCCCACGGCGCTCACGCGCGACGACTGGATCGCGCTGTGGCGCGCGTCGGGGCGGTGACGATCGCGCACCCGTCGGATGTGCACGCGCGCTCGGACGAGGACGGGACCCCGCGGGCGCCGAATGTGAACGTCCGGTAACGACCTCCACCGGCTCTGTACGGCATGCCTATGCGATCCATAGGCTGGCCCCACCCGTCCCCTTTGACATGAGGATCCCCCATGCCCCGATCGAACGTGCGCCGCGGAGCCCTCTCCGCCGTCGCCGCAGCCGGCGCCATCGCGCTGGGCTTCGGCATCGCAGCGCCGGCGTCCGCGACCGTGAACGACGACGGCAGCATCACCGTCGACCTGCTGAACATCACCGACTTCCACGGCGCGCTCGTGCAGTCGCCGAGCATCGCCGCGCAGGTCGCAGCCTTCCGCACCGCGAACGACGACACCGTCTTCTCCTCCGCGGGCGACTCGATCGGCGGCTCGACGTTCGAGTCGGCGGTCGACGCCGATGCGCCGACCATCGAGGTGCTCAACGAGTCGGGGCTCGACGTCTCGGCCGTCGGCAACCACGAGTTCGACCAGGGCTTCGACACCCTCATGGACGACGTCGTGCCGGCAGCCGACTTCTCGTACCTCGGCGCGAACGTGGTCGACGAGGTCACGGGCGAGCCCGTGCTGCCGCCGTTCGAGATCGTCACGACCGACGCGGGCGTGCGCATCGGCTACGTCGGCACCGTCACGCAGCAGACGGCGACGATCGTGAGCCAGAGCGGCATCGAGGGTCTGCGCTTCGACGACCCCGTCGCGGCGACGAACGAGTACGCAGCCCTGCTCTCCGACGGCGTCGACACCCCTGAGAACCCGGAGGCAGACGTCGTCGTGGCGCTCGTGCACGAGGGCCACGCGGTCGTCTCGGAGGGCATCGGCGCCGACGTCGACGTGGTCTTCACCGGCCACTCGCACGTCGGGTTCATCGGCGAGACCCCCAGCGGTGCGCCGATCGTGCAGTCGGAGGCCTCCGGCTCGCTGCTCGGCCACGTGCGGCTCACCATCCCGACGGAGGGCGAGATCGTCTACGACACGGTCGAGAACCTCACCGTCGACGAGTACGAGTGGGATGCGACCGTGCCCGAGGAGCAGCAGGTGCCCGGCGCAGGCTTCGACCCCACCGTCGCAGCCACGGTCCGCGAGGCGTTCCGCACGGCCGACGAGCTCGGCTCGGAGCCGGTGGGCACGATCGCCGCACCGTTCAACGCAGCCTCGAACGAGGGCGCGCCGAACGTCGGCACGCCGCAGCACCGAGGCGCGGAGTCGCCGCTGGGCAACCTCGTCGCCGACATCGCGCTCGAGACCGTGAACGACTTCGGCCTCGACGCCGACTTCGGCATCATGAACCCCGGTGGCCTCCGAGCGGACCTCGACCCGAACGCCGACGGCACCGTCACGTTCGCCGAGGCGTTCAACGTCACGTCGTTCGGCAACACGATCGGCACCGTCGACCTCACGGGCGCACAGGTCGACACGCTCCTCGAGCAGCAGTTCCTCGGCCAGGGAGACCGTCCGATGCTCGCGCTCGGCCTCTCGCGCCTGTCGTACCTGTACGACCCGAGCGCAGCGGTCGGCGAGCGCGTCAGCCAGATCCTGCTCGAGACCGACGAGGGCTTCGAGGCCATCGATCCCGCGGGCACGTACCGTGTCGCGTCGAACACGTTCCTCCTCGAGGGCACCGATGGCTTCTCGGTGCTCGGCGAGGGCACCAACCTGCAGGAGTCGGGCGTCATCGACTGGCAGGCGACCGCCGACTTCCTCGCCGACCGCCCGAACCTGGCACCGACGTACCGACAGCAGTCGATCGGCATCACCTACGTGACCGACCTGTCGCGCGCCATCGCCCCGGGCGAGCAGGTCACGATCGACCTGTCGTCCCTCTCGTTCACGGGCACCGAGCCGCAGGCCGAGCTCGTCACGGCCTCCGTCGTGGGCAGCAACCTGCCGTCGCTGCCGACGACGATGGACTCGGGTGCGACGTCCACGGGCGCCTCGACCGAGGCCGACCTCGTGCAGCCCGCCGCCGCCCCCGGCACGGTGCTCGCCGAGGTCGCCGTGAACAACGACAACGTGGTCGACTCGAACGAGACCGGCCGCGCATCGGTGACGATCACGGTGCCGGAGGACACGGTCGACGGCCAGCTGTTCGTCGCGTACGAGGTCACGGGCGCAGGCGTGCCCACCGACGGCGTCGTGCTCGAGTTCACCGTCGACGCCGCCGCCGTGCCGCCGACGGCACCCGAGCCGTCGAACCCGGCACCCAGCGCACCGGCCCCGACCGACCCGTCGACGCCTCCTGGCGCAGGCGGCGGTCAGGGAACGCTGCCGCAGACGGGTGGCGAGCTCGCCGGCCCGGCGCTCGCGCTCGCCGCGCTGCTGCTGCTGGCAGGCATCGGCCTCGTGGTGCGTCGCCGCACGGCGGCCTGACGCAGGCGCGGCCCTCGCGGCCGCATGCACGATCGAAGGCGGTCCCCACGCACGTGGGGACCGCCTTCGGCGTTCGCCGTTCGGCGGATGCGCCGCGAACCGGGAGGATGGAGCCGTGCAGCAGATCCACGACCCCAGCATCCGCACGTTCGCGAGCGACAACTACGCAGGCGTGCACCCGGCCGTGCTCGAGGCGATCGCGACGGCGAACGCCGGCCACGTCGTCTCCTACGGTGCCGACCCGTACACGGCGCGGCTGCAGGAGGTGGTGCGCGAGCACCTCGGCGAGCACGCGGAGGCGTTCCCCGTGTTCAACGGCACGGGCGCGAACGTGCTCGCCCTGCAGTCGTCGCTGCCCCGCTGGGGTGCCGTGATCTGCGCGACCGGAGCGCACATCAACGTCGACGAGGGCGGCGCGCCCGAGCGCGTCGGCGGCGTGAAGCTGCTGGCCGTGCCGACGCCCGACGGCAAGCTGACCCCCGAGCTCGTCGACCGCGAGGCGTGGGGCTTCGGCGACGAGCACCGCGCGCAGCCCGGCATCGTCTCGATCACGCAGTCCACCGAGATCGGCACGCTGTACACCGTGGACGAGATCCGCGCGCTCGCCGACCACGCGCACGGCAAGGGCATGCTGCTGCACGTCGACGGCGCCCGCATCGCGAACGCCGCTGCCGCGCTCGATGCGCCGTTGCGCTCGTTCCTCACCGACGCGGGCGTCGACATCCTGTCGCTCGGCGGCACGAAGGATGGCGCGCTGGCCGCCGAGGCGGTCGTGACGCTGTCCGAGCGCGCGGGCGACGGGCTCACGTACCTGCGCAAGACGTCGATGCAGCTCGCGTCGAAGATGCGGTTCCTCTCGGCGCAGCTGCTCGCGCTGTACGACGGCGACGTGTGGCTCGAGAACGCGCGGCACGCGAACGCGATGGCTGCGCGGCTGCGTGCCGCGCTCGAGGGGGTCGAGGGCGTGACGTTCGTGCAGCCGACGCAGTCGAACGGCGTCTTCGCGTCGCTGCCAGCAGGCGTCGCCGACCGCGTGCGCGAGTCGTTCCTCTTCTACGACTGGAACGGCGAGTCGGGCGAGGTGCGCTGGATGTGCTCGTGGGACACGACGGAGTCCGACGTCGACGCGTTCGCCGCTGCGGTGCGTGCGGCGGTCGCGACGGCGTAGCCGCCGTCGATGCGCTGCCGCGCAGCGATCGCGTCGGGCGCTGGTGGCATGCTGGCGGCATGACGCAGCCGGGCACGCCTGGTGGGAGCGACGATCGACCCGCCGTCTTCTTCCGCGACGCCGCCGAGCTGCGCGCCTGGTTCGCGGCGAACCACGAGACCGCCACCGAGCTGTGGATGGGCCTGCACAAGCGCTCGTCGCCCGCTGCAGATCCCGGGCTCGGCTGGGCTGAGGCCGTGCCGGAGGCGCTCTGCGTCGGCTGGATCGACTCCGTCTCGCAGCCCATCGACGAGCACACGCGCCGCCAACGGTGGACGCCCAGGAAGCCGTCGAGCATCTGGTCTGCCGTGAACGTCGCCCACGTCGAGCGCCTGCTCGTCGAGGGGCGCATGCAGCCTGCGGGCATCGCCGCCTACGAGCGGCGCACGCCGGAGCGCACCGGCACGTACTCGCACGAGCAGGCCGTCGTCGCG
The DNA here is from genome assembly GCF_979255995.1 of Agrococcus sp. AC640b. Classification (NCBI taxonomy): domain Bacteria; kingdom Bacillati; phylum Actinomycetota; class Actinomycetes; order Micrococcales; family Microbacteriaceae; genus Agrococcus; species Agrococcus sp. AC640b. Next base: position 21,514 of record NZ_CEEDMM010000008.1, read on the forward strand.
CTCGCCGACGCCGAGCAGGCCGTGCTCGATGCGAGCCCGCCCGCCACGGCGTTCCTCGAGGCTGCGACGCCCGGCTACCGCCGCGCCGCGATCCACTGGGTCGCGAGCGCGAAGCGCGACGAGACGCGAGCCAGACGCGTGGTGCAGCTCGTCGAGGCGTGCACGTCGGCTACCCTGCTGCCGCACCTGCGGCCGTCGCAGACGCCGAGGTGGGTCGCGCGCGCCGCGGCCGCTGCCGACGCCGCGCGCTGAGCCCGCGACGGCGAGATGTGCGCCGCAACGGCGCGCCAGGTGCGCATGCACGCTCGGTGACCCGCAGGCGTGCACATCGCACCGCGGCGAGGGGCGCATCCGCGCCCCGTCGATCAGCGCGCAGCGACCTCCGCCACCACCGCGCGCACGCAGGCATCCAGAGCGGTCGCGAGATCGGCGATCGTCAACGCGGGCGCGACCGCCCCACCGCCAGCATCGTGAGCGCGCGCATCGGCGCCCGCGTCCGTCTCGTCGCCGACGCCTGCCACGCCGACCGACCGCACCGCGGGCACGTGCACGAAGGCAGCGGGCACGTCGAGCGCCGCGAGCTCGACCGCGATGCGGTTGCACACGAAGCCGCCGGCGTCCTGCGACGGCTCGGCGGGCACGCCCGCGGCGCGGATCGCGGCGACGAGGCCGTCGACGTCGAGCGTCGCCGGCCGAAGCTCGGGCCCGTCGTCGATCGCCACGTCGCGCGGCTGCGCGCCGAGCCCGTCGGGGATGCGCGCGTCGATGCGGTTGCGGCCGTGTCGCTCGGGCGTCACGACGCTGCGTCCGCCCGCCTCGCCCACGGCGAGCACGGCGTCCGGCGCATGCTGCGCGACGAGGGCGCGCAGCGCGGGCGGCGCGGTGGCGAAGGCGACGGGCAGCACGTCGGTCACGACGTCGACGCCCAGCACGCCACGCTCGGCGAGCAGCAGCACGCTCTCGCGGCTGGCGTTCTCGGCGTCGCCGCCGAACGGCTCGAAGGCGGTGACGAGGATGCGCACGGCGTCCATCCTCCCAGGGCGAGACGCATGCCCACGCGCGGCCCGCGACGCACGCGACATGCACGGCACGGCAGGATGGTGCGGTGACTGTGCTCGGAATCGACGTCGGTGGCACGAAGGTCGCGGGCGTCGCGATGACGAGCGACGGCGACGTGCTGCACCGCAGCTGGCGTGAGCATCGCATCCGCTCGTCGGAGGCGCTGCTCGACGAGATCGTGCGCACCGCCGACGAGCTGCGCGACGCGCTCGCCGCCGCAGGAGAGCCCGCAGCCGAGCGACTGGGGCTCGGGATCGCGTCATGGCTCACGCCGGATGCGTCGACGATCGCGTGGGCCGCGCACTTCCGCATCCGCGACTTCCCCGTGCGCGACGCGGTCTCGGCTCGCGTGGGGCTGCCGGTCGTCGTCGACAACGACGGCAACGCGCACGGGCTCGGCGAGCATCGGCTGGGTGCGGGGCGCGGCACGCAGTCGTTGCTGCTCGTGTCGCTCGGCACGGGCGTGGGCGGTGCGCTCATCGTCGGCGGGCAGCCGTTGCGGGGCGCGCACGGGTTCGCGGGCGAGCTCGGGCATGTGACGGTCGTCGAGGACGGCCCGCTGTGCTCGTGCGAGGCGCACGGGTGCCTGGAGGCGTTCGCGGGCGGGCAGGCGCTCGCGCGCGTCGGCTCGCGCATCGCGGCCGCACGGGATCTCGCTGGTGGCCTGCCGGTGACGGCGAAGGATCTCGTGGATGCCGCGCTCGCCGGAGATGGGGCATCCATCGGCGCCGTCGGCGATGCGGGCATCGCGATCGCGGCTGCGCTGCGGCGCATGCTGCCTGCGTTCGACCCGGAGGTCGTGGTGCTGGGCGGCTCGGTGGGCATGGCGGCGCAGTCGATCCTGCTGCCCATCATCGAGCAGGAGCTCGACGCGCTCGCGCCGTTGCAGTCGGTGCCGCAGCCGAGGCGCATCGTGCCTGCGGCGCTCGGCCGCTGGTCGACGGCGATCGGCTCGGCGAGCCTCGCGCTGCCCCTGGCCTGACCCCATCGACCGATCTCCTGAGGTTCTCGGCCGGTCTTCACGTCACAAGCGGCCGAGAGCCTCGCAGGGGTTCGTCGTGGGGTGGGACGCGCAGGTCACGCCAGGCCCGCATCGCGTGCGACGATCGCCGCACGCATGCGCGACGGGGCCTCGAGCTTCGCGAGCACCCGTGACACGTGCGTCTTCACCGTGGGCTCCGAGATGCCGAGCCGATGCGCGAGCTGCGCGTTCGACAGGCCTGCGCCGAGGCCGGCGAGCACCTCGCGCTCGCGCGCGGTGAGGTCGTCGAGGCCCACGGGCGTCGCCGCTGGCGCTGCGGGTGCGGCGGCACGCAACCGATCGAGCACGCGCATCGTCACCTCCGGCGACAACACGCCCTCGCCTGCCGCCACGCGGCGCACGCCCGCGATGATCGCATCCGGCTCGGCCGTCTTCAGCAGATAGCCGGATGCGCCCGCCGCGAGCGCACCGTCGACGTGCTCGTCGACGTCGTACGTCGTGAGCACGAGCACGGCCACGCCGAGCGCCACGACCTCCTGCGTCGCCGCGATGCCGTCGAGCCTCGGCATGCGCACGTCCATGAGCACGACGTCGGGCCGCAGCGCCGTCGCCTGCTGCACCGCCGCGCGCCCGTCGGCCGCCTCGCCGACGACCGCGATGCCGGCGTCGGCGGCGAGCACGGCCGCGATGCCTGCGCGCACCGCGGCGTGGTCGTCGGCGACGACGACCCTGATCGGTGCCTGTCGCTCGTCGCTCATGCGCCCGCCTCCTGCCTCGGCACGCTCGCGTGCACGATCCATCGTCCGTCGTCCGTCGCTCCCACGCGGCCGGATCCGCCCACCGCGTGCCACCGCTGCGCCATGATCGCGGTGCCGAGGCCGTTGCCGTCGGCTGCGGCAGCACCGTGCACGAGCGCGTTCTCGACCTCGAGCGTCGCCGCGTCGCCGTCGACCTGCGCACGCAGCCGCACCCGCTCGCCCGGCGCGTGCCGGGCGGCGTTCACGAGCGCCTCGCGCGCGATGCGCATGAGCGCGTGGGAGGCCGCCGAGCCGAGCGAGTCCTCAGGCACGTCGACCTGCGCATCCAGGTCGACCGCGAACCGCTCCGCGTCGCGCCGCAGGGCCTCGACGTCGTCGATGCCCACCGCGACGCCCTCGTCGTCGCGCCCGGACGTGAGCACGTCGATGAGCTGCCGCAGCTCCTCGAGCGCCTCGACGCTCGACGACCGCATGGCTCGGATGGATGCGGCAGCGGCGTCGTCGGCGGGCGTGCGCGCCGAGAGCGCGGCCGACTGCAGCGCGATGGCAGACAGCCGCGCGGCGAGCTCGTCGTGCAGCTCGCGCGCCATCGCCGTGCGTTCGAGGCGCACGGCGCTCTCGCGCTCGGCAGCGGCGGCGCGCGCCACGGCATCCGCCCGCGCCGTCTCGGCGGCGAGCAGCTCGTCGCGCTGCCGCACGGAGATGCCCCACACCGTGGGGGCTGCGATGAGCAGCACGAGCGTCAGGCCCAACCGAAGCGCGTTGACGAGGTCGACGTCGCCGTCGCGCAGCCACACGATGCAGATCGCGACGCCCACTGCAGCCGCGGCGGCGAGCGAGCCGTGCCGCAGACGCTCGCGCCGGTGCAGCATCGCCGCGTAGATCGCGTCGAAGAACGCCAGCACCGACACGAGCCCGAGGCTGCCGGTCACGAAGCCCACGTCGACCACGAGCACGAGGCCCGCGCCTGCGACGGCGAGGATCGGATGCGCGAGCTTCGCGAGCAGGAACGCGGCCGAGCCCGCGGCGATGACGTACGGCATCCACGGCTGCCCGAGCGGCAGCGTCGGGTCGGCGGCCGACGTGAAGCCCGTCGAGATCGCAGCGATGCCCGCGCCGAGCGCGAGCAGCGCGATCGCGACGACGCCGAGCCGCGAACGGTAGCGCACGAGCGGCAGGACGTACTCGTCCAAGGGCGTGCGGGGGCCGGCCATGCACCCATCCCAGCACGGCAGAGCGCGCGGCGGGTCATCCGAACGACGGATCGCCGGCGGGTGCGCCTGCATCGTTCCGCCGACGCGCGCGCCTGCGGCGCGCGCGAGCGTGGACGCATGGACCTCCCCACCGTCGGCACGCTCGTGCTGCTGGCGCTCGCCGACTCGACGAGCTTCGGCACGCTGCTCATCCCCCTGTGGCTGCTGCTCGCCTCCACCAGGCCGAGCGTGCCGCGCATGCTCGCCTACCTCGGCACCGTCGCCGGCTTCTACCTCGTCGTGGGGGTGCTCCTGTCGGTCGGGGCGCGGCTGCTGCTCGACGACCTGCGGTCGTGGCTCGCGTCGCCGGTCGGCGGTGCGGTGGTGATGGGTGCTGGCGCGCTGCTCATCGTCGGGGCGGTGCTGCTGGGCAGGCGCGGCGCAGGCGATGCGCCGCGGCGCATGCTGCGCTGGCGCGACCGAGCGCTCGACGCCGAGTCGGGATCGGTGGCACCCCTCATGGGGCTCGCGCTCGCCGCGACGGCGATCGAGGTGGCGACGCTGCTGCCCTACCTCATGGCGATCGGCATCATGGAGGGCGCCGACATGCCGCTGCCGGTGCACGGGGCCGTGCTGACGGGCTACGTCGTCGTGATGGTGCTGCCTGCGCTCGTGCTGCTCGCCGTGCGCCTCGTCGCGCACCGGGCGGTGGAGCCGTGGCTGCAGCGGGTGAACGACTGGCTCATGCGGCAGGCGGGTGAGATGACGTCGTGGGTCGTCGGCATCGTCGGCGTCCTGCTCGTGCGTGCCGGGGCCGACGCGTTCGGCGGCATCGACGTCGTGGCGTCGACGGTCGGCGAGGTGCTGCAGGAGGTCGTGCAGGGGCTCGTGCCGATGGGGTCACGCGGCTGAGCCCCAGGTGGTGGAGCCGACGCACGGCGTGCGCACGACGACGCCCGCACCCTCGAAGGAGGATGCGGGCGTCGAGTGGGTGGATGCTGCGAGCACCCGGCAGCGTCGCTGCGGTCGCGTCAGCCCTGCGCGCGGCGGGGGGCGCCACGGCCGGAGCCGCCGCCGGAGCGGCCCTGACCGCCGGAGCGGCCGCCGTCCTGCAGCGAGCCGCCGCCGCCGGACGACCATGCGACCGACGAGCCGCCACGCGGGCCGCGGTCGTCGCGACGCTGACCGCCACCACCCTGACCGGCGCCACGGCCGCGGCCCTGGCCGCCGACTGCGCCCTGGCCGCCACCGGTCGACGGGCCGCGTCCGCGTCCCTGACCCTGACCCTGCAGCTCGGAGCGCTGGCCGCGCCCCTGGCCGCCCGCGGCTGCACCCTCGCCTGCGCGACGCTGCTTCGTCTCGGGGCGACCCGAGCGGTCACGACGTGCGCGTCCGTCGCCTGCACCCTGGCCGGCTGCGACGCCCGCACCTGCGCCACGGCCGCGGCGCGAACGCCCACCGCCGCCAGCGCCCTGCTGCACGGGGATCTCGTTGCCAGAGCCCGGGCCACCCGGCTTCGGCTCGACGATCGGTGCGACCTCGCCCACGAGACGCGTCACGGCATCCGACGTCGCCGTCACCTTCTGCGCCTGCACCGCGATGGCGGCCTTGCGCAGCAGCTGCATGGTGTCGGAGCGCTGCGCGGGCATCATGACCGTCGCGACGTCGCCTGCGGAGCCCGCGCGCGCCGTGCGGCCCGAGCGGTGCAGGTACGACTTGTGCTCGAGCGGCGGCTCGACGTGCACCACGAGCTCGATGTCGTCGACGTGCACGCCGCGTGCGGCGACGTCGGTGGCGACGAGCACCTTCACGGAGCCGTCGGTGAACGCGCCGAGGTTCCGCTCGCGTGCGTTCTGCGACAGGTTGCCCTGCAGGTCGTGCGCGGGGATGCCCCATGCGGTGAGCTGCTTCGCGAGCTTCTTCGCCTGGTGCTTGGTGCGGGTGAAGAGGATGCGGCGGCCCGAGCCGGACGCGAGGGTGCGCACGAGCGCCATCTTGTCGTCGGCGCCGACCTCGAACAGGTGGTGCGTCATCGCGGCGACGGGCGAGTTCGCCTCGTCGACGGAGTGCATGACCTCGTCGTGCAGGAAGCGCTTCACGATCTTGTCGACGCCGTTGTCGAGCGTCGCCGAGAACAGCATGCGCTGGCCCGACTGCGGCGTCTTGTCGAGGATGCGCGTGACGACGGGCAGGAAGCCGAGGTCGGCCATGTGGTCGGCCTCGTCGATGATCGTGATCTCGATGGCCTCGAGGCTCGCGATGCGCTGCTTCATGAGGTCGTCGAGGCGGCCGGGGCACGCCACGACGATGTCGACGCCGTTCCGCAGCGCCGTCTCCTGCGGACCCTGCTTCACGCCACCGAAGATGGTCGTGACGCTGAGGCCCGCGGCCTCGGCGAGGGGGCGGATGGTCGCGGCGATCTGCGTCGCGAGCTCACGGGTGGGGGCGAGCACGAGGCCGAGGGGCAGGCCCTTGCGGCGACGGCCGCCTGCGAGCTCGCCGCTCAGGCGCTGCACGAGCGGGATCGCGAACGCGAGCGTCTTGCCCGAGCCCGTCTTGCCGCGGCCGAGCACGTCGCGACCGCGGAGCGTGTCCGGCAGGGTGTCGGCCTGGATGGGGAACGGCGAGGTGCGCTCCATGCCTCGGAGAGCCTCGACGAGTCGGGGGCTGACGCCGAGGTCGGCGAACGAGGGCAGGTCTGCGTGCTCCTGGCCGTTCGAGGTGGGCGCCTGCGTGGGCGCGGGATTCGTGGGAGTGGTGGTGCTCATGTCTTCGTCTCTGGCAGCGCTCTGGCATGCCATGTCGGCCCACGCGCACGCTGGGGCGTGCCGGATGGGCGGTGGGCGTCGTCGCTTCGGAAGGGCGATCGCGACGGTCGTCGCGTTCGTTCGCCGCAGTTCCGTGCCCGGCTGCCCGGCCGATGGGATCCGGCAGATGCAGGGGCGCGTCCACGACGCGGGCGAGCAGATCTGCTCGCAGGTTCCCTCAGTCTAGCGCCCCGCGGATGCCGCGCGCATCCCCGGGCTCGGTCCTGACTGGTCACGGTTGCACCCTGACTGGTCACGGTTGCACCCTGACTGGTCACGGTTGCACCCGATTGGTCGCAGTCTGCGTGCAACCGCGACCAGTCAGCGTGCAACGGTGACCAGTCGAGACGATGCGGACGGCTCCGTCGGATGCGGGCCGCCCGTCGCGTCAGTCGCGGTTCGCGGCGAGGAAGTCGCGCACGACGGCTGCGACGAACGCGTGGTCCTGCAGCTGCGGCAGGCCGGAGACGCCGACGGCGCCCACGACGCCGGCGCCACGCACCGTGATGGGCAGCACGCCGCCGTGCGCCGCGTGGGTCGCGGGGTCGAGGCGCGCCTCGGCGAAGTCCTGACCGCGAGCGCGGAACCGCTCGCCGACGCCGAGCGACGACCGGTGGAAGTGCAGCACGACGTTCGTCTTGCGCTCGAGCCAGCGGTCGTTCTCGGGCGTCGTGCCAGGCAGCGCCGCGTGGAAGAGGCGCTGGCCACCGACGACGATGCCGATGACGACGGGGTGGCCGAGCTCGATCGCCCGGTCGCGCAGCAGGGTGCCGAGGCTCCATGCGTCGTCGAGGGTGAAGGCGTCGAACACGAGCTCGCGCTCGTCGCGCTCGACGATCGCGCGCAGCTCGTCGCTGCCGTGCGGGGGCATCTCGGGGACGGTCATGCCCTCATCCTCCCCTCGATCGGGCAGGAGTTGCAGGTTCCGTGGCCGGATCGCCGCGACTCCTGCCCGATCAGGAGGCAGAAATGACCGATCGGGCGGGGTCAGGAGCCGGAGGAGGGCGGCGCCGGGTCGGCATCGGGATCGAAGGACCACTGCGGAGCGGCAGCGGCGGGCGGCGTCGCACCCTCGGGGCCGAGCCACAGGCCGTCGCCGCCGGGCGCGACGTCGACCTGCACGACGTCGCCGTCGCGGATCTCGCCCGCCAGCAGGGCCCGCGCGAGACGGTCGTCGATCTGACGCTGCATGAGGCGTCGCAGCGGCCGCGCGCCGTAGAGCGGGTCGTAGCCGCGCTCCCCCAGCCACCTGCGGGCCGCCTCCGACACGTGCACCGTGAGCCGCCGCTCCTGCAGCCGCCGATCGAGGCCGCCGACCTGGATGTCGACGATGCGCCCCAGCTCCGCCACCGACAGCGAGTCGAACACGACGATGTCGTCGAGCCTGTTGACGAACTCCGGCTTGAACGCCTGCCGCACGGTCGCCATCACCTGGTCGTGCGCCGTGCGAGCGTCGATCGTCGGGTCGGTGAGGTACTGCGAGCCCAGGTTGGAGGTGAGCACGAGGATGACGTTGCGGAAGTCGACCGTGCGTCCCTGCCCGTCGGTGAGGCGCCCGTCGTCGAGCACCTGCAGCAGCAGGTCGAACACCTCGGCGTGCGCCTTCTCGACCTCGTCGAGCAGCACCACCGAGTACGGCCTGCGCCGCACGGCCTCCGTCAGCTGGCCGCCCTGCTCGTAGCCGACGTAGCCGGGAGGGGCGCCGACGAGGCGTGCCACGGAGTGCTTCTCGCCGTACTCCGACATGTCGATGCGCACGAGCGCGCGCTCGTCGTCGAACAGCAGCTCGGCGAGCGCCTTCGCGAGCTCCGTCTTGCCGACGCCCGTCGGGCCGAGGAACAGGAAGGAGCCCGTGGGCTTGTTGGGGTCGGAGACGCCTGCGCGCGAGCGGCGCACGGCATCCGACACGGCACCGACCGCCTCGCGCTGCCCGACGACGCGGGAGGCGAGCTCGTCCTCGAGGCGCAGCAGCCGCTCCGTCTCACCCTGCAGCAGCCTGCCGACGGGGATGCCGGTCCACGCGGCGACGACGCCTGCGATGTCGTCGGCGGTGACCTGGTCGGAGACCATGCGGCCCTCGCCGCTCTCGCCGGCCTCCGCCTCCTTCAGCGCCGCCTCGACGCCGGGGATGTCGCCGTAGAGCACGCGGGAGGCGCGCTCGAGGTCGCCGTCGCGCTGCGCACGCTCGGCCTGGATGCGCAGCTCGTCGAGCTGCTCGCGCAGCCCGCCGATGCGGTTGAGGGAGGTGCGCTCGGCCTGCCAGCGCCGGTCGAGGTCGCCCAGCTGCGCCTGCTTCTGCTGCAGCTGCTGCTCGAGGGTGGCCAGGCGCGCCTTCGAGGCGTCGTCGCGCTCCCTGCGCAGCGCGAGGCGCTCGAGCTGCAGGCGGTCGACGGAACGGCGCAGCTCGTCGATCTCGACGGGGGCGGAGTCGATCTCCATGCGCAGGCGCGATGCGGCCTCGTCGATGAGGTCGATGGCCTTGTCGGGCAGCTGACGCGCGGTGATGTACCGGTTGGAGAGCGAGGCGGCGGCGACGAGCGCGGAGTCGGCGATGGTGACCTTGTGGTGCGCCTCGTAGCGCTCCTTGAGGCCGCGGAGGATGGCGACGGTGTCCTCGACCGACGGCTCGCCGACGTACACCTGCTGGAAGCGCCGCTCCATGGCGGCGTCCTTCTCGATGAACTCGCGGTACTCGTCGAGCGTCGTGGCGCCGATGAGGCGCAGCTCGCCGCGGGCGAGCATGGGCTTGAGCATGTTCGATGCGCCCTGGCTGCCTTCCGCGGCGCCTGCGCCCATGATCATGTGCAGCTCGTCGATGAACGTGATGATGCGTCCGTCGGCCTTCTGGATCTCCGAGAGCACGTTCTTCATGCGCTCCTCGAAGTCGCCGCGGAACTTCGAGCCCGCGACCATCGCGTTGACGTCGAGCGTGACGATCGACTTGCCCTTGAGCGACTCGGGCACGTCGCCCGCGACGATGCGCTGCGCGAGACCCTCGACGACGGCGGTCTTGCCGACGCCGGGCTCGCCGATGAGCACGGGGTTGTTCTTCGTGCGACGCGACAGCACCTGGCTGATGCGGCGGATCTCGGCGTCGCGGCCGATGACCGGATCGAGACGGCCGGCGCGTGCGATCGCCGTGAGGTCGGTGCCGAACTGCTCGAGCGCGCTGCGCTGATCCTGCTGGCCGGGCTGCATCCCTCCCATGCGTGCCATGTGGTCTCCTTCTCTGCCATGCGATGCGGGCGGCCTCTCGGCGACCCGCTGAAACTTGAGTCTGCTTGGCTCAAGTCTACTGCGCGGGCGGGGGATGCGCCAGAGGCCCGACGCCGCCGTGCACGTCGGGTGCTGCGGGATCTACGGTCGAGACGACGGCCGCCGCGATGGACCTCGACCGGATCGCACATGCGACGCCACTGCTCCTCGGGTCCGCACTGGTCGATGCGGACGACCGGTCACGTGCCGTACGAGAGCGGGCTCGAGCGATCACGGCTGCAGTTGGCGGACCTCGACGCTCGAACCACCACCCCGGCTCCGACGACGGTCGGCCGGGGATGCGCCTAGTCGCGCCTACGCGGACCGTCGCGAAGCGATGCCGCGCCGAGTCGCACGCAGCGCTCCTTCGAGCATGCGCCGAGCCAGCGACACGCGACGCGTCCGATTCGCCGCGTGGGAGAGCACGGGCGGGATCACGGCAGGGCCGCCAGGTCGCGCGTGACGCCCGTTCGGGCGGGGTGGCTGCGCTTCGAGCCATGACAGCGGATCGCGCGTCGCATCGGACGGGGATGACGGCGGGAGTGCGTTCCTCACACGACGACCGACGACGCACGACACGGTTCGTGACACGTGTCACCGATGGCGCCGAACCCCGTCTACAGAGGTACACGGTGCGGGCGATGCCCGTCCCTGCCACACCCGTCGATCCGAGAGGCTGCACCGATGTCGTTCGTCGTCACAGCAGCGATCACCGTGACTGTCGCCTCCGCCGTCGCAGCGCTGGGGTCGCTGTCGGCCTGCGTCCGGCACGATCGCCGCATCCTCGAGCGTCATCGCGCCGCGATCCGCCGTCGTGACGTGCTGACGTTCACCGCGGCCTCGATCAGCGTTCCCGCACCTGCCACCGAGGCTCACCATTCGGACCCCGAGCGACCTCGTGGCGCCTGAGGACGTGCTGACCCTGGCGAGCTCGTCGCTCGCCCTGGTCGTCGTGGGTCTCCTGGTGGGCGGTGCCGGCGCAGGATGCGCCGAGTCGGGGCCTGTCGCGCGCGCCGGCACGCTATCGACGTCGTGACGGCTCACCCCACGACGAGACCTCGGGGAAGGACAGCAGCAGCGTTCGGGCCACATCGAGGCAGAACTCGTCTCCGTGCGCGACGTATCGGAACGCTGACGCGACGCTCGCGTGTGCCAGCTGGCACCACGTGGCGAGCCGGTGCGACGCTGGCACATGTCCGATGAGCAGCTCGGCGCACCGAAGCCACAGCAGCTGCTCGGCCGCCCCATCTTCGATCGTCCCCAGACCCAATCCCAGCGATCGCAGCGCCGCGTCCTTCCGGTATGCATCGACGAGGACGTCCATGAAGCGCTCGGGAGTCGGGGCAGCCAGGGCGAGCACCGCGTCGTGCACGTGCTGCCGGTTGCGATGCGCGACGGCGCGCAACACCGCCTCACGGTCCGGGAAGTAGGTGTACACGGTCCCGATCGAGCTGGCCGACTCCTTCGCGACCGACGAGGTCGTCAACGCCTCGCGGCCATCACGCGCCAGCACGACCGCCGCCGCATCGATCAGGCTCTGAAGGCGAGCCGACGATCGCGGTGTCCGCGGCGGCCTGCGGGTGGGCAGCACCAGCAGCTCCGACGCGGTCGAGTCGTCGTTCGCGAACACAGCAGCCATGGCCTTCGTCCTCCTCCCGAACGCCAAGGCGTCCTCTGCAAGAGACGGAGGAGGCGCAAGAAGGTGACACGGTCTCGACGTCCGTGCGCCGACCAGCGAGCTCGAGTCACGCTGCTGCTGGACGTCGCGCTCGCGGCCTCCACGAGCTCGTCAGGCGGCAAGGCCCTCGGCCAGCGCACCTGGCACGGCCCGCGCCCGGCTCATGCTCAGCATCCACGGGGGCGGCGCCCGATCCGAGATGGCACCATTCGGGCCATGCGCTCGGGCCCACGACACGCGACCACGACCGGGAATCAGCCGCGCGACCTCGTCGTCGAGCGCCTCTGCGCCGACGCCGAGCTCTCGTCGCAGCGCTCGCTGGAGCACGCGATCATCGACGAGCCGAGCCGGAGGGAGCGGTGACGACCCGAGACGCTGGCCGCGGTCGCGGAGCGATGGAGCGCCGGCGGTTGCTCGCGCTCGTGGCCGCGGCTGCGCTCGTGCCGCTGACCGCAGCGATCGGGCGGGTGCTGCTGACGCTGTCCAGCGATCCGGGCGCGGCCGTGCCCGCGTACGTCGTGCGGTTCTGCCAGCGCCAGCTCTGCCGCCGAGGAGAAGGAGTGTCCGGTCCTGGCCTCCTCGACCCGATCGTGCCCGACGTGGCCGTGTTCGCAGCCTTCGCCGTCGCGCTCGCAGGATGCTGGGTCGCGGCCTCGACGCGCCGCTCGGCATGGGTCACGCTGCCGGCCGCGATCGCACATGCGGCGCTGGCGATCGTGCTGTGGAACCCGGTCGTCTTCCTCTCCTTCGAGGGAGCGTGGTGGGGCCAGCTGGTCGTGGTGGCGATCTTCGTCACCGTCCTCACGGCAGTCCGCTTGCTCGCGCGCGGCGCGCTCCCTGCTCGAAGAACGGCGACGGAGTGAGCACGTCCTCCGAGACCGTCGACCGACGCGGTCGGCGACGGGCGAGCCGCTGCCGACTGACGTCGGCTACGGCGTCCAGACCACCGGCGCGTCCCAGTAGGGTCCCGAGCCGATGGCGACCTCGGTGTACCTCGTGGCGGCGTAGGCGACGGCGTCGATCGTCTGCCCCTCCTCCGCGCCCAGCACGTAGCAGGACAGGAGCGTGTGCTGCTCGTCGTCGTAGGGATCCCACTCCGGCAGCGTCAGGCCGCAGTCGTTCCCGCGTCCTCCGCCGGCCGTGACCGCGAACTGCGAGAACCCGCCGTCCGGGTAGACGCCGACGACCTGCGGCTCGGTCGGGAAGTACGACTCCGGCACGGGGTTGGCGGTGAAGTCGGTCTGCGTGACGACCGTGTAGGGCGTGAGGCCTGCGAACTCGTCCGCGTCGTCGCCGTACTGCTCGTCCCAGAACGTCGCGGGATCCTGCGCGTCGATCTGCAGCACCGTGAGACCCACGAGACCGGCGTTGTCGTCTGGTCCCTGCGGAGCCTCGACCCAGGCTGGCTCGCCGAACGACAGCGCCGTGCCGGGTGCCGTCGCCTCGGAGGCAGGCGCGCCGATGTCGACCGCGGCGACGTCGGACTCCGGCTCGGGCTCGGATGCGGAGCACCCCGAGAGGACGACGGCGGACGCGACGAGGCTGGCGATGACGACGGTGGAGCGAGGCATGGGTCGATCGTATGCAGGAGCGCCAGGGCGTCCGATGTGCGCGCCGCACGGTGCGCGTGCTGCCGTGCTCGCGCTGGAGGCTGGCGAGGATGTCCTCCGGCGTGTACCCCACCGCATGGTGGATCCTCACGGCGCCGTCACGTCTGCGCCCTTCCCTCGTCCTCGTTGGGGGAGGCGTGCAGACGCGCGCTCCACGAACGAGGAGAACACATGCGACGAGCACGAGCCCTGCAGGGAGCCGCGACGATCACGGCCGCTGCACTCATGGTCGGACTCGGGGCCGCGGCCGCGGCTCAGGCCGCCCCGCCCTATGCGACGACCGCGACGCTGACGTCGGTGACGTTCACCGAGGAGACCGTGGTGAGCGGCAGCTCGGCGGAGCTCAGCGGTGCATGGTCGCTGCCCGACGACCCCGCGACGCCCGCCGGGTTCGTCGTCGAGCTGCCCGAGGGGCTGCAGGGCCTCACCGACGCGTTCGACCTGCTCGACCCGAGCGGCGTCGCGATGGGCAGCTGCGCCGTGACGGCCACGCAGATCGTCTGCGACCTCGACTCGGCCTACATCGCCGAGCACCCCAGGAACCTCTCGGGCACGTTCGAGTTCTGGGTGCAGGTGACGACGGAGGTGACGGAGCAGACCGAGGTCGTCTACGACTTCGGCAGCGTCACCGGCACCGTCACCGTCGCGCCGCCGGGCGAGCCGTGCACCGACTGCGTGTACGAGGGGCAGGGATACGGCAAGTGGGGTGCGTACGACCGCGCGAACGACCGCATCCAGTGGTACGTCAACGTCCCCGCGCCCGTCGGCGGCATGGCTGGCGGCATCGACGTGACCGTGACCGAGCGGTTCGGCGACCACCTGCAGCTCACCGACCCCGGCATGCAGCTGGGTGCGACGAACGAGTACGACGCCAACGGCTACCCGACGAACTGGCGTCAGCTGCCCGCCGACGACTTCACCGTCACCGGCGGCGACACGCTCTCGTTCACCTCGCAGGCGGGGTGGACGTACGTCGTGCTCGTCACGACCGCCGTCACCGACCGGGGCGCAGCCGGCACGTACGAGAACGATGCGGACATCACGCTCGCCGGCGAGCAGACCGTGCCCGTGTCGGGCGAGGTCGTGCGCCAGGGCGGCGGCGGCACCGGCTCCGGCGATGGGGTCGGCTCGTTCTCGATCGCGAAGGACGTGCTCTGGAGCGACCAGCCCATCCCGGGCCTGCAGTTCTCGGGCACCTACGTGGCCACCGCCCCGTCCGGCGAGGTGACCGAGGGCACGTTCGACGTCGCCGAGGACGGCACGTGGACGAGCCCCGAGCTCGAGGCCGGTTCGACCGTGCACCTCGAGGAGACCGCGCCGACGGCACCCGCGAACGTCGACTGGGCCGCGCCGGCGTTCTCGCAGAACGACTTCGTGGTCGACGGCGGCACCACCACCGCCGTGACGCTCACGAACACGGCGACGGTCGCGACGGGCTCGTTCAGCGCGACCAAGGTCGTCGAGGGCTCCGGTGCCTCGCTCGTGGCCGACGACGCCGCGTTCGAGCTCGCCTACTCGTACCCCGCAGGCCCGGGCTTCTCCGCTGGCGAGGGCACGCTGACGCTGCCAGCGGACGGCACGGTCGTGACCTCGCCCGAGCTGCCCGTCGGCGCGGTGCTCACGCTGTCGGAGGTGACGCCGGTGGCCATCGAGGGCGCCACGTGGGCCAGCCCCGAGCTGTCGACGGACACCGTGACGATCGGCCGCGACGAGGTCGTGCACGTGACGCTGACGAACACGCTCGACGTGCCGCCGGTCACGACGCCGCCCGCGACGCCCGACACGTCGACGAGCCCCGGCGCGCCCGTGCCGGGCGCACCATCGACGTCGCTGCCGCGGACCGGCGACGACGTCGCGGCGGGTTGGCTGATCGCCGGCATGCTGCTGCTCGCCGTGGGCACCGGCGTGGTCGTGCGTCGACGACTGCAGCACTGACGCGGACTGCGAACGGGTGGGCGACCGAAGATCGGTCACCCACCCGTTCGCACGCGACCGGTGGGGACGAGCGCGGCTGAGGTCGGCTTCCGGCGGGCACCTTGCTCGGCATACCCCCATGGGGTATCGTGGGCACCGCCCGTACCCCATGGGGGTATGCGCGAACCCCGACCCGAACCCACCGCGGGAGCACGCATGGACGCGCACGACCACGACCGACACGACGCCGAGCGACCGCTGCGCGGCGATGCGCATCGCGATGCCCCCGGATCCACGGCGCCGGTCACGCACGCCCACCATGCATCGCACGCCGGCCACACCGGCGGCGCCGACACGAAGCACGGCGACCACGGCGGGCATCACGGCCACGGCGATCACGTCGGGCAGTTCCGCCGGCTGTTCTGGATCATGCTCGTGCTGGCCGTGCCGACGGTGACGCTGTCGGGGATGTTCTCGATGCTGCTCGGCTACGACCTGCCCGACGTGCCCCTGGTCGCATGGGTCTCGCCGGTGCTCGGCACCGTCATGTACCTGTGGGGCGGGTGGCCGTTCCTCACCGGCGCCGTCGCCGAGCTCCGCGCGAAGCAGCCGGGGATGATGCTCCTCATCGCCCTCGCCATCACCGTCGCGTTCGTCGCATCGTGGCTGTCGAGCCTCGGCGTCGTCGCGCACGAGCTCGACTTCTGGTGGGAGCTGGCGCTGCTGGTCGTGATCATGCTGCTGGGGCATTGGATCGAGATGCGCTCGCTCGCGCAGACCACCTCCGCCCTCGACTCCCTCGCCGCGCTGCTGCCCGATGAGGCAGAGCGCGTCGAGGGCGATCGGATCGTGACCGTCTCGCCAGCCGACCTGCGCGTCGGCGACCTCGTCATCGTCCGGCCCGGTGCCAGCGTGCCCGCGGACGGGCGCATCGCAGAGGGCACGGCCGAGATCGACGAGTCGATGGTCACCGGCGAGTCCCGCACCGTGACCCGCTCGAGCGGCGACGCCGTCACCGCAGGCACCGTCTCGACCGACTCGAGCCTCCGAGTCGAGATCACCGCGGTCGGCGACGACACCGCGCTCGCCGGCATCCAGCGCCTCGTCACCGAGGCGCAGGGCTCCACCTCGCGGGCGCAGCGCATCGCCGACACGGCGGCGGGCTGGCTGTTCTGGTTCGCGCTCGGCGCCGCCGCGATCACGGCGATCGTCTGGATGCTGGTCGGCATGCCCGACCAGGCGGTCATCCGCACCATCACGGTGCTCGTCATCGCCTGCCCCCACGCACTGGGCCTCGCGATCCCACTCGTCGTCTCGATCGCCACCGAACGAGCAGCGCGCGGCGGCGTGCTGGTGAAGGACCGCCTCGCGCTCGAGCGGATGCGCACGGTCGACGCCGTCCTGCTCGACAAGACCGGCACCCTCACCAAGGGCGAGCCGGCCGTGATCGCCGTGCACCCCGTCGGCACCTTCGACGACGACGCCGTGCTCGCCCTCGCAGCCGCGGCCGAGGCCGACAGCGAGCACCCGCTCGCCCGCGCCATCGTCGACGCCGCGCACCGCCGCTCGCTGACGATCCCGACCGCGACCGAGGCGACGTCGTCGCCGGCCGTCGGCGTCACCGCCCTCGTCGACGGGACTCGCGTGCGCGTCGGCGGACCACGGATGCTCGAGGACGAGGGGCTGGACGAGGTCGACGTCGCAGACGCCTGGAGGCTGGAGGGTGCGATCATCCTGCATGTCGTCGCCGATGGTGCGCTCGTCGGCGGTCTGCGGCTCGCGGACGAGATCCGCGACGAGTCGCGGGAAGCGGTCGACGCCCTCCATGTCCTCGGCGTGCAGGTCGTGATGATCACCGGTGATGCGGAGGCCGTCGCGCAGTCGGTCGCCGCGGATCTCGGCATCGACCGCGTCTTCGCCGGCGTGCGGCCAGAGGACAAGTCGGCGAAGGTCGCGCAGCTGCAGGCCGAGGGGCTCACGGTCGCGATGGTCGGCGACGGCGTCAACGACGCTCCCGCGCTCGCGCAGGCCGAAGTGGGCATCGCGATCGGCGCCGGCACCGACGTCGCCATCGCCTCCGCGGGCGTCATCCTCGCCAGCGACGATCCGCGCTCGGTGCTGTCGGTGATCGAGCTCTCGCGAGCCAGCGACCGGAAGATGCGGCAGAACCTCTGGTGGGCGGCGGGATACAACCTGCTGTCCGTCCCGCTCGCCGCCGGCGTGCTCGCCCCCGTCGGCTTCATCCTGCCGATGTCGGTCGGCGCCGTGCTCATGTCGGCGTCGACGATCGTCGTCGCCCTCAACGCGCAGCTGCTGCGACGCCTCGACCTCCGGCCGGGACGCAGCACCGCAGCGATCCTGCGCGATGGGGCGAGCGAGCGACGATGACGAGCGAGCACGAGGCGCCACGACGTGCGTGCTCGCACTGCACCAAGGATCCAACGAGGAGGAAGCACACGATGGCACGCACGATCGCACTGCTCGCTGCCACCACGGCGGCAGCACTCGCCCTCGTCGGCTGCAGCCAGCAGGCTCGAGACGACGACGGCATGGACCACGGGTCCGGCTCGTCGTCGGAGTCGTCGAACGCCGGCTTCAACGACGCCGACACGATGTTCGCGTCGATGATGATCCCCCACCACGAGCAGGCGGTGGAGATGTCCGAGATGCTGCTCGCCAAGGACGACCTTCCCGCCGACGTCGCCGACCTCGCACAGCGCATCATGGACGCGCAGGCACCCGAGATCGACACGATGCGCACCTGGCTCGACGAGTGGGGCGTCGATGCGTCCGAGCACGAGGGCATGGATCACGGCGACGACGGCATGATGAGCGACGACGAGATGGCGGAGCTCGAGGCCGCCACCGGCGTCGACGCATCCCGCATCTACCTCGAGCACATGATCGAGCACCACGAGGGCGCGATCACCATGGCTGAGGACGAGGTCGCCGACGGCCAGGAGCCCGACGCTGTCGAGCTGGCGCAGACCATCGTCGACACGCAGCAGGCCGAGATCGAGGAGATGCAGCAGCTGCTGACCTCGCTCTGACGGCACGCTCGCCACGGCACGTTCCCGGGCTGCTCCGCGACCTTCACGACCTCGTCGGCGGCCGTGGCGCGACAGGTGATCCGCGGCGCCGATCGCGCGTCTGGTCCGTCGATCGAGTCCGCGCAACCCCGCGCCGACGCGCGCACGCTCGACGAGGATGGGTGCATGCCTACGATCGCCATCATCGGCGCCGGTCCTGGACTCGGCGCAGCCGTCGCACGACGCTTCGCACGCGAGGGGTTCGCCGTCGCGCTCGTCGCCAGGGACCAGGCGAGGCTCGACGCGCTCGCCGCCGACCTGCAGCAGGAGGGCATCGACGCCCACGGCTACGCGGCCGACGTCCTCGACCCCGCCGCCCTCGAGGCAGCGCTGCAGCACGCCGCGAGCGAGCTGGGCGCCATCTCGGTGCTGCAGTACAGCCCGCTGCCGTCGCGCGACTACCTGAAGCCCGTGCTCGACCTCACGCCCGAGCTCGCGCTCGAGGCGCTGCGGTTCTCGGCCCTCGGCCTCATCCACGCCGCCCGCGCCGTGCTGCCCGCGATGCGCGCCGCAGGCGAGGGCAGCATCGTCCTCGTCAACGGCGGCACGTCCGTGCAGGCGCGGCACGGCTTCGCAGGCACCTCCGTCGCATTCCCGGCCGAGAGCGCGTACGGCGAGATGCTGCACGACGCGCTCGCCGAGGAGGGCATCCGCGTCGCGCAGCTCGTCATCCCCGGCGCGATCCCCAAGCTGCAGCTCGAGCACGGCATCGACTCCGTCGCCGACCGCATCTGGCAGCTGCATGCGCAGCCGGGCGACTTCCGCACGATGCTCATCCCGCTCGAGGACGGCAGGGAGTAGCGTCCCGCACCGGTCGGCGACGCGGCAGGATGGCACGGTGAGCGACCTGCACGTGACCCGACTCGGCGACTACGGCTCGCCCGTCGTCCTCTGCCACGGCCTGTTCGGCCAGGGCCGCAACTGGACGCAGATCGGCAAGGCGCTCAGCCACGACCACCGTGTGACGCTCGTCGACATGCCGAACCACGGCAGGTCGGCGTGGACCGACCGCATCGACCTCGTCGCGATGGCGGATGCGATCGCCGGGCTGCTCGACGAGCCGACGGCGCTCGTGGGCCACTCGATGGGCGGCAAGGTCGCGATGCTCGCGGCGCTGCGACACCCTGAGCTCGTGTCGCGGCTGTGCGTCGTCGACGTCGCACCCGTCACCTATCGCGAGTCCGACGAGTTCGGGCGGTTCATCGACGCGATGCTCGCCATCGACCTCGGCACCATCGGCGCCCGGGCCGACGCCGACGCGGCGCTCGCGGACGCCGTGCCCGACCCAGGTGTGCGCGCGTTCCTGCTGCAGAGCCTTCGCCGCGACGGCGACGCGTGGGCGTGGATGTCGAACCTCGAGGTGCTGCGCCGCGACCTCGGCGAGATCCGCGGCTGGCCCGAGGTCGACGGCGTCTACGACGGACCCGTGCTGTGGATCGCAGGCGGCGCGTCGCGCTACGTGCGCGACGAGCACCGTCCGGCGATGGAGGCGCTGTTCCCGCGCGTGCGCCGCGCGACGGTCAAGGGAGCAGGGCACTGGGTGCACTCGCAGGAGCCGGCGGTGGTGACCGAGCTGCTCGCGCGGTTCCTCGCCGACTGACGCGAGCCTGTCGTCCAAGACGTTCGAGGCGTCGCGGCGAGGTACCCCATCGGGGTACAGTCGCTGGACCGTCGGTCCACATCGCCCGACGCGAGGGAGACCCATGCGCATCCGCACCGCGTCCGCTGCCACGATCGTCGCGGCGCTCGGCGTCACGCTGCTGGCTCCCGCGGCCGCCCAGGCCGCCCCCGAGCCGATCACGGCGCGCTTCGCATCGAGCGCACAGGCGCCCGGCGGCACGTGGGCGGGGCTCGAGCCCGTCACGAGCGACGGCACCGCCGTCGTCGAGACCCCCATCACGGGGTCGACGAGCCTCGACCTGCGCGTGCACGAGCCCGCCGGCGCATCCGGACGCGTGCTCGACCCCGCCCTCGAGGGCACCGTCGCGCTCGACGTCACGCAGCTGCAGGCGGGCGCCACGGGCACCACGGGCGCGCTCATCACCTCCTCGCCCGTCGCGCCCACGGCGCAGCCCACCGGCTGGCCGGGCGCGAACGACACGCTCACGAGCGGCTTCGCGATCGAGCAGGAGATCCAGCGCTGGTCCTTCTCGTACGCCTTCGACTTCTCGGGCCTCGCAGGCGGCGTGCTGCCTGCCGGCTCCCGGCTCGCCGTCGCCGACGTCGACGTGTGCCAGAACGGCCCGACCCCCGGGGGCGTCGACGAGCGGTTCTCGGCCGCGTCGGATGCGACGGGCCCGTGGCTCGACTACCAGTACCGCGTCATCGGCTCGGGCACGCCAGCGACCGACCCGCCCACCGTCACCTACGACGCCGAGACGAACGCCTACGGCATCGCACCGCAGTGCGTGGATCGCACGATGATCGAGGTCTTCGTCACGACCCAGCCCGTGTCGACGCTCTCGCTCGAGCTCGCCAACCGGCAGGGCGCGGGCGTGACGCGCTTCGGCCTGCTGCTGCCGACGGCCGCACCGGCCCCCGCGGTCACGATCGTGAAGACCACGAACGGCGAGGACGTCGCCGCCGAGCCCGGGCCGAGCCTGCCGATCGGCAGCGACGTCGCCTACGGCTTCGCGGTGACGAACACGGGCACGACCGACCTCGCGGGCGTCACGGTCACCGACGACCAGGTGGAGGCGGCGGCGATCGACTGCGGCGACGGCACGAACGTCGTCCCGTCCCTCGCCGTCGGCGACTCGGCGAGCTGCGCGGCGACGGGCACGGTCGTCGACGGCCAGCACGCCAACACGGCGACCGTCACGGGATCGCCGGTCGACTCGCGCGGCGCAGCCATCGCGGGCGCGTCGGCGCCCACGGCGCAGGACTCGTCGTGGCACGTCGGCGTCGAGGTGCCCTCGGCCACCGTCGAGACGACGACCGACGTCGACGAGGCGCAGCCGGGCGACGAGGTGACCGTCACCACCGTCGTCGAGAGCACGGGCTCCGTCGACCTCGACGCCGCCGACGTCGTCGCCGTCGTGCCGGAGGGCCTCGAGGTGGCCGAGGTCGGCCAGGGCGGCGTCGCCGAGGACGGCGTCGTGCAGTGGGACCTCGGCGCCATCCCGGCAGGCGAGTCGGCGAGCGTCACCCTCGTGGGCACCGTCACCGAGACCACGCCCGGATCGACGCTCGAGGTGCGCGTGACCGGTGAGGCGAGCGTGGGCGAGACGACCATCCCGCTCGCGCCCGTCGAGGCATGCGTCGACGACGCGGAGGTCGCGTGCGCGTCGATCGTCGTGGCGGCCGTGCCCACGTCGCCGAGCCCGTCGACGCCCCCGTCGACGCCCCCGTCGTCGGCCCCGAGCGTCCCGCCGGGCGCGGGCGGAGTCGGGGGCACGCTGCCCGAGACCGGCGCCGACCTCGCACCCGTCGCCTGGATCGTCGCGATGGCGATGCTGCTGACGGCCCTCGGCATCGTGCTGCGGCGCCGCACCGCCTGAGCCTGGTCGCCGGCGCAGCGTGCTCAGCGCACGCTCGCCGGCGGCCGCTCCCCCGAGCCGCGCGGCACGAGCGTCGCGGGCACCGTCACCGTCGTGGGCTCGTGCGCCGGGTCGGCGTGCTGCAGCAGCAGGCTCACGGCGTCGCGGCCGAGCGCGGCCGTGTCGGCACCGACGGTCGTGACCCCGAGCGCATCCGCGAGCTCGAAGTGGTCGAAGCCGATGAGCGCCGGCGGGTGGGCGCGATCGCGCAGCGCGCCGATCGCGCCGATCGTCACGCGGTTGTTCGCCGTGAAGATCGCGGTCGGCGGATCGTCCATCGCCATGAGCGACCGCACCGCGTCCTCTGCGGCCGCGGCCGAGTGCGAGCCTCGCACGACGAGGGCCGGATCGGATGCGATGCCGGCCGCTGACAGCGCCGAACGGTACGCGGCGTGGCGGCCCTGCTGCGGCGACAGGCGCTCGAGGTCGCCGACGAACGCGATGCGTCGGTGCCCGAGGCGCACGAACGACTCGATCGCCGCCTCCGTCCCGGCGTGGTTGTCGATGACGACGGCGTCGGCGTCGATGCCGCGGGGGGCGCGGTCGACGAGCACCACGGGCACGCCGCGCTCGCGCACGGCCGCCAGGCCACCGTGCTCGTCGAGGGTCGACACGAGCAGGATGCCGTCGGCACGTCGCTCGACCATGTCCTCGACGATCGCGACCTCCGTCGCCGCATCCTCGTCGGAGCTCGCCATCGTCAGCCGCAGGCCGTGCTCGCGCAGGCAGTGCTCGACCCCCATCGCGAGTCCCATGTAGAAGGGGTTCGCGAGGTCGCCGACGACGAGCCCGACGGTGCGCACCGACGTGCCACGGCGCAGCTGGCTCGCGGCGGAGTTCAGGCGGAAGTCGAGGCTCGCCGCCGCCGTGCGCACCCGCAGCCGCGTGGATGCTGCCACGTGCGGCTCGCCGCCGAGCGCCCGCGACGCGGTCTTGATGCTCACGCCCGCCGACTCGGCGACGTCGGCGAGCGTCGGCGCACGTCGCGCCCGAGGCTCGTCGGGCTGCGGCATCGGCTGCTCGCCATCGGCCATCACGTCGCCTCCCTCCCCGTGATCCCTAGCGTCGCACGACGACGCGCGTCGGCGACCCGCGCGCTCGATGCGCTCGGGTCGCCGACGTGCGCCGGGGGACGGCCTACCCGCAGGGCGTGACCCACGCGGTCGGCTGCAGCGACGGCGGGCCGCCCACGTTCACGACCTCGTCGGGCGCGTACGCCGTGACGAGCGCCGCGACCGGTGCCGGTGCGCACGCGTCGCGCGTCAGCAGGAGCGGGTCGCCAGTGGCGCCGGCCACCGCCGTCGCCGAGAGCGCGTCCGGGAAGTTCACGCCCGTCGCGATCACGAGCCCCTGCGGCTGCTCCGGCTCGATGAAGCGCTCGACGAGCGCCGCGTTCGTCGCGAACCTGTCGGCGCCTGCGATGCGCTCCGCGCTGCCGGTCTCGGCGCGCGCGGCGAGGATCACGCCGTACGACAGGCTCGGGTTGCCACCGACGATCCACGCCTGCTCCGCGCCGAGGTCGTGCAGCGCCTCCGCCGTCACGTCCGGCAGCGCGGTGCGTGCCGACAGCAGCACCGGCACGTCGCCGATCGCCGAGGCGACGCCGCTGGCAGACAGCGCATCGGGGAAGACCTCGCCGCTGGCGACGAACGCCGTCTCGGCGCTGCCGAACACCTCGGTCGCGATGAGCGCCGCCGTCTCGTACCGGTCGGAGCCTGCGATGCGCACGACGTCGGCATCGGGGAACCGCCGCTCGAGCGCGTCCTCGATGGCGCCGCTCACGGTCGTCGGCCCACCGATGATCGTGATGCTGGGCGGCTGCAGCCGGTCGAGCTCCGTCATCGTCACGTCCTGCAGCGCCTCGCTGGGCGTGAGCAGCAGGCTCGCGTCGTCGTGCGCTGCCGCCGGACCCGCTGCGAGCGCGTCGGGGAAGCCCTGCCCGGCCGTGACGTACACGGGCGTGCCGGGTGCGAACAGCGCCTGCGATGCGAGCACGTTCGTCTCGTACCGCGTGCCGCCCGCGAGGGTGGCGACGTCGACGCTCACGTCGGGCACGACCGACACGGTCACGGGCGCCGATGCGCTCGCGGCCACGCCGTCGCCGCCACCGAAGGTCGCGACGAACGTGCGGTCGCCGAGCGCGTCGGCAGGCAGCACGAGCTCCGCCGAGCCCTGCGACACCGGGACGGTGCCGACGATGCCCGAGCCGTCCGAGAAGGTGACCGATCCACTCGTCGCGGCCGCGTCCGCGACCGAGACCGACGCGGTGAGGGTGATCTCGTCGCCGATCTCGACCGTCGACGCCGACGCGCGCAGCACCGTCGTCGAGGGCACATCGGGCGTCGCGACCGTGATGGTCGCGGTCGCAGGCGTCGCCGACTGCGCACCGGTCGCCGTCACGACGTAGTCGCCGTCGGCGACGTCGCCGAGGTCGAGCTCGGCACGGAACGTGCCGTCCTGGCCCGCGGTCGCGTCGACGACGACGTCGCTGCCGCTCAGGGTGACCTCGACGGCCTCGCCGCCGACGAAGCCGGATCCGTCGACGACGACGGTCGCCCCAGGCAGGTACGGTCCCGGCTGCACCGCGAGCGCAGGCGTCGGGGCCTGTGCGGGCGCGACGGTCACGGGGATCGTCGTCGATGCGCTCGCGACGCCGTCGTCGACCGTCACGGTCGCCGTGAACGTGCCCTCCTCCAGGTACGTGTGCGAGCCGCGCACGACCTGCTCGGCGATCTCGGCCTGCAGGCTCGCCGCGACCTCCGACGGCGCGTCGAGCTGGGCACCGGAGAGGTCGATGCGTGCGATGTCCGACGGCGAGCCGTCGCCCCAGCTGACGACGGCCGTGACCTGCTCGGCCTGCGGGCTCACGCCGTCGAACGTCGCGAGGTCGAGGTCGAGCTCGGCATCCGCCGTGGCCTGGATGGCCTCGACCGCAGGTGCGACCGCGAGGGTGGGTGCGGGGATCTGCCCGTCGATCGCGACGGCGGCGACGTGCACCTGACCGCCTGCGAGGGTGCCGGAGGCTGCCGGGAACGTGATCGACACGAGCTGCAGCGGCGCACCGCTCTCGTCGGTCGCGAGCGCGAAGGGCGCCGTGGCGAACAGCGACGACGGCTTCGTGTCGACCGAGCCCGGGCCCACGAGCCTTCCCGGCACGGTCGCGACGACGACGTTGCCGCCGGCGGGCTGCGACGTGCCGCCCACCCAGTCGCCGAACGTCACCGGCATCTGCTGCGTCGAGCCGTCTGCGTAGGTGAGGGTGAGGGTCGTGGACTGCGTGCCCTCGTTGGCGGTGCCGACGAGCGACACGTGGGTGGTGTCGGCGCCGGCGAGCACGGGCAGCACCTGACCTGCAGGCGTGATCGTGTCGGCGGCACCCGCCGGCAGCGCAGGCAGCACGAACGAGAAGGTGCGTGCGCCCGCGGCGGTCGTCAGCTCGACGGTGTCGACCTCGCCGAACGCGATGCCGGCCGCCTGCAGCTGCGCGGCGTCGAGCGCGGCGCCCTGCCCGTCGCAGTCGCCACCGACGGCGCGGTCGGCGAAGCAGTCGACGTTCGCGAGCGCTCCGATCGACTCGGCCGTCGTGGATGGGCGGGCGACGGTCACCTGCGTCTGGGCGCTCGCGACGAGCTCCCCTGCCGTGACGGTGACGGTCGCGGCGTAGACGCCCGCGGCGGTGAACGCGTGCGGTGCGACGACCTCGAGGCCACCGCCGACGGGCAGTGCCCGCAGCTCGGCGTCGATGGGCCCTGCGCCATCGAGGTAGTCGACGGTCGCGGTGGGCGTGACGCCCTCGGGCACGCCGAGCACGGTCGCGACGGGTGCGTCGAGCTCGACGTCGACCCACGCGGTGAGCGCGTCGACGGGCGTCACCGAGAAGGGGCCGGGGTCGACCTCGCCCAGCAGCTCGAGCTCGGCGATCGTCGTCGGACCGTCGCTCGAGGCTCGCACCTCGAGCCGGTACTGCGCGTAGGCGCCTGGCGACTCGACGACGAACGGGCGCGTCTGCGTCGCCCACGCGAACGTCTCGTCGTCGCGTTCGTCGACGACCTCCCACGCCGTGCCGTCGTTCGAGCCCGACAGCGTCCAGCTCGTCGGCGCGGATCCGGTGGCGCCGTTCGTGATCGTGTAGATCGAGGTCGTCGCGGTGCCGCCGCGCAGCTGCACCTGCAGCGTGGGCGTCTCGGTGCCGAAGGTCACCTCCGAGGTGGAGTTGTCGTCGGCGAGCGCGCCCGCCTGCGGCCCCTCCGCGCCGGTCGAGATGGTGCTGAGGAACCGGTTGGTGGCGTCGGTCAGCGGCTCGTGCACGGGCTCCGCCGTGCTCGAGGAGCCCCAGTCCGAGGGCTCGTCCTGCATCGCGAACGTCAGCTCGCTCGCCTCGGCGAGCGCCGCCTGGTCGAGGCGCGGCGCGTCGAGGGCCTCGCCGTCGAGGCTCACGCCGCCGACGTAGATCGACGCGTCGTCGTTGCCGGGCGCCGTGATCGTCAGGTCGCCGCCGCGGTCGTCGTCGCGCTGGATGACGGCGTGGTCGAACAGCGGCGAGCCGATGACGTACTCGCCGGAGCCGAGGGCGAGCGGGTAGAACCCGAGCGCCGAGAGGATGTACCAGGACGACGTCTCGCCGTTGTCCTCGTCGCCCGCGTAGCCCTGGCCGATCTCGCTGCCGACGTAGAGCCTCGCGAGCACCTCGCGCACGACCTCCTGCGTCGTCGTCGGGTCGCCGTTCGCGGCCGAGATGTACGGGGTGTGGTGCGAGACCTGGTTCGAGAACCCGAACTGCCCCATGCGCACGTCGCGGGCCTCGAAGGCCTCGTGGATGCCGCTCGACAATGCGGTCTCGGGCGTCGTGTAGAACTCCTCGAGCTTGGCGTCCAGCCCGTCGCTGCCGCCGTAGAGCGCCGCGAGCGCCGGCACGTCGAACGGGGCGTGGAAGGCGAACGTCCACCCCGGTGCCTCGGTGTAGGCGTGGTTCTGCCAGTCGGTGGGGTCGTACTCCTCGGGCGACAGCTGCCACGTGCCGTCGGGCTCGCGCGCCTGGAAGAAGCCGACGTTGGGGTCGAACATGTTCACGAAGTCGCTCGCACGGGCGTCGAGGTAGACGGCGTGCTCGGCGTAGATCGCCTGCTGCTCGGGCGCGACCTCGGGGTCGGTCGAGAGCATGGCGGCCATGTCGGCCAGCGCCGCGTCGTTGATGTTGCCCTCGAGGCCCCACGACACGCTCTGCCCGGTGGTCGAGGAGGTGTACTGCAGGAACGGGGAGGTCGCGATGCCCTTCCGGCCGACGGCGTTGGGGTTCTCGAGGCTCGTGTCGCTGCCGGAGGAGACGGTGGCGTTGCGCAGCGCGGCCGCGAAGGCCTCCTCGGCGAGGTCGGTGGAGATCGCGCCCGAGGTGTACGCCTCGGCGAAGGACGCGTCTGACGACGTGCCGGTCATGAGATCGGCGTATCCGGGCGACGACCAGCGCGCGATCCAACCCCCGTCGCGGTACTGCTGCACGAAGCCGTCGACGAGCCGCTCGGTCACCTCGGGGTAGAGCAGCGAGTACAGCGGCCAGACCGTGCGGTACGTGTCCCAGAAGCCGTTGTTGACGTAGATCTGGCCGTCCATGATCTGCGCGTTCGTCTCGGTCGCCGTCGCGTCGCCGTCCTGCGGGCGCACCGGGGAGGCGTACTGCCAGCGCGGCTCGGCTGCGGTGCCGGTGTTCTCGGACTGCGAGTTCGGGTAGAGGTTCAGGCGGTAGAGGCCCGAGTAGAAGCTCACGAGCTCGGCCTCCGTCGCATCCGATGCCGAGAGGTCGACGACCTCGAGCCGCTCGATCCACTGGTCGCGGGCCGACGCGCGCACGTCGTCGTACGTGACGCCGGCGACCTCGAGGTCGAGGTTGTGCTGCGCCTGGTCGAGCGAGATGAACGACGTGGCGAAGCGCAGCTCGAGCGGCGCATCGCCGGTGTCGAAGCGGCCCCACGCGGCCGACGCGCGGCTCGATGCCATGCCGGTCGCGACGGGAGCCTCGCTGAAGGTGCCGTACACGAACATGCGCGAGTGGCCTGCCGAGAGCCCGGAGCCGCCCTCGACCCATCCGGTCACGATGCCGTCGGCCGAGATCTGCAGGCCCGAGGCTCCCGCGACCTGGTCGACCATGACGGTGCCGACGCTCGCGGAGTCGGGGAACGCGAAGCGCATGACGCCGCCGTGGTCGCTGGGGGTCATCGACGCCGTGAGCCCGTTCGCGAACGCGACGGAGTACTCGTCGGGACGTGCGATCTCGTCGTCGTGCGAGAACGGCAGCCTGCGAGATGCGGTCGTGCCGGAGGGCGTGCCGGTGTCGAGGCTGGGCATGAACGCGAGCTGCGCCCGGTCGCCCATCCACGGGCTCGGCTCGTGCGAGATGCCGAGACCCTCGAGGGCGGGCAGGTTCTGCGGGGTGTTGCGCGAGGCGTAGTCGTACAGCCACGTCTGCGACGTCGCGTTCGTCATCGGCACGAGGAAGTTGAAGCCGTTCGGCACGGCGGTCGCGGGGATGTTGTTGCCGCGCGAGAAGCCGCCGGAGGAGTTCGTGCCACGGCGGGTGTCGACGAGGTCGAGCACGGTGGCGGCGTCGATGGGGCTCGCGGCGGCGATCGAGACGTCGTCGACCCATCCGGAGAAGCGGGTGCCCGCGCTGCCGCCCGGGTTGTCGTAGGCGAGCAGCACCTGCGTGACCGTGCCGCCCGCGAAGGAGCCGAGGTCGACGCGGATGCGGTTCCACTGGTCGGCGTAGAGCGACTTCGCCGCCCCCTGCCCTGCAGCGGTGGCCGAGAAGCCGTACTGGTCGACGAGCTGCGCGCCCGACATGCGCACGGTCTCGCCCGCCGCCGTCTCGATCACGAGGTCGAGTGCGATGAACGTCGAGGGGTACTGCAGGTCGGCACCGTAGAGCGTCGGCAGCACGGCGTACGCGAGCTCGGTGTCGGCGGCGATCGGCACGTCGAGGTCGTCGACGAGCACGTTCGTGCTCGACGCGGGACCGTCGCCGATGTGCTGGCCGCGGTACTGCACGGCGGCGACGCCGTCGAAGCCGCGACCGGATGCGATGTTGTAGCCCGTGGTGGGTCCCGCGCCGAGCGACGTGAGCATGGGGGTCGCGGTCGCGCCGGCGTCGTCGCCGCGCAGGTCGAGGTCGGCGAGCTGCAGCAGCGTCGCGCCGTGGTTCTCGGTGACCTGCAGCCGGAAGTGCACGTACGTCGCGGGCGCTGCGAGGGCGTACGTCGACGTCGCGAAGCGCGCGGCGCCGTCGAGCTGGCCGGACTGCGCGTCGACGTCGATCCAGGTCTCGCCGTCGGTCGAGCCCTGCAGCGTCCACGCCCTGGGGTCGCGGTCGGCGGAGTCGTTGGCGGTCGTGAGCGCGTAGGTGAGCACCGTGACGGGGGCTGCGAAGTCCATCTGCACCCACGCGGTGGTGGAGCGTGCGAGCCACTTCGTGCCCGGGTCCCCGTCGAAGAGTCGTGCCGCGGTCTCGTTCGGCGCGTTCTCGTTCGAGGCCGTGACGGCCGAGAGCTGCGAGACGAGGCTCGAGGGCGGCAGCGTGGAGCCCTGCACGTTGACGGGGGGCTCGTACGCCTCCGACGGCGGCACGGGGTGCGCTGCGACGTCGGAGGTCTCGAACGACGTCGTGAACGGCGGGTCGGCGGCGACGGCCGGCGCCGCGGCGTCGAGGCCGACGAGCGGTGCGACGAGCACTGCGGCAAGCAGTGCGGCCAGCGGCGCGCGGAGGCCGAGGGTGCGACGGGACGGCGCGGTGCGACGGTGCAGCATGGGAACTCCTGGAGCCGTGACTGACATCGTTGTCAGTGAGGTCACGGTACGGGGCGCGCGGCTCCCCCGTCAAGCGACCCGCGCAGGTCGATGCGCGCGTCCAGCCTCGCGGCCTACGCTCGCGCCATGCGCACGAGCCACCGCAGCCACCCCGCCGTCCACGTCGCAGCGATCCTCGCCGCCGTCGTGGCGCTCACCGGCTGCATCCCCGGCATCCCCTCGCCGCCGAGCCCGAACCCGGGCCCCACCGGCACGACGCCGTCGACCCAGGCGCCTGCCGACGCTCGGCTCGACGACTACCTGACGTCCGCGACGGCCGACGGTGGAGCGAGCGTCGGCGCGACCGTCGGCGACGCCGTCGAGCCCGGCCCCGGCGACGCCGTCACCGTCACCGACGCCGCGATCGCCGTCAACGGCGGCAGCGTCGAGATCGTCGTGTCGTCGAACGAGCCGTTCCAGTCGGTGCTCGTCGGCGCGGGGCCCACGGGTGCGTCGTCGACCACCCCGACCGCGTGGCCGGGCTCGTACGAGATCGACCTGGCGGCACCCACGACGAGCACCTCGATCGTGGTCACGGTGTCGCAGACGCCGCCGTCGACCGAGTTCTCGGCGGTCATCGCCGTCGTCGACGCCTCGGGCACCGTGAGCGCCACCGATGCGACCAACATCTCGATCGTCGAGGTGGGCACGGGCGACGTGCAGGTGAGCGTGTCGTGGAACGAGGATGTCGACGCCGATCTGTACGTCGTCGACCCCGAGGGCGAGACCATCTACTACGGCTCGACGACCTCGCCGTCCGGCGGCGAGCTCGACCTCGACTCGAACCCGTCGTGCCAGATCGACGGCATCCGCAACGAGAACGTGACGTGGCCGACCGGCGACGCACCCTCCGGCCAGTACGAGGTGCGGCTCAACCTCTACGCCGACTGCGGCATCGACCAGACGAGCTGGGTCGTCACCGTCCAGGCCATCGGACGCACCTACCGATGGGAGGGCATCCTCGAGGCGCCGGGCCTCGGAGGCGGGCAGGAGGCAGGCATCGTCGTGGGCCGCTTCGACGTGCCGTAGCGCGCGCTCACGGCTCGACGACGATCGAGCCCGTCGACGACACCTCGGCGCGGATGCCCTCGGCGACGACGGCCACCTCGATCGTCGCCTCGCCGGAGGCGGCAGCACCATCGACGGCACCCACGACGATCGTCGCCGAGCCCGGGGTGTGCGAGCCCGGGGTGCACGTGCCACCGCCCGCCCCGCTCGGGCACTCCCAGTCGCCGGCGTCGACGATCCGCATCGACGACGGCAGCGCGACCAGCAGCCCCTCGACGGTGGCGCCGGCCTCGAGGTCGAGGGCGACCGCGATGGTCGTCGTGCCTGCACCGACGGTGACGTCGATGCCCAGCCCGACCGGGCTCGCGGATGCGCCCGCCGACGGCGCGTCGCTGGCGTCGGCCGCATCATCGGTCGCGGTCGCGGTCGGGATCGGGGTCGCGGGAGCATCGGCCGCGTCGCCTCCCGCCTCGGCGGTGGGCGACGCGGCGTCGGCGTCGTCTGCCCCGTCGGACTCGACGGCATCCGGCTGCAGCAGGAGCGCGAAGCACACCGCGAGCAGCGCGAGCAGCGCGAGGCCCGCGGCGGCGAGTCCGACGCGTCGCCCGGTCCTGCCCGCGGCCGCAGGCACCGGCGCCGTTGCCGCAGCCAGCGCGGTCCCACCCGGCGCCGCGGCCGCGGCTCCGCTCGCCGCGCTCGCCGCGGCCGTCTCGCCCACGAAGCCCGACAGCACCGCCAGCGGCACGATCGCGAGCAACGACGGCAGCGCGGCGAAGCGGGCGAGCGCGCCACGACACCGCGCGCACTCCTCGAGGTGGGCGAGCGCCGCCGCTGCCGCGGGCCGTTCGGTCGCGAGCGCGTCGCGGTGCGCCTCGCATGCGTCGACTCCCTCGGCCTCGAGCAGCGCACGACGCACCTCGACCGCGAGCGCCTTGCGTGCGCGGCTCGCCGTCGCCGAGACCGTGTTGGCCGCGACGCCCGTGCTCGCCGCGATCTCTCGCGGGCGCATGCCCTCGACCGCGACGGCGGTGAGGATGACCTGCTGCCGCCTCGGCAGCCGCGACATCGCGAGCCGCACGACCGCGAGGTCGTCCTCGACGTCGACGCGGTGCTGCTCGTCGGCATCCTCGATGCGCGCGTAGGCGTCCGCGAGCTCGGCGAAGTCGTCGGAGCCGACGTCGCGGCTCGCTGCCGACCTGCGGACGTCGATCACCCGGTTGCGGATGGCGCGCGCCAGGTACGCGAGGGGGTTGTCGTCTGGCCCCTGCCCCGCCTGGAACCGCTCGATGAGCCGCAGCATGACGTCGGAGGCGAGGTCGTCGGCGTCGAGGTGCGCGTGGCTCCTGCCGATCTCGCGCTGCGCGATGCGCACGAGCACGGGCTGCAGCCGCCCGAACATCGCCCCGAGCGCCGACGCGTCGCCAGCTCGAGCACGCGCGGTCAGGTCGTCGAGCACTGCACGCTCGTCAGGCGTCATCGGACGTCACCACCTGACGACCGCTGCGACCGGCGCCGTGCGCATGCTGCATCCCACCCCTCCATCGTGCATGGTCGCAGACCGTGCCGGGGAGGTCGCTGGCACGTGCGCGAGGGGGGTACGTCGTCGCGCTCCGCGGGCGCTCCGACACGAGGGGGTGCCTCACGCCGGATCCTGCAGCGCCCAGCGCAGCCACCGGTCGTCCGGGCGCTCGTCGACACCGTGCGCTCGAGCGCAGGCGTCGGAGCAGAACACGAAGCCGTGGACCGCGTCGTGCACCCAGCCGCGCTGCCAGAGCGGTTCGAGGAGCGCTGCGATGCTCGGATCCTCGTCGAGCACGTCGTCGAGGTTCGCGCGCGCGACCACCGCGCACGCGCCGCACGCGTCGCAGGCGATCGACATCGCGAAGTTGTCCACGTGGGCCCTCGGCTCAGGAGGCTTGTACCCTCCTGCACCCATGACGAGCGGCGACGGCGATCGTGACGACGCCGCGCCATCCTGCCGCGGAGGCGGGGCGAGCCGACCGCTCGCCCCTCCCTCGCCGCGAGACCCGATGCCGGGTCAGCGTCCTTCGTCGCGACGTCGTCGCCCGTCTCGTGCACCGTGTCGCCGGCTGCCGCGACCGTGACCGAGGACGTCACCCTCGACGACCGACGGCCCTGAGGCTGGATCCGACCCCTTCACGACCTCGTACGCCCCGGAGGGATGCTCGGCCGTGCACGCGTGTGCGCAGCCGGCGCTCGTCACGGCGTTCGCGGCCTCGCACCGCTCGCGCCCGTGACCGTCACCGAGTAGGTGAGCGTCACGACGTCGCCCACGGCGAGGTCCCCGGTCCAGTGCAGGGTTCGCGCGGCCGCGTCGAACGAGAGCGTGCCCGCGGACGCCACGGCATCGGCGCCGAGCGTCGCGTCGTCGAGCACGTCGGAGAGGTCGTCGACGAGCGTCGCGCCGCGCACGGGCCCCGTGCCGGTCTGCGTGATCGTCAGCGTGTACGTGATCGTGTCGCCGAGGGTGACGGCCGTGCCCGACTCGGGGTCGGCCTCCTCGACCTCGTCGCCGCCGACCGGGGTCACGGTGGTGTCCGGCGGGCTCGTGACCGGCGGCTGCGTCGGCGGCACGCCGGTCGCCGTCGCCGTGTTGACGACCTGGCCTGCGACGACGTCGGCCGCGGTGATCGCGTACGCGGCATCGGCGGTGCACGTGACCGAGGCTCCGGGAGCGAGCGTCGCGGGGTCGCACGTCACGCCGATGCCTGCTGCCGCGAGCACGTCGTCGTCGACGACGAGGTCGTCGAGCACCGTCGTGCCGGTGTTCGTGAGCGTGAACTGCCAGAGGATCCCGTCTCCGGCGTCGGTGGAGCCGTTGCCGTCGGCGTCGACGAGCTCGGCGACGGACGTGTCCAACGACAGCGAGGGACGCAGGGGGATGTTCGTGAACGTGCAGTGCACCTCGGCGGCGACGGGGCCCGCTGCGACGTCGACCGAGCCCGTCGTGCCGGTGCCGCTCGCGACCGTCGCGCCGGTCGCCATGTCGACGCACTGCCAGGTCGTCGCGTAGTTCGCGAGGTCCGTCGTGCCGACGCCGACCTCCGTGAAGGTGCCCGCGACGCCGTCCAGCCCGAGGATGGGGCCTGCGACCTCGTTCGCGAGGTCCTGCACGCCGTCGTCGACGCCCTCGGTGGTGCCGACGGAGGCCGTCTGCGACCCCTCGCCAGTCACCTCGACGCGGAACTGGTCCGTCGGCAGGTAGCGACCCTCAGGGAGGTCCTTCTGCACGACGAGGATGTTCGGGTAGGCGCAGCTGGCCATGTCGGCGAGGGAGCCGGGGACGGCCGCCGTGGTCTGCGAGAGGGTCGCACCGGTCTCGGGGGCGACGCGCGTGACGGTCGTGCCTGCACCGATCGCGATGCTGCCGTCGGCGACGACCGCGAGCGACGCGTACTCTCCGAGCCCGCCTGGCGTCTGGGCGATGGGCGTCGCCGCGTACGCGACCGAGCCCGCCGTCGTCGCGATGGGAGCGTCGATGCGAGCGAAGGCGCCGGGTGCGGCGGCGTTGCCGTTCGACACGACGTAGAGGTTGCCGACGGAGTCGAAGGCCATGTCGCCGTTGGCGGCGAGGCCGCTGATGGTGCCGACCTGGCCGATGACGACGTGGGTCGTCGTGTCGAAGGCGTAGAGCGTCCACGTCGGTCCGCCGGTGGCGAAGTAGTAGATGCCGGTCGCCGGGTCGATGGCGCCTGCGATGGTCGCGAAGCTGCCGGGGACGCCTGCGAACGCCTGCGTCGTCTCGGTCTGCGCGTCGTAGCGCAGCACCTGGCCTGCAGTGCGGTCGTAGCCGTACGCGTAGCGGCCGCCACCCTCGCCGATCGCGAGCGCGTTGACCGTGTTGCCAGCCGGGACGGTGAAGGCGCCGTTCGGCGTGACCGCGCCGGTGGATGCCTGCACCCTCGAGATCTGTCCGGCGCTGCTCGTGGCGTAGACCGCGTCGGCGGTGCACTCGAAGCCGGGCTGCGCCGCCTGGGCAGGCGCTGCCGCGGCGGTCGCGAGGGACACGAGGCTGCCTGCTGCCAGCAGGGCTGCGGTCAGCATGCTCGTCCAGCGCCGCGCACGCGGCCTCCCTGGCATGCCGGCAACTCCTGTGGTGGCTACCACGTCAACTCCTCGGTCGAGATCCTGCGGTCCCGACGCCCGTCGCAGCACGGCGGGGCATCATCCGTCACAGAGAGGACGAGGATCCCTCGGGAACGTGACAGCGGCGTGTCGCCGCGGCGACGGGTGCTGGACTCGCGTGAGCGCGATCCCGGCGATGCTAGACGACATGTCGCGCGCGGTCACGAGACGGGGTACAGCGCGTCTGCGAGAGATGCGACCGATCGGGATGCGGCACGGGCGCGGCCATGATCCCGCTCGCGGCTGCGCGCATGGGATCATGGAGTCCATGCCCGACGCGCCAGCGCCCTCCGACGACGCGGCCGATGCACCCATGGCGACGCCGAGAGCACGGATGCTGCTCATCGGCGGCGCCTCAGGCTCCGGCAAGTCGCGTCTCGCCGAGGCGTCGGGGCTGCCGGTGCTGCGCCTCGACGACTTCTATCGCGTCGCCGGCGATCCCGAGCTGCCGTTGCTCGACACCGGCGAGGTCGACTGGGACCACCCGGGCTCCTGGCATCTGCCCGACGCGATCGCTGCGATCGAGCAGCTCGCGACCACGGGTGCGACGAGGGTGCCCGACTACGACATCGCACGCAGCGACCGCGTCGGCTGGCGCACCCTCGCGCTCGGCGACGCGCCCGCGTTCGTCGCCGAGGGCATCTTCGCGAGCGAGGTCGTCGCGCCCGCGCTCGCACGCGGGCTGCTGCTCGACGCCATCGCGGTGCGTCGTCCGCGGGGCACGACGATGGCGTTCCGGCTGCTCCGCGATCTGCGCGAGCGCCGCAAGAGCCCGACGTTCCTCGTACGCCGCGGCCTCATGCTCGCGCGTCGCGAGCCGACGATCGTGCGCGCGCTGACGGATGCGGGATGCCGCCCGCTGCGGCCGCGCGCCATCCGCCGCGAGCTCTCGCGCCTCGCGCCGCGCTGACGATCCACCTCCTCGTCCGGCGGGATCTCGGCATCCCGCTCGAACCGGGCGCACGCGTGCGCTGACCGGAGCGGCTGCCGCACGAACGGCACGGCGCCCGGTGCGCGGAGCACGTCGCCGCGGCGTGCAGCGCGGATGCCTCGGATGCTGCTGCCGATCGACCCTCGGGGTCGACGGCTGCCGCGTCGGCGGTCATCGGGCGCCTCCGGAGCCGAGCGAGGACGGTGGGCCCGGATCGGTCGGAGCGATCGGTGCGGTCTGCGGGATCCACGGTGCGATGCCGCCGTGCGCGACGTCGCTGCGTGCGAGACCGCCGTCACCCTGCCGCGCGAGCACGCGCTGGGTGCGCGCCATCCACAGTCGCGGCCCCGCGACGTAGCCGACGATCGCCGTGAGCAGCGTCGACGTCGCGAGGTACAGCACGATCGCGATGCCGAGGCCCACGCCGCCCGTGAGCAGTCCCAGCGCGGCGGTGACGCCGCTCGCCGCGATGCTCAGAGCCGCCTGCACCACGGTGCCCACCCCGCAGCACCACCACGTGATCGGCCACGCGGCGACGATGCCGGCACGGCGCAGGATGCGCACGCTCGTCAGCACGCCGAGCGCCGCGACGCCCGAGGCGAGCAGGAGGACGACGACGACCGTGACGATCCACGGCGTCGGGTCGATGCTCGCGAGCCAGCCTGCGACGGCGTCCTCGATGCCGTCGGAGCCGGCGACGAGCTCGACGAGGAACCAGCGCGCGATGGCCACGACGACCGCCACGGCCGAGAGCGCGACGACGAGGTTGACGCCCGCCGAGCACAGCGGCAGCCCCCACCCGCCTGCCGCGCGGGCCGCGCGTCGCACGTCCGGCGGCAGCGCCGGCCGTCGCGGCCGCTGCGCGCGCGGCGCACGCTGCACACCCGGCGTCACGTCAGTCGACCCTCGCGAGCTCCGCCGCGTCGGCCTCGAGCGCTCGACGCTCGGCGTCGAGCTCGGCCTGCCGACGCTCGGCCTCGATCTGCGCCCACGTGGGCCGTGGGCGGAAGGCGAGCAGGTAGATCCAGCCGAAGAGCATGCCGACGGCTCCCGTGAGCACGACGCCCACGGCGAGGCCGAGGAACAGCGCACCCCACATCGAGCCGACGGTGAGCGCCGCCGACGACAGGAGGCTCGCGAACAGCCCGGCGATGGCCAGGGTCGGCCACGCGACGACGCCGATCATGCCGCCGATGCCCGTCGTCGTCACGTAGGCGAGCGCGATCGAGCGCTTGATGCCCGCGAGTCCTGCGGCACGGTGCCAGAGCACGCTCGCGACGCAGCCGCCCGCGGCGATGGCACCCGTGACGAGCAGCACGATCACGAGCGTGATCGGGATGCGCTCCGGCTCGGCCCAGAACGCCACGACGTCGGTGAGGCTGTCGGCCTCGAGGGCCTCGATGCCGTCGGTGCCGCCCTCGCCGAACGTGCCCCACAGCAGCAGCACGACGCACGAGGCGACGAGCAGATGGGTCGCGAGCGCGAGCAGCGTCTGGCCGACGAGCGAGCCCAGCAGCGCCGCGCGCGTCTGCACGCGCGTCAGCCTGCGCTTGGGCGGCAGGGGTGGAACCGGGGCGTACGTCGGTGCGTAGCGGGGCGGCGCGTAGCCGGGCGCCGCGTAGCCAGGGTGCGGCGCGTAGCCAGGGTGCGGCGCGTAGCCAGGCGGTGCGTAGCCAGGCGGCGCGTAGCCAGACGGCGCGTAGGCGAGCGGTGCGTAGCCAGGCGGTGCGTAGCCGGGCTGCGGCGCGTGCCCGGGCTGGGGCGCGTAGCCGGGCATCGGCACGGCGCCCGGCATCACGGGACCCGGCAGCGGGGCGGCGGGCCTGGGCTGCACCACGGGCGGTGGGAGCGCTCGCGCTCGTCGTGCTCGCTCACGACGCTCGGCGCGCCGCTCGAGCGCCGTCGTCGGCACGAGGCCGTCGGGTGCGGAGGCGGTGGCGCGACGGCGGCGGGGCGCCGCGACGACGTCGCTGGGCACCGGGGTGTCGCTGCCTGGCGGCGGCGGTGCCTCGAGCTCGCTCACGACGGCGACGCTACCGCCGGTCGCTGGACACGCAGTGAGACGCTGGCTCGCATCGCGTTGGACGTCGCGGCGCGTCAGCGCTCTGCGGCGGCGGGCCGATCGTGCAGCACGCTGCGCATCCACAGCCACACGAGGGCGCCTGTGACGATCGTCGCGATGCCGGATGCGATGGCCGTGAGGGCGATGCCGACCGCGGCGTTGCCGAGCACCTGGCTGACGGTGTCGCTCGTGCCGAACAGCAGGCCTCCGAGCGCACCGACCGTCGCGGTGACGATCGCGGCGACCAGCGAGCCCATCGGCACGGCGACCACCGTGACCATCGCGGGCCGCTGCACGCCGTGCGCGCGCAGCACGAGCACGCTCACCACGAGGCCGGCGACGAGCAGCACGGCACCGACGATCGCGGACGCGAGCGTGAGGCCCGACATGGCGTCGGGGTCGATCGAGGCGAGGGTCGAGTTCGCATCCGACGCGGCACCCGAGCCGGAGACGGCATTCGCGATCACGACGACGATGGTCTTCACGATCGTCGCGAGCTGCCAGATCGCGAGCGGCACGGCCAGCAGCACGAGGCCCGCGGCGACGAGCGGCAGCGCGATGGCGCCGGCGACGACCGCCCCGCGGCGGGCCCTGCGCTCCGGGGTGAGCGGCGTCGGCTGCCGCTGGGCAGCCGCGTCGCGGCTCGTCGCCGTCGCCGCGGGCTCCGCCGATCCCGCGCGAGCCCTGCCTCCACCCGAGGTCGCAGGAGGTGCCGAGACCGGGCGCGCCGGCGCGGCCACGGGCTCGCTCCCGATCGCATCGGGCAGCGGACGGGTCGGCTCTGGCGGCTCGGTCGCGGTGCTGTCGGTCACGGCACCATCATGCACCCGTGCAGCGGCCGATCCGCTGCACGATCGCGCGGCGGATCGTGCGGGTCAGCCGCGGTGCAGCGGACGCCAGACGACGACCTGGTTGCGCTTCGTCGGCCGTGCACCGGCACGGATCGACGTGACGCCCTCGACCCCGGCGGCGAACACGCGGCCGCGGCGGTCGATGACCTGGTCGGCGAGCGTCGCCTCCAGCTCGCGCACACGCTCCCGCAGGCTGCGCACCTCGTTCGACAGATCGAGGATGCGACGGATGCCCTCGAGCGACACGCCCTCCTGCGACAGCAGCTGCACCTGCCGCAGCTGCCCGATGTCGCGCATCGCGTACCTGCGGGTGTTGCCTGCGGTGCGCTGCGGCTGCACGAGGCCGATGCGGTCGTACTGGCGCAGCGTCTGCGGATGCATCCCCGCGAGCTCGGCGGCGGCCGCGATCGAGAAGATCGGGCTCGTCTCGTCGAGCTCCTCCGGGATGCGTCCCACGCTCACCTCGCCTTCGACAGCAGGTCGTCCCTCGGCGACTCGTCGCCGGAGGCCGCCATGAACGCCTCGAGCGACTCGCGCTGCTTGGCGTTCAGGTGCGACGGTACCGCGACCTGCACGGTCGCGAGCAGATCGCCGGGCCCCTGCTTGGAGGCCACGCCCTTGCCCTTGACGCGCAGCACGCGACCCGACGGCGTGCCGGGCGCGACCTTGAGGCGCACGGTGCCACCTCCGACGGTCGGCACCTCGATCGTCGCGCCCAGCGCCGCCTCTGCGAACGTCACGGGCACGTCGACGCGGATGTCGCGGCCCTCCATGCGGAACACGGCGTGCGGCCGCACCTGCACCGTCACGATGAGGTCGCCTGGCTGCCCGTTCGTGATCGACGCCTGCCCCTTGCCCGCGATGCGGATCTTCTGGCCATCGTGCACGCCGGCGGGGATCTTCACGGTCATCGACCGACCACCGACGGTGAGCTTGAGGGTGTCGCCCTGCACCGCAGACACGAAGTCGAGCTGCGCGTTGGCGGTGACGTCGCGGCCCCGCTGCGGCGCGCGCTGCTGGAAGCCACCGCCACCGCCACCGCCGAACATCCCCCCGAGGAGGTCCTCGAAGTCGCCCTGCGAGTACTGCACGCGCGGCCCGCCGCCCTGCCCGAACATGCCGCCGAAGACATCCTCGAAGCCGCCCTGCGCGCCGGGCGCGAAGCGCGGACGCCCGCCCGCCATGGCGCGCACGGCGTCGTACTCCTCGCGCTGCTTCGGGTCGGAGAGCACCGTGAACGCCTCGGAGATCTCCTTGAACCGCGCCTCCGCCTTCGCGTCGTCGGGGTTCGAGTCGGGGTGGAACTTCCGTGCGAGCGTGCGGTACTGCTTCTTCAGGGCCGCGGCGTCGACGTCCTTCGCGACGCCGAGGACCGCGTAGAAGTCCTTGTCGAACCAGTCGTTGCTCGCCATGGGCCTACTGCTCTGCTGGTGCGTCGACGGGCACGAACACCGCCACCTTCGCGGCGCGCACGAGGCGCTCGCCGATGCGGTAGCCGCGCTGCACGACGTCGGCGACGACCATCTCGGTCACCTCCGGGTTCGGCAGCTGCGCGATCGCCTCGTGCACGGCCGTGTCGAACGGCTCGCCCACGACGCCGACGGCCTCGAGGCCGATGCCTGCGATCGAGCCGCGCAGCTTCTGCGCCACGATGGCCAGCGGCGAGCCTTCGAGGTCGCCGTGCTGCTCGGCACGGTCGAGGTCGTCGAGCGCAGGCAGCAGCGCCGACAGCACCGAGGCCGTCGTCGCCGCCTTGTCGGCAGCCCGCTCGCGCTCGACGCGGTTGCGGTAGTTGACGTACTCGGCCTGCAGCCTGCGCACCTCGTCCTGCGCGGCGGCGATCTGCGCGTCGAAGCTCTCCTGCTCGGCGGCGAGGCGCTGGGCCTCGCTCTCGAGCAGCGCGCGATCCTCGACGCTCAGGTCGTCGGAGGACGAGGCGGGGGCGGATGCGGGAGCCTCGGCTCCCGCATCCTGCGCCTGCTGGCCCTCTGCCTGCGCCGCGGCCGCGGCCTCTGCGGCAGCCTGGGCCTCCGCTGGGCTCTGGCGCGCCTCGCCGGTCTCGGGGTCGATGCGCCGCTTGTCGCGGAACACGGGGCCCTCGGGCTCGATCGCGTCGTCGTCGGGTCGGATGTCGTCAGCCATCCGACTTACTTCTTCTCGCTGTCGTCAGCCTCGTCGTCGACGATCTCGGCGTCGACCACGTCGTCGTCGCTCGACGACGGCTGCTCCGGCTGCGGCTGCTCGCCGGCGTCGCCGGCCTGCGGCTGCTGCGCCTGCTGCTGGTACAGCGCCTCGCCCAGCTTCTGCTGCGACGCGGTGAGGGTGTCGAACGCCGACTTGAGCGCCTCGTCGTCGTCGCCTGCGAGCGCCGTCTTCAGCGCGTCGACGTCGGCCTGCACCGACGTCTTGACGTCGTCGGGCAGCTGCTCGGCGTTGTCGGCGAGCAGCTTCTCGACCGAGTAGGCCAGCTGCTCGGCGCCGTTGCGGGTCTCGGCGGCGTCGCGACGCGCCTTGTCGGCTGCCGCGTTCTCCTCCGCGTCCTTCACCATGCGCTCGATGTCGTCCTTCGACAGGCTCGAGCCGCCCGTGATCGTCATCGACTGCTCGGCGCCGGTGCCCTTGTCCTTCGCGGACACGTGCACGATGCCGTTCGCGTCGATGTCGAACGTGACCTCGACCTGCGGGATGCCGCGCGGCGCGGGGGCGATGCCGGTGAGCTCGAACGTGCCGAGCGCCTTGTTGTCGCGCGTGAAGTCGCGCTCGCCCTGGAACACCTGGATCGCGACCGACGGCTGGTTGTCCTCCGCCGTCGTGAACGTCTCCGAGCGCTTCGTGGGGATGGCGGTGTTGCGGTCGATGAGCCTCGTCATCATGCCGCCCTTGGTCTCGATGCCGAGCGACAGGGGCGTGACGTCGATGAGCAGCACGTCCTTGCGCTCGCCGCGCAGCACGCCGGCCTGCAGGGCAGCGCCGATGGCGACGACCTCGTCCGGGTTCACGCCCTTGTTGGGCTCCTTGCCACCGGTGAGCTTCTTCACGAGCTCGGTGACGGCGGGCATGCGGGTCGAGCCGCCGACGAGCACGACGTGCGCGATCTCGTCGACCGTGACGCCCGCCTCGCGGATGACGTCCTCGAACGGCTTGCGGGTGCGCTCGAGGAGGTCGGAGGTGAGCTGCTCGAACTGGGCACGCGTGAGGGTCTCGTCGAGGTTGGCGGGGCCGTTCTCGGTGAGCGAGAGGTAGGGCAGCTGGATGCTCGTCGACGTCGACGACGAGAGCTCCTTCTTCGCCTGCTCCGCGGCCTCCTTGAGGCGCTGGCGCGCGATCTTGTCCTTCGAGACGTCGACGCCCGTCGACTCCTTGAACTTCTTCGTGAGCCACTCGACGACGCGCTCGTCCCAGTCGTCGCCGCCGAGGCGGTTGTCGCCCGCGGTCGAGCGCACCTGGATGGTCGAGAAGTCGTCGTCCTTGCCCACCTCGAGCAGCGAGACGTCGAACGTGCCGCCACCGAGGTCGAAGACGAGGATGAGCTCGTCCTCCTTGCCCTTGTCGAGGCCGTACGCGAGGGCAGCGGCCGTGGGCTCGTTGATGATGCGCAGCACCTTGAGGCCTGCGACCTCGCCGGCCTCCTTCGTCGCCTGACGCTCGGCGTCGTTGAAGTAGGCGGGCACGGTGATGACGGCGTCGGTGACGGGCTCGCCGAGGTACGTCTCGGCGTCGCGCTTCAGCTTGCCGAGGATGCGCGCCGAGATCTCCTGCGGTGTGTAGCGCTTGTCGTCGATCGCGGTCGTCCAGTCGGTGCCGATGTGGCGCTTGACGGATGCGATGGTGCGGTCGACGTTCGTGACGGCCTGGCGCTTGGCCGGCTCGCCGACGAGCGTCTCGCCGTCCTTCGCGAATGCGACGACGGACGGGGTGGTGCGGAAGCCCTCAGCGTTCGCGATGACGGTGGGCTGACCGGCGTCGAGGAATGCGACGACGGAGTTGGTGGTGCCGA
Source organism: Agrococcus sp. AC640b (assembly GCF_979255995.1). Classification (NCBI taxonomy): domain Bacteria; kingdom Bacillati; phylum Actinomycetota; class Actinomycetes; order Micrococcales; family Microbacteriaceae; genus Agrococcus; species Agrococcus sp. AC640b. The sequence goes on from NZ_CEEDMM010000008.1 coordinate 64,226, forward strand.
GGTCGATGCCGACTGCTCGTGCCATGGTGGCTGCTCCTTGGTTCTGCGGATGTCTGCTGGTCTGCGTGATTCCGGTGGAGGAGCCCGCCGACAACCCCCCATGACTGGCGGCGAACTCGTCCCCCGGAACCGATGCACGGCGGCGACCCTGACTTGAGCCGTGCAGACTCAACCTTGCCCCTTGAGCGGAGTCGTGTCAAGTTCTGGGCGGGTGCTCCGGCTGTGGATCCGCCCAGGATCCGCGGGGCATCGGCAGCGTGCGCCGCACCCCGTCCCGCTACCGTGAGCGCATGCCGAAGGCCCCCTCGAGGATGCACCGCGACGTCGTCCGCCACACGCTCGCCATCGTGCTCGCGACCCTCGTGGCGCTCGTGCTCCTCCTGCTGCTGCTGCTCGCCGATCGCGACATCGAGTACGCGAGCTCGCTGCTCGTCTCGGTCACGCTCGTCTTCGGCGTCTACGGGCCCATCTTCCTGTGGCTGACGCAGCGCGCGTTCGGCGCGCTGGGCGGCGACGCGCTGCGCGACCGGCTCCGCCGCTCCGACGAGCAGCGCACGCTCGTGCGCCTCCTCTTCCTCGGCGGGCCGAAGACCTGGGCCGCGACGATCGTGACCGTCGGCGTCGTGTCGGTCGTGCTCCTCGCGACCGGCGATGCGACGGAGAGCCTCCTGCTGCTCGCGGCCTGCGTGCTCTGCGTCGTGGGCACGTGGATCCTCCTCGTCGCGGTGTTCGCCGTCGAGTACATGCGCGCGTGGGCGAACGACGCCTCCCTGCGCTTCCCCGGTGAGGGCGACCCGACGTTCTCCGACTTCGTCTACCTCTCGGTGCAGCTGTCGACGACGTTCTCGTCGTCCGACGTCGAGCTCGTCGAGACCTCGGCACGCCGACTCGCGACGGTGCACTCCATCGTCGCGTTCGCCTACTCCACGGTGATCGTCGCCGTCTTCGCGTCGCTGCTCATCTCGAACGCGCGCTGAGCCGGGCGCGGAGCCGGGCGCCGCTCGCTGCGGATACGGTTGCCCGCATGGCACGCGGCACGAAGCAGACGCATCGCGAGGTCGTGCGTCACTCCCTCGCGACCGTCGCGGCCATGGTGCTCGGCGTCGGTGCGCTCGCCCTGCTGCGCGCGAGCGCCGGCGTCGACCTCGAGGAGGGCACGCTCTCGACCGCGTTCCTCGCGATCGGGTTCGGCCTCTACGGACCGATCTTCCTCGGCATGACGGTCGTCGCCTTCCGCGGCCTCACGGGCGACCGGCTCCGAGCGCACCTCGTGCGCTCGGACGAACGCAGCCGCGTCGTGCGCTTCCTCTTCCTCTCGGGACCGTGGTCGTGGGCGAGCATCGTCGTGTTCGTCGGCGTGGCATCCGTCGTGCTGCTCGCGACCGGTGACCTCGACGGCAGCATCTGGCTCGTCCCCATCTGCGTGCTCGGCGTCGGCGGCACGTGGGTGCTCATGGTCGCGGTGTTCGCCGTCGAGTACATGCGCTCGTGGGCGAACGACGACTCCCTCGTGTTCCCGGGCGACGAGCCGCGCACCCTGCGCGACTTCGTCTACCTCGCGGTGCAGCTGTCGACGACGTTCTCCTCGTCGGACGTGCAGCTCGTGCGCGGCTCGGTGCGCGGCCTCGCGATCGTGCACTCGGTCGTCGCGTTCGCCTACTCGACGGCGATCATCGCGGTGTTCGCCTCGCTGCTCATCTCGATCGCGGCCTGACCGCTCGACGCGCCCAGGCGTCAGAGCTCGCGTGCCTCTACCGTGCGCTCGCCGCCGGCGTCGCCCGTGTTCACGGTGCCGACGCGCTCGATGAGGATCGCCTCCACCGGGTCGTCGGCACGCGGGCAGTGCTCGACGCCGGCAGGGATGACGAAGAGCTCGCCCGGGCCGAGCGTCACGTCGCCGTCGCGCAGCTGGATGACGAGCGTGCCCGAGCGCACGACGAACAGCTCGTCGGAGTCGGGGTGGCTGTGCCACACGAACTCCCCCAGCAGGCGCACGACCTTCACGTCCGCGTCGTTCACGGTCGCGAGCCGATGCGGCTGCCACGGCTCGGCGACGACGTCGAATGCTGCGGCGATGCTGCGCACCTGGCTCTGGCTCATGCATCCATGATGCGCCTGCGTCGCCACCGCCGCGCCGACCCTCTGCGACCCGCTCCACGATGAGTGGTCGCGGGATGTCGCGATTCGGCCAGCACCGGCGCATCGAGCGACCGATCGACACCGGGGCCCTCCGGCTACGCGAGGGCCTCGTCGCGACGCGGCGCACGCACGATGAAGCGCGCGAGCAGCGGGCCCGTGATCGCCAGGATGAGCACGTAGCAGGCCGCGAGCGGCCCGAGCTCCGGGAAGCCGGCACCCACCGCGAGCGCCGCGATGATGATCGAGAACTCGCCGCGCGCGATGAGCGTCGCGCCCGCACGCAGACGCCCCTTCACGAGCACGCCGTCGCGCTTCGCCGCGAGCCACCCCGTGAGCATCTTCGTGCTCGCGGTGACGACGGCGAGCAGCAGCGCCGCAGGCAGCACCGGCAGCAGGTCGGCCGGCACGATCGGCAGCCCGAACGACAGGAAGAAGATCGCAGCGAACAGGTCTCGCAGCGGCGAGAGGATCGCCCGCGCACGCTCGGCGATCGACGGCGGCACCGCGATGCCCACGAGGAACGCGCCGACCGCAGCGGATGCGCCGAGCAGCTGCGTGAGGCCGGCGACGAGGAGCGTGATGCCGAGCAGCCGCAGCAGCACCTGCTCGTCGCTCGGATGGCTCAGCAGCCAGCGGATGCCGCCCGACGCTCGCTGCGAGGCGACGAGGATCGTCGTCACGGCCGCGAGCGCCAACGCGACCGCGCCGAGCGCCTGCCACCACGCGGCGCCCGTCAGCACCGCGATGAGGATGGGCAGGAAGATCGCCATCGCGATGTCCTCGATGACGAGGATCGACAGCACCGCCGGCGTCTCGCGGTTGGCGACGCGGCCGAGGTCGGTCAGCAGCCGGGCGACGATGCCCGACGACGACACCCACGTGATGCCGGCGAGCGCGAGCGCCGCCTGCCACGGCATCCCCAGCACGAGCCCGATGACGAAGCCGGCCGACGCGTTGAGCAGGAAGTCGATCGCACCCGACGTCGAGTGCCGCTTGAGCGACTGCCCGAGCTCGCCCGCGGTGAACTCGAGCCCCAGCATGAGCAGGAGCAGCAGCACGCCGATCTCGGCGGCCGGCTCGATGAACGGCTCGGCGGCGGCGAGGTCGACGCTCGACCCCGCGCCGACGAGCAGCCCCGCGAGCAGCATGAGCGGGATCGGCGAGATGCCGACGCGATGGGCGATGAGCCCGAGCACCGAGATGCCGAGCACGACGGCTCCGAGCTCGAGGAGCAGGGCGGAGATGTCGTGCACGCGCGCCTACCCGGTCTGCAGGCGCGTGCGGAGCTGGTCGAGCCCTTCCTTGGAGCCGATGGCGACGAGCGAGTCGCCTGCCTGCAGCAGGTCGGTGGGCGTCGGCGCTGCGATGACGTCGTCGGCGCGGACGATCGCGACGATCGAGCAGCCGGTGAGCGTGCGCGCGCGGGTGTCGCCGAGCGGCCGGGCGACGAAGGGGGTGCCCGCCTCGACGAGCAGCCGCTCCGTCTCGAGACCGGGGATGGCCTTCGTCACGTCGGCCATCGACTGGGTGATGCGATGCGCGCCGAGCACGTCGGTGAGCGCGTCGATCTCCTCCTCGTCGAGGTGCAGCGCGAGGCGCACGTCGTCTGGGTCGTGCTTGCTGGAGATGCAGAGGTCGGCGGGTCCCTCGCGATGCACGACGACGCTGACGGGCACGCCCTTGCGCGTCGTCATGTCGTATCGCACCCCCACGCCGGGGAGGAGCGTCTGCGTGATGTCCACGTGTGGAGCATGCCACCATCCACCCCGACCATGTGCGTTTCGCAGGCGATCAGGGGTGGCCGAGGGAAGATACCCCTCGGACCCCCGCGATCGCCTGCGAAACGCACATCTGGGGGGCGCGCCGACGATGGGCGGAGGGGCTCGGCGAACGGTGGGTGAACGCCGCCGCGTCGGCACGCTTCGCGTGCAGGCACCCGACCTATGCTCGGGACCGTGAGCATCGCCGACGTCGACGACCGGATCCTGCGCAAGCGCGCACGCGCGTGGGCGCTGTGGGACTGGGGCTCCGCCTCGTTCAACGCCGTCGTCACGACGTTCGTGTTCAGCCGCTACATCGCCTCCGACCTGTTCGTCGACCCCGCGATCGCGGAGGCGGGCACCGAGACCGAGACGTTCACGCCGTCGCCAGATGGCGTCGCCGCCCTCACGAACGCCCTCGCCGACAACGCCGCCGTCGTCGCGTGGGCGATCGCGATCGCAGGCGGTCTCGTCGCGCTGCTCGCGCCCATCCTCGGCCAGCGCTCCGACGGCTCGGGCCGCCGCAAGCTGTGGCTCGCGATCAACACCGGCCTGGTCGTCGTCGCGATGCTCGCGATGTTCCTCGTGACGCCGGTGCCCGAGTACATCTGGCTGGGAGCGGCGCTGCTGGGCGTCGGCAACCTGTTCTTCGAGTTCGCCTCCGTCAACTACAACGCGATGCTGCACCAGGTCTCCACGAAGGAGAACATGGGCCGCGTCTCGGGCTTCGGCTGGGGCATGGGCTACGTGGGCGGCATCGTGCTGCTGGCCATCCTGCTCGTGCTGTTCCTGTTCCCGTTCGGCGACCCCTCGACGAACGGCCTGCTGCAGATCCCGACCGGCACCGACGGCGATGCGCTCGACGTGCGCCTCGCGATCGTCATCTCGGCCGTCTGGTTCGCGATCTTCGCGATCCCCGTGCTCGTCGCCGTGCCCGAGCTGCCCGCGAAGGCGCGCGGCGAGCGCGTGAGCGTCGCCGAGTCGTACCGGCGGCTGTTCCGCACGATCCGCGCCATCGGTCGCCGCAACCCGAAGACGCTGCTGTTCCTCGTGTCGAGCGCGATCTTCCGCGACGGCCTCTCCGCCATCTTCACGTTCGGCGCGATCATCGCCTCGACGGTGTTCGGGTTCACCGCCACCGAGGTGCTGCTGTTCGCGATCGCAGCGAACGTCACCGCCGGAGCCGGCACGTTCGTCGGCGGATGGGCCGACGACCGCTTCGGCCCCAAGGCCGTCATCATGACGTCGCTCATCGTGCTGTCGACGGCGGGCATCTCGGCGATCTTCATCGAGGGCAAGGCGGCGTTCTGGGTCGTCGGCCTCGTGCTGACGGTCTTCGTCGGACCGGTGCAGGCGTCGGCCAGGTCGTTCATGGCGCGCATCACGCCGCCAGGACGCGAGGGCGAGATGTTCGGCCTGTACGCGACGACGGGGCGCGCGGTGTCGTTCCTCGCGCCGACGCTGTTCGGGATCTTCGTGACGATCTTCTCCGACACCCGCTTCGGCATCATCGGCATCGTGATCGTGCTGCTCGCGGGCCTCGCGCTGCTCATCCCCGTCTCCCCGAAGCCCGTCGCGATCGACGACGGCGACGTGGATGCGTTCGCGGGCGACGCGGCGCCCACGCCGCCGCTGCGCGGAGATGGGCCCGCGCGCTGACCCGCGCTGCCGACTCGCTCCCGACCGTCACCTCGTGCACGCCGACGCGCGCCGCCTGGCGACGCGGTCGCCCGTCACACCTCGAGCGTCGCGAGCTCCCGGTCTGGGTTGCCGAAGCGGTGCGCCGTGATCGACACGGCCTGCTCGCGCAGGAACGGCATGAGCTCGAGGCGCCCCTCGACCGTGATGGGCGCGTCGTAGACGGCGATCGTCGGGTTGCCGGCCAGCAGGGGCCGCAGCCCCGCATCGGAGCCGCACAGGCGGATGCGTCTCGTCGGCTCGCCGGAGCGCACGAGCCCATCGTGCGCCTCGTGCCCGCGCTCGTCGAGCGCGGGAGGGTCGACGGGTGCGACGGCCGCGCCGGAGCGCAGCCGCTCGTGGAAGGCCGCGTCGGACTCGACGACGATCTCCTCGACCCGCAGCACGGGTCCGTGTGCGCGCACGAGCCGCTCCAGCGCGGGCGGTAGGGCGTGCGCCGACGAGATGCGCACGGTCGCGCGAGCCCTGGCGGCGGCGGCGAGCACGCGCACGAGCTGCCCCATCGTGCCGTCGTCGGAGAGTCGCACGAGCGTCTGCGTCGGCCGGTAGCGCAGCACGTTGCGCTCGACCTCGAGCGCCGACACGTCGAGCGACCGACCGAGCTCGGCCTCCCACGCCCGCTGGTCGCTGTTGGCGCCGGCGCGGATGCGATCGAACTCGAGGAAGTCGAGCTGCGGCGTCGCCGACTCGATGAGGTTCGACACCCGCTGGTGCAGGCCCGCGAGCTTCACGTTCTTGCGGGGAGGCTGGAACACCGGCTCCCAGTCGACGAGCGTCGCCAGGTAGTTCGGCCCGCCCGCCTTCGCGCCCGGGCCCACCTGCGACAGCCGCCAGCCGCCGAACGGCTGCCTGCGCACGATCGCGCCCGTGATGCCACGGTTCACGTACAGGTTGCCGGCCTGCACCCGCTGCATCCACTCGTGCACCTCGTCGACGTCGAGCGAGTGGATGCCTGCGGTGAGGCCGTAGTCGGTGCCGTTCTGCACGGCGATCGCCTCGTCGAGGGTGCGCACGGCGATGAGCGACAGGTGCGGGCCGAAGAACTCGGTGCGGTGCGTGAACGAGCCCGGCTGCACGCCCACCCGCACGCCTGGGCTCCACACGCGGCCCTCGGCGTCGAGCTGGCGCGGCTCGACGAGCCACGACTCCCCCTCGCCGAGCGTCGTGAGCGCCTCGAGCAGCCGGCCCGATGCGGGCTCGATGATGGGGCCCACATGCGTGCGCGGGTCGAGCGGCGTGCCCACGCGCAGCGTCTGCACCGCGTCGACGAGCTGGCGACGGAAGCGCTCGGAGGTGGCGACGGAGCCGACGAGGATGCCGAGCGACGCGGCCGAGCACTTCTGCCCGGCGTGCCCGAACGCGCTGCGCACGAGGTCGGAGACCGCGAGGTCGAGGTCGGCGGAGGGCGTGACGACGATGCCGTTCTTGCCGCTCGTCTCTGCCAGCAGCGGCAGGTCGGCGCGCCACGACGAGAACAGCGCGGCAGTCTCGGACGAGCCGGTGAGGATGACCCGTCCGACGGACGGGTGGGCGATGAGGTGCTTCGACACCTCGCCCTCCTCCATGTCGCACAGCACGAGCACGTCGCGCGGCACGCCCGCCTCCCACAGCGCCTCCAGCAGCACGGCCGCCGTGCGCCGCGCCTGCGGTGCGGGCTTCACGATCACGGCCGAGCCGGTCGCGAGCGCGGCGGTGATGCCGCCTGCGGGGATCGCGACCGGGAAGTTCCACGGCGGCGTGACGACCGTGAGGGCGACGGGCACGGGCCTCGCGTCCTCGAGATCCTCGAGCCGCACGGCCTGATCGGCGTAGAAGCGAGCGAAGTCGATCGCCTCCGACACCTCCGGGTCGCCCTCCGCGAGGGTCTTGCCCGTCTCGGCGGCCATGATCTCGAGCAGCCGGCCGCGGTAGGCGCCGAGCGTGACGGCGGCGTCGCGCAGGATGCGGGCGCGGGCGTCGGCGCCGCGTGCGGCCCACTCGGCCGCAGCCTCCACGGCCTTGCCGATGCGGCGCTCGAGGGTGGGGACGTCCTCGATGCGGTTGAGCTCGAGCGTGCGGGTGCCGAGCGTCGACGACGCCGCGCGCTCGAGGATCCGCCTGCCCCACGCACGGTTGGCCGCGAGCGACGCGTCGGTGTCCGGCTCGTTCTCGAACCCGGCGTCCTGCACGGGACCGACTGCGACGGCGAGGTCGCCGGAGCGATCCTGGATGCGGTTCGGGCTCGGCGGCGCGAACCCCTGCTCGTGCAGCAGCGCGATGGATGCGAGGAACCGGTCGCGCTCGCGCAGGAAGACGTCGAGGTCGGTGCCGAGCTCGAACATGCCCGACATGAAGTTCTCGCCGGAGCCGTTCTCCTCGAGCCTGCGCACGAGGTACGCGACGGCGGCGTCGAACTCCTTCGGCCGCACGACGGGCGTGTACAGCAGCACCTCGGGCACGTCGGCGCGGATGGCGTCGATGTGCTCGGCAGCCATGCCCAGCAGCATCTCGACGTCGATGGCGCGGATCGTGCCGGTGCGCTGGGCGATCTCGACCGCGAAGGCGAGGTCGAAGAGGTTGTGGCCCGCCACGCCGATGCGCACGGCGCGCGTGCGCTCCGGCGTGAGCGCGGCGACGAGCACGCGCTTGTAGTTCGCGTCGGTGTCGGCCTTCGACGGCAGCACCGCGAGCGGCCAGCCGTGCACGGCGGCGTCGACGCGCTCCATCGCGAGGTTCGCGCCCTTGACGACGCGCACCTTGATGGGGGCGCCACCCGCGTCGACGCGCGCCTGCGCCCAGGCCGTGAGCCTGTCGAGCGCGGAGCATGCGTCCGGCAGGTACGCCTGCAGCACGATCCCGGCGTGCAGACCGCGCAGCTCGGGCCGGTCGAGGATGCGCTGGAACACCGCGATCGTCAGGTCGAGGTCGCGGTACTCCTCCATGTCGAGGTTGATGAACGTCGGCGCCAGCCCGCCCGGACCCTGCTGCGTCGCCGCCGTGCGGTACAGCGGCAGCAGGCGCTCGACGACGGCCGAGACCGTCTCGTCGAACGACCACAGCTGCAGCTGCGGCGCCATGCTCGAGACCTTGATCGACACGTAGTCGACGTCGTCGCGCTGCAGCAGCTCGAGGGTGCCGCGCAGGCGGTGCTCGGCCTCCTGCTCGCCCAGCACGGCCTCGCCCAGCAGGTTGACGTTGAGCCGCGTGCCGTCCGCACGCAGGCGCGCGAACGACTTCGTGAGCCGCTCCGGCGTCGCGTCGAGCACGAGGTGCGACACGAGGGAGCGCATCGCGCGCTTCGCGATGGGGATGATAGCGCCGGGGGCGAGCACGCCGAAGCCGCCGCCCATCGTGACGCCGAGCTTGAGGTACCAGTCGAGGAAGTCGGGCAGCTCGCGGCTGAGCCTGTCGAACGCGCGGGCCGAGACGGCGGCGTCCTCCGGACGCACGACGCGGTCGACGAAGCCGATGGCGAAGTCGAGGCCGCGCTCGTCGGCGAGCAGCCCAGCGAGCCGCTCCGCCGACCGGTCGCGACGCCTGGGCTGCTGGCCCTCGCGCGCGAGCCAGCCGCGGACGCGGTGGATGGCCGCCTGCGCGACCTCGTCGTCGGTGTCGGGCTCGGTGGGCTGCAGGATCGCGGCGCGCGCGGCCGCTGCCGGGTCGGCGGGCGCCTGCGGATGCGGGCCGGGCTGGGGCGTCGACGGCACGGGGCCGGTCGCGCCCAGCGGGGGCACGGGCCCTGTGGCCGCCAGCGGCGGCACGGGTGCGGTGCTCGTCGGCAGCGGCTGCTGCATGCCCGCGTCGTGCACGCCGCTCCACTGCGCAGCGAGCAGGTGGGGGTCGGTCGCGACCGGATGCACGGATCCGACGGACGCCGCAGCGTCGTCGGGCGTCGGCCGCTGGTGCGAGAGGTCGGTGGCACCATCGCTCGGGGGCTGCTCGTCGGCGCCTGGGCCCGCTGCGGACGCTGGCTCGACGGACTGGAACCCGTTGCCGGGCTCGACCTGCAGCACGGGGTCGACCTCGAGCGGCTCGACCTGCGCCGTGCGGGCGATCGCATCCCAGCCGGGTGCGGAGCCGTGGGCGTGGGCGGAGGCCGACAGCATCCATCCGCGCGGCTCGGCGACGGGTGCGCCGTCGTCGACGATCGGCGCGTCGTCGGTGGCGGGCTCGTCGTCCGACCGGGGCTCGTCGGCGGCGACGGGCTCGTCGGCGGCGACGGGCTCGTCGGCGAGCGCCGGCTCGTCGTCGGACAGCTTCCAGCCGACGCGCTCGGTGCCGACGTCGGCGGGCGCCGCAGCGAGCGGCTCCGCGGTCTCGACGGGCTCGACGACCTGCCAGTCGCGCTCGCCGGGCTCGGCGACGACGTCGGCGCGCGCCGCCTCCCCCGCGACCGTCCACGGATCGCTGTCTGCGCCCGGTGCCGCTGCATCCTCCGGCTCGTGGGATGCGGTCACGGGCTCCGGCGTGGATGCGATGGGGTCCCAGACCTCGCTGGGAGGCTGCGCACCCTGCACGGGCAGCACGCGCGTGGGCGGGTCGGCCGGCTCGTCGTCGTCGAGCCAGAAGGGCTCCTCCGCCACGGCGGCGCGTGGCGCCTCGCCGGTGAGGACGGGCGGTGTGGCCGGCGGGACGACGGGCATCGGCGACGCGTCCGTCGGCGTGGCGGGCGCGGAGACATCGGCGACGGGCACCTCGCCGGTGCGCGGTGCGTGCTGCTCGTCGAGCACCTCGAGGTCGTCGCCGAACAGCTCGTCGAGGTCCTCGATGCCGCCCGTGTCGTTCGCGGCGACCGACGATCGCTGCGAGTCGTCGTCGCGCCCCGCACCGTCGACCGGCTGGGCCTCGGCCTCGGCTGCGAACGCGTCCGCATCGGCCGCGCCCGCCCGAAGGATCTCGTCGAAGTCGGGTGAGTCGCCGCGCGGGGCATCCGTCATGCGCCCATCGTACGCAGCGCAGCCCTGCCCTCCTCCGCCTGCGAGCGGCGTGCCGGGCACGCCGGTCGCTCGCGGTGCACGCGGATGCGGGCACGGGATGCGGACGCAGCGCACGCGCACCGCGCTACGGTCGCCCTGTGACCGCGCACGCTCCCCGCACGGCCCGCGTCGCCGTCGTCGGCGGCGGGCACAACGCCCTCGCGGCCGCCGCGTACCTCGCGCGCGCCGGCGTCGACGTGACGGTGCTCGAACGGCTCGAGCAGGTCGGCGGCGCCGCCGTGTCGGCGCAGGCGTTCGACGGCGTCGACGCTCGACTCTCGCGCTACTCGTACCTCGTGAGCCTGCTGCCGCAGCGCATCCTCGACGACCTCGGCATGCGCGTGCCGCTCGCTCGCCGCAGGTACTCGTCGTACACGCCCGTGCCAGGCACCGACGCGGGCCTGCTCGTCGACGAGCGCGACGCGCAGGCGACGCGCGCGTCGTTCGCGGCGATCGGCGCGGCTGGCGACGCCGACCGCTTCGCCGCCCTGTACCGCCGCACCGCGCTGCTCGCGCAGGCGGTCTTCCCGACGATGACCGAGCGACTGCCGCTGCGCGCCGACGTGCAGGCTCGCGCAGGCTCCGAGTCGGCCTGGGCGGAGCTCGTGGAGGCGCCGATCGCGCAGGCCATCGAGGCCGCGGTCGCGCACGACGTCGTGCGCGGCGTCGTCGCGACCGATGCGCTCATCGGCACCTTCGACTCCCTGCGCACGAGCCTCGCGGGCAACCGCTGCATGCTCTACCACGTCATCGGTGGCGGCACGGGCGACTGGGACGTGCCGATCGGCGGCATGGGGCGTGTCTCCGGTGGCCTCGCGGATGCCGCACGAGCAGCCGGCGCGCGCATCCGCACCGCTGCGACCGTCACGGCCGTGACGCCGGACGGCGACGTCGAGTGGGTCGAGGGCGACGCCGAGCACCGCGACGGGTTCGACCTCGTGCTGTCGGGCGTCGCGCCCGAGGTGCTCGCACGCCTGCTCGGCGAGGACGCCGCGCATCCCGAGGGCGCGCAGGTGAAGGTCAACATGGTGCTGTCGCGGCTGCCGAGGCTGCGCGGCGGCATCGCCGCGGAGGCGGCGTTCGGTGGCACGTTCCACGTGCACGAGTCGTGGACGCAGCTCGGCGACGCGCATCACGCGGCCGCTGCCGGCGTCGTGCCCGATCCGCTGCCGTGCGAGCTGTACTGCCACAGCCTCTCCGACCCGTCGATCCTGGGCGCCGAGCTGGCCGCATCCGGCGCGCACACGCTCACGGCGTTCGGGCTGCAGACGCCTGACCGGCTGCTCGACGGCGCCGACCGCGACGGCATGCGGCAGGTGCTGCAGGACGCCGTGCTGCGCTCGCTCGACTCGGTGCTCGACGAGCCGATCGCGCCGCTGCTGCTGCTCGACGCGCACGGCAGGCCGTGCATCGAGACGAAGACGACGCGTGATCTGGAGGACGCGCTGGCGATGCCGGGCGGCGACATCTTCCACGGCGCGCTGGCATGGCCGTGGCTCGACGAGACGCCAGGCTCGGTCGCCGAGGCGTGGGGCGTCGAGACGCGCCACGAGCGCATCCTCATGGCCGGCGCGGGTGCACGCCGCGGTGGCGCGGTGTCGGGCGTCGGCGGCCACAACGCCGCGCACGCGGCGCTCGAGCTGCTGCGTCCCTGACGGCCCCGTGCCCGCCGCGGCGGCCACCACCCGCTCCGTGAGGTGCGAGCGCAGCGAGCCTCGAAGGGAGCCCGCCTGCTCAGACCCAGACGCTCGGGTGATCGGCCTTCGCGCCCGGCAGCGCCGAGAACTCGGCCCACGTCCGGATGGCGTCCGGCACGGGGTGGTTCGCCTCGAAGTCGTACCCGCACACCTCGCTCACGACCGACATCCGCACGGCGCCCACGCCGCGCTGCACGAAGCGGCCGCGCACGATGGCCTGCGCCATCACCTGCCCCTCCGACACGAAGCGCTGCTCGATGAAGCAGCTGCGGTCGTCGGCACCCACGAGGCGCGACTCGAGCGTGAAGCGCTGCAGGAATCCGATCGACCTGCGGTATGCGATCGACTGCTGTCCGACGACGGCGTGGATGCCCGCCGCGCCGAGGCGTGCGGCGATGCCGGTGCGCTTCGTGAGGTCGATGCGGCCGAGATCCATGAACGACAGGTAGCGGCCGTTGTTCATGTGGCCGAGCAGGTCGATGTCGACGAGCTGCACGCGGTGGTCGATGCGGCTGACGTCGTCGATCGCGAGCCGCGGGGCGCGGTTGCCGCGGACGAGCATGGCGAGCAGGAACCGCAGGAGCATGTGCATGGCCCCATCCTGTCGAGCGTGCCCTGGGCGTCGCCACCGCGTGCCGGGTGTCCACAGCGTCGCGGGCCGCGAGCAGGCCGCACGCTGTCGACGCCCGACGACGGCGTCACCCGTGCGCCGCAAGCCCCTGGCCGCTGCGCGGGATGCACGCGAGGGTCGGATTCGACGAGAGGGGTCACCATGCGACGACTGGTCGTGACGCAGCACATCACGGTCGACGGCGTGATCGACGGCGAGGGCGGGTGGTTCGACCCCACGGCCGACACCGCGCAGGGTCGCGAGCTCGCCGCGATGACGCGCGAGCACGCGGCGGCATCCGACGGGTTCCTCGTCGGTCGCGTGACGTTCGAGGAGATGCGCGGGTTCTGGCCGCAGCGCATCGACGACGAGACCGGCGTGACCGAGCACCTGCAGCGGGTCGAGAAGCACGTCGTGTCGCGCACGCTCGAGGATCCGGGCTGGGAGGGCACGACGGTGCTGCGCGGTGGGGATGCGCTCGCCGACGAGATCCTGGCGCTCAAGGATCGCGAGGGTCGCGACATCGTGGTGACCGGCAGCATCGCGCTCGTGCACGACCTGCTGCGCCTGGGGCTCGTCGACGAGCTGCGGCTCATCCAGCTTCCCGTCGCGCTCGGCGCTGGCCGCCGGCTCGTGCCGGACGGCGTCGAGCTGCGCCTCGCGCTCGCCGAGACCCAGGCGTTCTCGGAGGGTGCCGTGCTGCTGCGCTACCTCGTCGAGCCCGTCGCCGGCGCCTAGCCTCCCTACCGACCCGTTCGCAGCATGCGCTGCGTATCCTGTCCCCATGGCAGCAGTCGAGGTCCGTCTCGCGTCGAGCGTCGACCTCGCGCAGCTCGAGCCGCTGCTGCAGCGCTGGGGGTCGGACGACGCCCCAGACGAGAAGGTCGTGCGGTATCGCGAGCGACTGGCGTGGAACCTCGAGAACCCCACGCACCACGTGCTCGTCGCCGTCGTCGACGGCGAGGTCGCAGGCTATGCGGCAGCGCAGGACTACGGCCCTGCGCTGCACCAGGACCGATCGATCGCGCGCATGCACGATCTGTGGGTCGCACCGACCGTGCGCGGGCGCGGCGTGGGCACCGCGCTGTTCGACGCCGTGCGCGACTGGGCGCAGCGAGAGACGCGCATCGGCATGCTGCAGTGGCAGGCGAGCGACGTCGCGATCGACTTCTACCGCACGCTCGGCCTCGAGGGCGAGCGCGCCGACGCCTCTGCGCAGCCGGCGAAGGAGTTCACCCTCTCGGTGCACCTGCCGGGCTCCGGCGACTGAGCGCTGCGGCGCCGCGCCTCCTCCGCACTCCTGCCGATTCGCGTCTCGCAGGCGATCGCGGGGGTCCGAGGGGTATCTTCCCTCGCACCCCCGCGATCGCCTGCGAGACGCGAATGCAGGTTGCGGGTCGAGCAGCGCCTAGCGGCGGCGGAGGATGAGGAACGTGACGACGCCCGCGATCGCGAGCACCACGCCGCCCGCAGCCGCGAGGAAGGGCGTGGGGTCCTCGTCGAAGCGCTGCCGCGTGCGATCGGCGACCTTCGCGGGGTTGACGCGGTCCTCGATCTCCTCGAGGGCACGACGCAGCTCGTCGCGCTGCCGGTCGACGTCTGGCTGATCGGTCATCGCGGGGCTCCGTCCGTGCGGGTCGTGGTGGGGAGGTCGTCGAGCGGCGACGTGCCGTCGGCGGCGTGGCCGAGGCCGCGCACCATGTTCACGTCGTCCTTGATCGAGTCGAGCGACTCCATCTCCTTGAAGGCCGCACCGCGCTTGAGCAGCGGGATGCCGACGAGCACGAGGATGCCAATGATGACGAGCAGGCACGCCGCCGTGAGCAGCGCGGCCGCCCACTCGGCGAACAGCAGTTGCCACAGGCCGTTCACGGCCGCGAGGATCCAGCCGAGCATGAACACGGCCATGACGCCCGCGACTGCGAGGAGCGCGCCGCCGACGCCGAGCTTCGCGACCTTGCCCTTGACCTCGGACTGGAGGTTCTCGAGCTCGGCGCGGAACAGGTTGACGACGAGCGTCGGGACCTCCGCGAGGAGCTCGGGGAGCGACCGGCGCTCTGCCATCAGGACTCCTTCGGGCGACGCGTGGCCTTGCGGATCGCCTTCGTCGCCGCGTCGGTGGCGGCGTCGACGACCTTCGGCGTCTGCGTCTCGACGAACTGCTGCACCTCGGCGCGCGGCTTCGTCACCGCCTTCGAGTTCCACAGCTTGTCCGCGGTCGCGGCGATCTGCTCGTACCGCTGCCTGCCGGCCTTGGCGCCCAGCACGTAGCCCACGCCGATTCCCGCCACGAAGAGGATCTTGCCGCGCATGTCGTCTCCCGTCGTCACCGAACCGGGGGCGTTGGTGCATCCCCCGACGGACCAACCCTAGCGAGGAGCGGCCGTGTGACGCCTGGGCGGTCGACACCCGCTGCGCGCCGTGCTATCGACGCGCGGCCGCGGCCGTCCTCCACGCTCACCAGATCGTGACGCGCGCCTCCGGCGACAGCCACAGCGCGTCGCCCTCGCGCACGTCGAACGCGTCGTAGAACGCGTCCATGTTGCGCACGATCTGGTTCGTGCGGTGCTCGTTGGGCGAGTGCGGGTCGATCGACACGAGGCGGATGGCCTCCTCGGCTCGGATCTTCAGCTGCCACGCCTGCGCCCACGACAGGAAGAACCGCTGCGCGCCGGTGAGCCCGTCGATGACGGGAGCCTCGGCGCCGTCGAGGAAGAACTCGTACGCCTTCCACGCGATGCCGAGCCCGCCGAGGTCGCCGATGTTCTCGCCGATCGTGAGCGCGCCGTTGACGCTGTGGTCGGGCGCGGCGGCAGGCGAGAGCGCGTCGTACTGGGCGATGAGGACGCTCGTGCGCTCCTCGAAGCGAGCACGGTCGTCCTCGGTCCACCAGTCGCGCAGGCGCCCCTCGCCGTCGTAGCGGGAGCCCTGGTCGTCGAACCCGTGGCCGATCTCGTGGCCGATGACGGCGCCGATCGCGCCGTACGCCGCGGCGGGGTCGGCGGTGGCGTCGAAGAACGGCGGCTGCAGGATCGCGGCGGGGAAGACGATCTCGTTGAACCCGGGGTTGTAGTACGCGTTGACCGTCTGCGGCCCCATGAACCACTCGTCGCGGTCGAGGGGCTTGCCGATCTTGCCGAGCTCGCGGTCGTGCTCGAAGGCCGCGGCCGCCTGCACGTTCGCGACGAGGTCGTCGCCGATCTCGAGCGCGTCGTACGAGCGCCAGCGCACGGGGAAGCCGATCTTCGGCGTGAACAGCTCGAGCTTCTCGAGCGCCGCCTGGCGCGTCGCGGGACTCATCCACTCGAGCGTCTCGATGGATGCGCGGTACGCGGCCACGAGGTTCGCGATGAGGTCGTCCATCGCAGCGCGCGCGTGCGGCGGGAAGTGCCGCTCGACGTACACCTTGCCGACGGCGTCGCCGAGGGCGCCCTCGACGAGCGCGACCCCGCGCTTCCACCTGGCCCGCTGCTCGAGCGCACCCGTGAGGGCGGTGCCGTAGAAGGCGAACGCGTCGGCCGAGATGCGAGTGGTGAGGTACGGCGCCCACGAGCGCACGATCGATGCGCGCAGCCACGAGCGCCACGCGTCGAGCCGCTCGGGCGTCAGCAGCGTCGCGACGCCCTCGAGGTACGACGGCTGGTGCACGACGACCTCGTCGTAGACGCCGGCTGGCGCCTCGACGGCCGCGAACCAGGGCGCGAGCCACGCGTACGTCTGCGCGAACGGCTGCAGGTTGTAGGTACGCACGCTGTCTCGCGATGCGACGCGGTCCCAGTGGTGGGCGGCGACGTCGGTCTCGAGCGCGAGCACCGAGGCGGCCTCCGCCGCGGCGTCCGGCCGCTCGGCGTGGCGCAGCATCCGCTCGAGGTGCTCGACGTACTTCGCGCGCGTCTCGGCGTGCGACTCCTCGCGGTAGTACGACTCGTCGGGCAAGCCGATGCCTGCCTGCACGACGTTCACGACGTACCGCTCGGGGTCGCCGGGGTCGTTGTCGACGTACTGGCCGAAGAGGCCGGGGCCGCCGATGCGCTCCATCTCGGCGAGCGTGCGCAGCAGGTCGTCGACGCTCGTCACGGCATCCGCCTGGGCGAGGAGGTGGCGGATGGGGTCGATGCCGCGGGCGTCGATCGTCTCGACGTCCATGAACGACGCGAACAGGTCGCCGACCTTGCGCTGCTCGGTACCCGGCTCCGCGTCCGTCGACTCCTCGATGATCGTGCGGACCGCCCGCTCGGCCTCCTCGGCGAGGATCGCGAACGACCCCCATCTCGCCTTGTCGGCGGGGATCTCGGTGCGCGCGAGCCACTTCGCGTGCACGTGCTGGAACAGATCGTCCTGCGGGCGGATCTCTGGGCTGAGCTCGGCGATGTCGATGCCGGAGCGGGCTTCGGTCATGCGCTCGAGTCTAGGAGCGCCCGCCTGGCAGGATGCCCGGCGACGCGGAGGCGACCCGCTGCCACCCGTCGCTCGTGCGCTCGATCGCGCCAGCCTCCTCGAAGGCCGCGAGCCACCCCTCCATGGGCCACGTCCCCCAGCGGTCCGCGAACCGGCGACCGTTGGCGAGGATGTCGTCGAGGTGCTGCCACGGCGGCGACGACGTCGGATGATGCTGGTGGTAGGCGTCGGCACCGCCGACCCACACGAGCGGCACGCCCGCCTCCCGCGCCCGCAGCGCGAAGTCGGTGTCCTCGCCGCCGTAGCCGACGTAGCCCTCGTCGAAGCCGCCGATGCGCCGCCACGTCGCCGCCGTGGCCGCGAACGACAGCGACCAGAACAGCACCTGCTGCTCGGCCGTCGCCTCGACGAGCACCCCCGCGGCGGGCGCAGGCCGCGCGGCATGCGGTGCCGTGTGCGCCGACAGGTCGGTGCTCGCCTCGACCGTCACGCCCTCCGGCAGGTAGGTCACGGGCCCCGCGAGCAGCGCGCCGGGCGCGCGCACCATGGCGTCCTCGTAGCGCTCCACGAGCGCGTCGCCGGGCACGCAGTCGGCATCGAGCAGGATCAGGCGATCGCAGCCTGCAGCGATCGCCTCCTCCGCGCCCGCGTTGCGGCCGGCTGCGAGGCGCAGCCCGCCCGGCGCGGGCGGCACGTGCACGAGCGCGGCGCCGTGGGTGCCTGCGACGCCGTGCGCAGGCGGCTCCGCGTCGAGCCACACCACGATGCGGCGCACGTCGGGGTGTCGTTCGCGCAGCCGCGCCTGCTGACGCTCCACGTGCGTCGCCCGTGCACTCGAGCCGAGGGTGATGGCCGCCGTCGTCATGCCGCACCTCCCGCGACGCGCTCGACGGTCGCTGCGAGCCGGCTCGCTGCGCCGTCGACGCGCCAGCGGCTCCAGTCGGGATGCGTCGCGCTCGCGCGCGCCAGCAGCCTCGGCCATGACTCCACGTCGCCGTCCGGCACCACCGCGAGCCCGGCTGCCGCGAGCCACTGCGCCGTGCGCGCCTGCTCGTCGAACGGTCTCGGCCTCGGCACGACGATCGCGCGTGCACCCGCCGCCGCGACGTCGGCGATCGCGTTCTGCCCGGCCGCCGTCACGACGACGTCGGCGGCGCACAGCGCCGCCCACGGATCGTCGAGCCAGCTGCCCGGACCGGCGATCGTCCACCGCCACCCGGGGGTCTGCGCCACGGCGTGCTCGACCATCGCCTCCCATTCGGCGTCTGCGTCGCCCCCGCCGAGCGCGAGCACCGTCGACGCCTGCCGCGTGCGGGAGGGCGTGCGGCCCTCGAACCGCGAGATGCCGCCGACGTGCTCGACGCCGTCGTCGCCCTCCCCTGCCACGAGCGCCCACGGCGCGACGATGGCGTCGGCAGCGGCACGTCCGAGCGCATGCGGCGCATCCGACCGGTCGCCGGGCTGGGCGACGAGCACGACGCGCCTGCCCAGCAGTCGCGCCAGCAGCGTGACCTCGACCGACACGTCGACGACCACGGCGTCTGCCGCCGGCAGCACCGCGGCGATCGCGGCCATGCGTCGTGCATGGCCTGCGTGGCCGAGGGGCGCCCAGTGCAGCAGGCCCTGCGCCGTCGCATCCATCGTCGACGGATGCCCTGCGCCCTCGTCGAGGTCGTCGCGCTCCAGCTGCACCCAGGTGGTGCGCGCCGGCATCGGATCGGCAGGCGGCAGCGAGCTCAGCACCACCACGTCGTCCGCGACATGCGGCCGCACCGCGAGGAATCGCGTGCGATGGCCGAGACCGTGGTGGTGGACGTACCAGGCGATCACGGCGCCGCCGCGAGGTTCGACGCGACCGACCGACGGCCGACGCGACGCGCTCGCTCGTGCAGCGCGAGCTCGGGCGCGACGCTCGCGAACCGTGCGATCGCGTGCTCGCGGATGCGCAGGCGGTCGTCGGCAGACGCGCCCAGCAGCTCCTCGGCGGCGAGCGCCAGCCCACGCACGTCGTCGGGGGCGACGAGCCGAGCCCCCGGCATGCCCTCGAGCACCTCGACGACGCCACCTCTCGCGAACGCCGCGACCGGCGTGCCGGTGAGCAGCGCCTCGACGAGCACGAGCCCGAAGGGCTCGTCCCACCTGGGCGTGACGAGCGCGCAGCTGCTGCCGCCCACGAGCCGTGCGAGCGCAGCCCTGCGCATGGGCCCCTCGAGCCGCACGCCCTCGCCGAGGCGAGGCGAGATCTCGGCCTCGAAGTAGTCGACGTCGCCGATGCGGCCGGCGACCGTCAGCGGCTGCCCGAGCCAGCGAGCGGCGTCGATCGCCAGATGCGGCCCCTTCTCGGGCACGATGCGGCCGAACCACACGAGCTCGTCGCCACCGGGGCCGAGCGGCCACGCGGCTGGGTCGACCGTGTTCGTCGCGACCGTCGCATCCACCCCGAGCTCGCCCCACTGCGCTGCCGTGTGCCGGCTCACCGCCACGTACCGGTGCTGCGGGCCCGCGTGGCGCGCCGCGGCGACGAGCTCGGGCAGCGGCGGGGTGTGCAGCGTCGTCACCATGGGGATGCCGTGCTCGCGGGAGCGCTGCACGGGCGTGGGATGCAGGCTGTGGTTCTCGACGAGGTCGTACGCGTCGCGGCGCTCGACGAGGTGGTCGACGAGGCGGGCGTGCACGACGTCGACCGCCTCGAGGTATCCGGCTGGGTACGCCTCGTCCGACGGGCGGCTGCGGCCCCACGACACCGCAGGCATGCGCAGACGTCTCGGCGTGCCGTCGAGGAAGTCGGAGCCGTGCGCAGCGACGAGCGTCACGTCATGGCCTGCTGCGCGCAGCGCACGCACCCGATCCCAGACGACCGCCTCGAGCCCGCCTGCATGCGGCTCTCGGATGGGATGTCGGGATGCCGCGACGACGAGCACGCGCAATGGCGTGCGACGGGTCGGGGTCAAGGCTGGATCTCGCGCACGAGGGAACGGTACAGCGACGCGTGCGCGTGGCGAATGGCCTTGCGCTCGACGCGTCGAGCACTCTCGCGGGACGCGACGAGCGCGATCCGCTCGGGCGTGCCCGGCCTCGTGCCGCCAGCGATCGCTGCCTCCACGGCCCCTGCCGCCTCGTCGAGCGAGGCGAACCCGTGGTAGCCGCCGGGGTGCTGCTGCGCCATCGGCAGCCAGCCGGGCCCCACGACCGGCACGCCGCGGTCGTGGCACAGCTCGACCCAGCCCGAGTGCGTGCCGTGCCCGTATGGCAGCCACGAGACGTCGAGGGCGTCGACCTCTGCGAGCAGGGCGTCGTCGTCGGGCCGCGGCGCCTGCACGAGCGTGCAGTCGGCGCGGTCTGCGAGGAGTCGCGCGACCGCCGCCGCGGCCTCGTCGTCTCGCGTGCGCTCGTGCATCGCGACGCGGCCGGCCGCTGGGACGCCGATGGCGCGCAGGTGCTGCAGCACCGTCAGCAGCGCCTCGACGGTCGGCACCGCTGCGACGTTGGGGCGCAGGTCGCGCAGGTGGACGCCGATCGTGAAGGCACCGAGCCTGGGGGTGGGTGCAGGAGGCGGTGCGTCGAGCAGCGTCGGATGCGGCAGCACGATCGGCGTCGTGCCCCACCGGTCGTGCACGCGCTGTGCGGCGGCGGCCGTGAGCGTCGTGAGCGCCGCGGCGCGCGGCACGAGCTCGTCGAGGTCGAGCAGGTGCCGCGACTGATCGTGCAGCTGGGGGTTCTCGAGGTCGTGGACGGTGAAGACCACGGGGATGCCGGCTGCGTCGCACGCGTCGAGCGCGGCCGCGAGCCTCCCGTGCGGCAGCGACTCCATGCCGAAGTGCACGTGCACGAGATCGACGTCGGCGGCGTGCGCGCGGATCCACTCGGGATCGAGCACGGCGGGCGGCCACCAGCGCTCGGGGTGGCTCGGGTCGACGATCGGATCCGGCAGCAGCACGACCGAGCCGTCGACGGGTGCGATCGCCTGCGCGTAGGCATGCGAGGCGGGCACGGCGGCGACGCGGATGGGCGCTGGCGGTCGTTCGTGCATGCAGATGCTCCTGGCGGGTCGTCGTGCGGGGGCGAGACACCGGTGATGGGGCACCGTGGCTGGGAAGGGCGGACGTCGAGGGCCGACCTGCTCGCACCCTACGCCCGACCACCGACATCGCACGGCGTCGAGCGCGACGACGTACGCTCGACGACACCATGGACCCAGCCGGACAGCACGCGGCGGACGCCGCACGTCGACGCCACTTCGCCGACTTCTACGACGGCGTCGACGACGACGGGCCGCTCGGCGCGATCGTCGGCAACTGCCAGGCCGAGTCGCTGCGCGTGGCGATGGAGGCGTGCGGCGTGCGCCTCGTGCGCATGCCCGCCGTGCACGAGCTCGTCGCCGACGACATGCCCGCCCTGCAGCGACTCCTCGACCGCGTCGCCGTGCTCGTCGCCCAGCCCATCCGCGACGACTACCACGGCCTGCCCATCGGCACGCGGCAGCTGCTCGCCGCGTCGGGCGCGCGCAGCACGGCGGTCGTGCCCATCGTGCGCTTCGCAGGCCTGCATCCGACGCAGGCGATCGTGCGCCCACCCGGCGATGCAGGCCTCGCGCCGCCCATCGTGCCGTACCACGACCTGCGCGTGCTCTCGGTGGCGGCCGGACGCACCGAGGGCGCGCTGCCGCCGCTCACGCCCGCGATGGTGCGGGGCGTCGCGGCCGCGTCGATCGCCGAGCTGCGGCGACGGGAGGAGCGCGACGGCTCGGTCGCGATCTCCGACGTGCTCGTCGCACCGAGCGCCAGCCACATGCGCACGATCAACCACCCCGGCAACCCGGTCTTCGAGGAGCTCGCGCGCCGCGTGCAGGAGCGCCTGCGCCTGCCGCACGCACCCGAGCCGCTCGAACGCGAGCTGCTCGACGGCATCCACGCACCCCTCGAGCGCGCGGTCGTCGAGGCGTGGGGCCTGCCTGACGAGCCGCGGGAGCACTGGATCGTGGGCGGCGAGGTCGTCGACGTCGACGCCGTGCACGCTGCGCAGCTCGCGTGGTACCGCTCGCGCCCCGACGTCGTGCGCGTCGGCGTCGAACGGCACGGCGAGACCATGGCGAGGCTCGGCCTGTGACGGCGGTGCCGCTGCTGGCGCACCTGGGCGACGCCGAGCACGGCGTCGACCGCTACGCCCGCGAGGTCGCCGAGCGCATCGCGGCCACGCATCCCGCCGCGACGCTCGTGCTGCCGGGCGCCGTCGCATCCGGCTCGCGCGTGCACGTGCACTTCACCGACCGGCTGTGGGGCAGGTCGCCTGCGGACGCCGCCGAGACGATCGAGCGCCTCGCCGAGCGTGCCGCCGTCTCGGTGACCATGCACGACGTGCCGCAGGCGTCCGACGGCGCTGCGAGCATGCGCAGGCGCGTGGAGGCGTACGGTCGCGTCGCGCGCGCAGCGCACCTCGTGGTCGTCAACAGCGAGCACGAGCGCACGCTGCTGCGCGCATGCGTCGCCGACGTCGGCGAGGTGCACGTCGTGCCCCTGGCGGTCGAGGCGTCCGCGGCGTCGACCGCGGCCGACGCCTCCGCGACCACGACGCGACGCGAGATCGGCATCCTGGGCTTCGTCTACCCCGGCAAGGGGCACGAGGAGGCGATCGCGGCATCCGCCGCGCTCGCGCAGCCGCTGCCGGTCGTGGCGATCGGCCGCGCCGCGCCCGGGCACGAGGCCGACCTCGAGGCGCTCGCGACCGCTGGGGCCGGTCTCGGCGTGCCCGTGACCAGCACGGGGTTCCTGCCTGACGACGCGCTCGTCGAGCGCATGCGCTCGACGCTCGTGCCCGTCGTCGCCCACCGGCACGTGTCGGCCTCGGGATCGCTGAACTCGTGGATCGCCGCCGGCCGTCGCCCCATCGTGGCGCGGAACGCGTACTTCGACGAGATGGCGGCGCTGCGCCCCGGCACGACCTGGCTCGTCGACGACGCCGGGCTCGCCGAGGCGATCGCCGCCGCCGTGCACGACCCGTCGCGCACGTGGCTCGGGGCGGATGCGCAGACGCGGCCCGACCTCGGCGACGTGGCCGCGGCGTACCTCCGGCTCTGGCTGCCGTCGTGACGGCGCCGTTCGGGGTGCCGCTCGTCGGCAACGACTGGCGCGCGGTGCCGCCGCCGTCGTCGCCGCCGAGCGTGTCGGTGATCGTCGCGCACTTCGACCAGCAGCGCGAGCTCGATCGCACGCTCGCGGCGCTCGCGCGGCAGACCCACCCACGCGACCTGCTCGAGGTCGTCGTCGTCGACGACGGCTCGCCGCGACCTCCCGTCGTGCCTGGCGGGGTGCGGCTCGTGCGGCAGGCCGACGAGGGCTTCCGGCTCGCGGCGGCACGCAACCTCGGCGTGCGGCACAGCTCGGGCGACGTGCTCGTGTTCCTCGATGCCGACACCGCGCCAGAGCCCGAGTACGTGGAGCGCATCGCCGCGCTGCCTGCCAGCGCCCCCGACGTCGTCGCCGTCGGGCGACGCAGGCATGCCGCCTTCGACGGCGTGCCGACGACGGCGTCCGTCGAGGTCGCCGGCCCCGCGCACGCGCTGCCCGAGCCCGGGTGGCTCGCCGAGGCCTACCGGCGCAGCGACGACCTGCTGCACGCCGACGCGCGCTCGTACCGCTTCGTCATCGGCGCCGTCGTCGCCTGCTCGCGGTGGCTGCTCGACGACGTCGGCGGGTTCGACGAGTCGTTCCGCACCTACGGCGGCGAGGACTGGGAGTGGGCGCACCGCGCATGGCAGGCGGGGGCCGCGCTCGCGCACGTGCCCGGCGCCGTCGCCTGGCACGACGGGCCCGACTGGGCGGGGCGCGACGCCGACGAGCGCGCACGGCGCAAGAACGTCGAGACGGCACGGCTCATGCAGACGATCGGCGTGCCGGGGTCGGCCCCTTCCACGCTGCTCTCGCAGGCACCCGACGTCGTCGTCGAGCTCGCGACCGCGCCGTCGATCGCGGCGGCCCTCGTGTGCGTCGAGCACGTGCTGCAGACGTTCCCCACGGCCCGCGTCGTCGTGCCCGGCGACGTGCACGACGCGCTCGGCTCCGACCCGCGGGTCGTGCGTGCGGTGCCGCAGCGCTACCGCGTGCACGTCGCGCTCGCGCAGCCGCTCGCGCTCGACGACGACGCGCGAGCCACGCTGCGCGCCGCCGCGGCGACGATCGGCGACGACGACGTCGCATCCGTGCACCTCGGACCCTGGATCGTCGTGGCCGCGCGCCGCGCCGCCGCTCGCGATCGCCGGTGGGGTCGCGCGACCGGCTGGCGGGCGCTCGGCGAGCCGTGCGAGGGGGCGACTCCCCTGCCCGACGAGCCCGACCTCGAGGCGTACCTCGGCGGCTGGTGGGCCCCGTGACGGGCGCGTCCCGCGGGCGTCGCGCCTAGGCGCGCACCGCCTGGCCCTCGCCCTCCACGAGCGTCTCGAGCTCCGCCTCCACGTCCTCGGAGGCTGCGAGCTCGACGTCGTCGGCGCCGCCGTCCTTCGCGAAGATCGCCGCGATCGTCGTGAGCACCGCGTAGACGCCGATGAACACGCACAGGATCCACGGGCTGCCGCCTGCGAGCTCCACGAAGACGACCGCGAGCAGCGGCGTGAGGCCGTTCGAGAAGATCGACCCCACCTGGTAGCCGAGCGAGACGCCCGAGTAGCGCAGATCGGTGGGGAACTGCTCGGCGAACCACGCCGCCTGCGGGCCGTAGATCGCATCGTGCAGCACGTTCATGCCCACGAGGAACACGAGCCACACGAGCACGAGCGGGCCGTGATCGAGGAACGCGAAGAACGGCCACACCGCGACGCCGATGCCGATCGACGCGCCGATCGCGATGCGACGCCTGCCGACCTTGTCGCTCAACCACCCCCAGAACGGCGTCGAGACGAGGCTGATCGCGCCGACGATGAGCAGCGACTGGATGCCCACGGCCGAGTCGCCGCGCGCGTTCGTGAGGTAGGTGAGCGAGTACACGGTGAGGATCGAGAACCACGCGGGCTGCGCGAGCCGCAGGCCGATCGTCACGAGCACGCCCCGCGGATGCCGCTTGAGCACCTCGACGACCGGCAGGCGGCGCACGGCGCCCGCCTGCTTGATCTTCTGGAACTCCGGCGCGTCCTCGACGCCGAGGCGGATGACGAGGCCGATGACGACGAGCACCGCAGACGCGAGGAACGGGATGCGCCACGCCCACTCCTGGAACGCCTCCGTGCCGAGGATGCCCTGCACGCCCCAGACCGAGCCCGTCGCGAGCAGCAGGCCGCCGGCGGAGCCCATCTGCGTGAAGCTGCCGAAGAAGCCGCGCCTGCCAGGCGGGGCGTGCTCGACCGACAGCAGCGCCGATCCGCCCCACTCCGCGCCTGCCGACAGGCCCTGCGCGAGCCGCAGCACCACGAGGCCGATGACGGCCCAGATGCCGATCTGCGCGTACGTGGGCAGCAGGCCGATGAGCAGCGTCGCGACGCCCATGAGCAGCAGCGAGCCGACGAGCAGCTGCTTGCGGCCGATGCGGTCGCCGAGATGCCCGGCGATGATGCCGCCGAGCGGACGCGCGAGGAAGCCGACGCCGTACGTGGCGAACGAGGCGATGAGCGCGATCGCCGGCGTCGTCTCCGGGAAGAACGTCGCACCGAACACGAGCGCGGCCGCCTGCGCGTACAGGTAGAAGTCGTACCACTCGATCGTCGTGCCGACGAGGGCTGCGGCGAGCACGCGGCGGCGCTTGGCCTCGGGGGTGCGCTCGGCGGTGGCGGATGCCTGGGACATGACGGTGCTCCTGGGGTCGGGTCGCTGGCAACCGAACCGCGCCGCACCGCCGCGCGCAACGCGGCGCCGTCGCACGACGTCACACGACGTCACGCACGTCGCGACGGCCACCCCCGGTCGGCAGCATGGGAGGCCGAGCGCGCGCCGACGTGCGCGAGGAGGAGGAGCCGTGCCCGATCGCCCGCCGCTGCGGTACGCAGCGTTCGTCATGGACACCGTCTCGCACATCCAGCACGGGCTGTGGCGGCATCCCGACGCGCAGCAGCACCGGTTCGACGAGCTCGACCTGTGGGTCGATCTCGCCACGACCCTCGAGCGCGGCGGCTTCGACGCCATGTTCTTCGCCGACGTCGTCGGGCTCTACGGCCCCGCAGGCGGCGACTTCACGCTGAATGCGCGCGAGGGGCTGCAGGTGCCCAACGGCGACCCGTCGGTGCTGATCTCGGCGCTCGCGAGCGCCACCGAGCACCTCGGCTTCGCATTCACGTCGTCGGTGCTGCAGGCGCACCCGTTCGAGTTCGCCCGCCGCGTCTCGACGCTCGACCACCTCACGAAGGGCCGCGTCGGCTGGAACGTCGTCACGAGCGCCCTCGACGGCGCGGCTCGCAACTTCGGCGCCGACCGCCTCGAGGAGCACGACGAGCGCTACGTGTGGGCGCAGGAGTACGTCGACGTCGTCACGAAGCTGTGGGAGGGGTCGTGGGACGACGACGCCTGGCTCGCCGACAAGGCGGCCGGCATCGTGTCGGATGCGCGCGGCATCCACCGCATCGACCACGTCGGGAAGCGCTACTCGGTCGCGGGCCCGCACCTGTCGCGCCCGTCGCCGCAGCGCACGCCCGTGCTGTTCCAGGCAGGCTCGTCGGTGGCCGGGCGCGCCTTCGCCGCGCGCAACGCCGAGGCGCAGTTCATCCTGTCGTCGACGCCCGAGAAGACCGCCGAGCTCATCGCCTCGACGCGCGACCAGGTCGAGGCCGCAGGCCGCGCCCGCGACGACATCCGCTTCTTCCTCGGCCTCGCGTTCGTGATCGGCTCGACCGAGGAGGAGGCGAGGCGGAAGTCGGACGAGATCGACGAGTGGTTGTCGCCAGACGGGTTCCTCGTGCACTCCAACCTCGGCTTCGACCCCGACACCGGTGCGCAGCTCGACCCCGACACCCCGCTGTCGCAGGTGAGGACGCAGACGAACCAGTCGCATCTGCAGTGGCTGCAGGAGGCCGCAGGCGACCGCGAGCCCACCATCCGCGACCTCGCGGCGCTGTCGGCGCGCATCCGCTCGCGCGTCGTCGGCACGCCCGAGCAGATCGCCGACCAGCTCGCCACCTGGCAGGACGCCGGCGTCGACGGCATCAACGTCATCAACTGGACCATCCCGGGCTCGTTCGAGGAGTTCGTCGACCACGTCGTGCCCGTGCTGCGCGAGCGCGGCCTCGCCGAGCCGCACCCCGAGACGCCGGGCACGCTGCGCTCGCGCCTCTTCGGCCACGACCAGCTGCCGGCGTCGCACTCCGCGCGGCAGTGGCGGGGAGCGTTCTCGTGAGCGTCGCCGTCGACGCCGTCTCGCTCGCGGAGCGCTTCGCACCCCTCGTCGACGAGGTGCGCGAGGGCGCCGTGCAGCGCGAGCTGGGCCGCGAGCTGCCGATCGACCTCGTGCGTCGCCTCGCCGATGCCGGCGTCGGCCGGGTGCGCCTGCCCGTCGCCGAGGGCGGGCTCGGCGCATCGATCGCCGAGTCGGTCGCGCTCACGATCGCCCTGTCGGCGGCGGATGCGAACGTGGGGCACCTGCTGCGCTCGCACGCGGGGTTCGTCGAGCTCGTGCTGCGCCGCGCGCCCGGCTCCGGCCGCGACGCGTGGGTGGAGCGCATCGCGGGCGGCGCGCTCGTGGGCAACGCGACGAGCGAGCTCACCGGCACGACCCTCGCCGACATCTCCACGCGCGTCTCCGAGACGCCCGAGGGGCGATGGGTGCTCGACGGCCGCAAGTTCTACTCCACCGGCACCCTCTACGCCGACTGGGTGTACCTCGCCGCGGCCGACGGCGACGCGCGCGTGACGTTCGCGGTGCCCACCGATGCGCCGGGCGTCGAGATCCTCGACGACTGGGACGGCTTCGGGCAGCGGGCGACGGCGTCGGGCACGACGGTCTTCGACGGCGTGGAGGTGGACGCGTCGTCGTTCGCGACGTACGGCACGGGACCGCTCACGCACATCCAGGCGTTCTACCAGCTGCACCTCGTCGCCGTGCTCGCCGGCATCGCCGAGGAGGTCGTGCGCGACGCCGGCGACTACGTGCGGCCGCGCACGCGCTCGTTCGTGCACGCGAACACGGCCAGGCCCGCCGACGACCCGCAGGTGCTCGAGGTCGTTGGCAGGCTGTCGACGACGGCGTTCGCCGTGCGCGCCGCCGTGCTCGAGGCTGCGCGGCTGCTCGACGTCGCAGCCGGCGCCCCTGCGGGCGAGGCGCTCGACGCGCGGCTGCTCGAGGAGGCCGAGATCGCCGTCTACCAGGCGCAGGTGCTCGCGTCGGATGCGGTGCCGGACGCCGCCACGCGCCTGTTCGAGGTCGGCGGCGCGTCGGCGACCGAACGCACGCGTGCGCTCGACCGGCACTGGCGCAACGCCCGCACCGTCGCATCCCACAACCCGGCCGTCTTCAAGGCCCGCACGATCGGCGCGTGGGAGGTCTCGGGCACGGGTCCGCTCGGCGTCTGGCACCGGTACGAGACGGTCGGCCCGACGCGCTTCTGACCGGTCGTGCCTCCACGTCGACTGGTCACCGTTGCACGTCGACTGGTCACCGTTGCACGTCGACTGGTCACCGTTGCACCTCGACGACCCCGATCCGGGTGCGACCGTGACCAGTCGAGGGGCTGGGGCGCCTCAGCGCTCGAAGATGCCGCGTCCGAGCGAGGCCAGCACCGACCACGCCGTCGACGCAACCGACGGGTCGTCGACGAGGTCGTAGGCCGGCACCGCGCGCGAGGCGTACGGGAAGCCGCCGTCGGCACCCTGCACGCCCGTGCATCCACGCATGACGGCCTCCGCTCGAGCATCCTCTCCGAGCCGCCGCAAGGCGTACGCGACCGAGAAGGTGCCCTCCCACCACACGTGCGGCAGCATGCCGGGGTAGCCCCCGGCTGCGTAGGCCGTCGCGTAGCCGACGATCTCGGTGCCGTCGCCGCGGACCTCGCGGTGCAGGAACGGCGCGAGCTGCTCCTGCGACATCGTCGCCGCGGCCCGCTCGCGCTCGCCGATCGCGAGCAGCAGCAGCGACCCCCATGCGTGCACGTCGAGCGGGTCTGCCGTATCGGGCACGCCGCCGTCGATGCCCTGGATGAAGCGCCCACGATCGTCGGACCAGAGGGTCGCGAGCATCGTCGCCCCGATGCCCTCCGCGACGCCCGTCCAGCGCGCGTCGAGCACCCGCCCTGCGAGCGCGAAGCAGAAGAAGGCGTCGACGTTGTGCTCGGTCGACGCCCACGTGAGCGTGCGCGCGTCGACGCCGCCGTCGCCCGGCACGCCGACGCCGCCGCGCACGAGCCCGTCGACGATCTGCGCCTCGAGCCACGCGAGCGCCGCACCGATCGCAGGCTCGAGCGCGGCGCGACGCGCTGGGAACGCGTCGACGAACGCCAGCGCCGCGGCCGTCGCGATCGCGTGCGCCCCCGACCGCACGAGCAGCGCGCCCTGCTCGGGCGCCTCCTGCCTCCCCGACACGCGGAAGGCGCCCTCCTGGACGCCGGTGCGCACCTGGAGCAGCAGCAGGCCGTCGAGCAGCCGCGTCGCCATCGCGTCGTCGCCCATCGCGAGCGCGGCCTGCAGCGCGACGGCCTGGTCGTAGACGAAGGTCGTCGATGCGGATGCGCTCGCCTCGTCGACGACGTACGACCGGATCGCGCCCGTCGACGCATCGGTGGCGCCCAGCAGCGAGCCGTCGGCGTCGACGAGCGCGAGCTGCTTGCGACCGGGCGCGGAGGCGTCGAACACCACGATGCCGTCGACCGGTGCCGGCCGCGACGCGATCGTCGTGGAGGTCGCACCGATGACGCGCAGCTCGACCGTGAGGCCCTCGAGCACGTCGCTCGCCGGCCATCGGCCGCCCGCGACGTCGCCTGCGGCGGTGCGCAGCTCGAGCGCCCAGCTGCCGCGCCTCCACGTCTCGACCGACGAGAGGTCGATGCCGAAGAAGCCGTCGCCGTCGAGCGGCACGGCACCGAGATCGGCGAAGGCGTCGGTCACCAGGCCGAAGTGCACCGACCCACCCGCGAGGTCGACCGTCGAGTCCGCAGGCGGTCGCACCCGACCGAAGACCATGCCGCGATACCCGGAGGGCAGGGCGCCCGGATCGGCGACCACGATCCACGTGCCGGGCCGCACGGGGTACGTGCGCGGCGGCGCGACGCTGCCGAGCACCCTGCCCGTGTGCTGCGACGGGACGAGGTGGTCGAGCGCGACGACCCCCTCGTGCGCGGGTTGCTCGAGCGGTCGCAGCTGCGCGGCGAGGAACCGCATGGCACGAGGGGCGATGACGTCTGGCGCTGCTGCTGATGGCATGCCTCATCATCCACCGGGCGTAGCGTGGAGCGGTGAGCGAGGCGAACGCATCCACGCGCGACGAGCGGCGGCGGCTCGACCGCGACATCGTGGCCCTCGCGCTGCCCGCGCTCGGCGCGCTCGTCGCCGAGCCCGCGTTCCTGCTCGTCGACACGGCGCTCGTCGGGCACCTGGGTGCCGCGCAGCTCGCGGGCGTCGGCGTCGGCACGACCGTGCTGCACACCGCCGTCGGCCTGCTCATCTTCCTCGCCTACGGCACGACGCCCGCCGTCGCGAGGCGCCTGGGCGCCGGCGACCGGCCGGGCGCGATCCGTGCGGGCATCGACGGCATCTGGCTCGCCGTCGTCGCGGGCGCCGTGCTGCTGCTGGCGGTGCCGCTCGCGCATCCGCTCGTGTCGCTCTTCGGCGCGACCGCCGAGGTCACGGGGCATGCGGCCACCTACCTCGGCATCTCGATCCTCGGCCTGCCCGCCATGCTCGTCGTGCTCGCGGCGACGGGGCTGCTGCGCGGCCTGCAGGACACGCGCACGCCGCTGATCGTCGCCGGCGCCGGCTTCACGGCCAACGCGCTGCTCAACGTCGTGCTCATCTACGGCGTCGGTCTCGGCGTCGCAGGCTCCGCGATCGGCACCGTGGTCGCGCAGTGGGGCATGGCGGCGTTCTTCCTGTGGTTCGCGCTGCGCGAGGCGCGCCGCGAGCGCGTCTCGCTGCGGCCATCGCTCGCCGCCGTCGGCCGTGTGGCGGGCGTTGGCGTGTGGCTGCTGCTGCGCACGGTGTCGCTGCGCGTCGCGCTCATCGCCACGACCGCCGTCGCGACCAGGCTCGGCACCGACGTGCTCGCCGCGACGCAGGTGGCGTTCGCGCTGTTCTCGACGCTCGCCTTCGCCCTGGATGCGCTGGCCATCGCGGGGCAGGCGATGCTCGGCAAGGCGCTCGGCGCGGGCGACGCCGCGCTCGCACGCCGCATCACGAGGCGGCTCGTGCGGTGGGGGCTGCTGGGTGGCAGCGCCCTCGGCGCCCTCATGCTCGCGCTGGCATGGGTCGTGGGCGGCGCGTTCACGTCGGACCCGGCCGTGATCGCGATGCTGCCGTGGGCGCTCGTGCCGCTCGCGCTCGCGCAGCCGATCGCCGGGTTCGTGTTCGTGCTCGACGGCGTGCTCATCGGCGCAGGCGACGCCCGCTACCTCGCGTGGACCGGTGTCGTGAACCTCGCGCTGTACGCGCCCCTGCTGCTGCTCGCGCTGCTGCCTGCCGTGCCGTACGGCGGCGCGGCCCTCGCGGTCGTGTGGCTCGCGTTCGCGTTCGGGTTCCTCGGCGCCCGCGCCCTCACGCTCGGGCTGCGCGTGCGCTCCGACGCCTGGATGGTGCTGGGCGCGACGCGCTGACGTCGTTCCGGACGGCGCGCCGTGTCAGACGCCGCGGTGCAGCATGTCGACCGCCCGGTCGACGGCAGCCTTCGCCTCCGCCAGGCCCGCGCCGGTCTCGACGCGCTGCTGCTTCACGGCCTTGATGAGGGCGCCCTCGCGCACGAGCTGCACCACGGCAGGCGACACGGGGTACGGCCACGGCGCCTCCGACGCGGCAGGCCTCGTGCCGTTGGGCGGGTCGTAGCCCGCCTGGGCGAAGAGCCAGTCGACCTGCTGCTCGAGGCGTGCGATGCGGGTGGCGTCGGAGTCCATGGCGTCCACGCTATGGGTCGTCGGTGGGAGGATGGTGGGATGCGTGAGACGGTGCGGTGGCGGAACGCCGTCTTCGCCGTCTTCTTCGCGATGGGCTTCGGCTTCGCCTCGCTCGCAGCACGATTCCCGACGGCGCGCGACATGCTCGACATCTCCGTCGACCAGCTCGGCCTCGCGCTGCTGGGCATCTCGATCGGCTCCATCACGGGCCTGGCGACGGCGAGCCACGTCATCGCCCGACTCGGCACGCGCATCGTCATGGTCGTCGGCGTGTGCATCTTCGCGTCGGGCCTCGTCGTGGCCGGATGGGGCATCGAGGCGAGGAGCATGACGATCCTCGTCGTCGGCCTCCTCGTCACGGGAGTCTCGACCGGCATCACCGACGTCGCCATGAACCTCTCTGGCGCTGCGAACGAGCGCGCCATCGGGCGCGCGATCATGCCCGTGTTCCACGCGTTCTTCTCCTTCGGCACCGTCGCAGGCGCCGGCTACGGCGCGCTGGGCGAGGCGACGGGGATCGGCATCGGCCCGCAGGCGACGCTCTCGCTCGTCGCGATCGTCGTGCTGGCGCTCGTCGTGCGCAGGCATCTCGTCGAGCAGCCCGTGCAGCCGGAGGACCACGTCGGATTCCGCGAACGGCTGTCGGTGTGGACGGATGCGCGCACGTGGCTCATCGGCGGCCTCGTGCTCGGCATGGCGCTCACCGAGGGGTCGGCGAACGACTGGCTCGCGCTGCTCATGGTCGACGGCCACGGCTTCGACCAGGTGAGCGCCGCGCTCGCCTTCGCGCTCTTCCTCGCCGCCATGACCGCCGGGCGGCTCGCCGGCGTGCCGCTCATCGAGCGCTTCGGCCGCGTCGTCATGCTGCGCGCGACGGCCGCGCTCGCCGCCGTCGGCCTCGTGCTCGTCATCGTCGTCGACCATCAGGTCGTCGCGCTCGTCGGCACCGCGATGTGGGGGCTCGGCGCATCGCTCGGCTTCCCCATCGGCATGTCGGCCGCCGCCGACGACGCCCGCATGGCCACGGCGCGCGTCGGCGCCGTCGCGACCATCGGCTACGTCGCCTTCCTCGCCGGGCCGCCACTGCTGGGGTTCCTCGGCGAGCACATCGGCCTGCGCGACGCCATGTGGGTCGTGCTCGCCTTCGTCGTCCTCTCGCTCGCGACCTCGGCAGTCGCGCGCGAGCCGCGCACCGCATCCGGTGCACTCGATCCTGCCGCGGAGGTCCGCCCATGAGGCTCGTCGTCGCGAAGTGCTCCGTCGACTACACCGGTCGCCTGACCGCCCACCTGCCGCTCGCCACGCGCGTGCTCATGCTCAAGGCAGACGGCTCGCTGCTCGTGCACTCCGACGGCGGCTCGTACAAGCCGCTCAACTGGATGTCGCCGCCATGCGTCGTCGAGACGGCGGAGCCGAGCGACGACCAGCGCTCGGCGGGCGTCACCGAGCTGTGGACCGTGACGCATCAGAAGACGGGCGACGCGCTCGTGGTGCGGCTGCACGAGGTGCTCTCGGACACGTCGCACGAGCTCGGCGTCGACCCCGGCCTCACGAAGGACGGCGTCGAGTCGCATCTGCAGGCGCTGCTCGCCGACCAGATCGAGCTGCTGGGCGATGGCCACGAGCTGTGGCGCCGCGAGTACATGACGCCCATCGGTCCCGTCGACATCCTCGCTCGCGACGAGGCGGGCGCGACGGTCGCGGTCGAGATCAAGCGCCGCGGCGGCATCGACGGCGTCGAGCAGCTGACCCGCTACCTCGAGCTGCTCAATCGCGACCCGCGCATCGCACCCGTCACGGGCGTGTTCGCCGCGCAGGAGATCGCACCGCAGGCGCGTACGCTCGCGCTCGACCGCGGCATCCGCTGCGTGCTGCTCGACTACGACGCCATGAAGGGCATCGAGAGCAAGCGTCCGACGCTGTTCTGAGCGGCCCGGCCGGCGGCGAGGCAGGCGCCGCGGCCCGCCGCGGCCCGCGCGATGTGCGTTTCGCAGGCGATCACGGTGGGTCGAGGGGTATCTTCCCTCGACCACCC
>NZ_CEEDMM010000009.1:0-97726 GCF_979255995.1 Agrococcus sp. AC640b
CCCCTCGCGCGCAGGTCGCGCGAGTGGTGGAGCGACCTGCGCCTCGACGAGGGCGTGCTGCTGCACACCGACTTCTGGAGCGGCAACGCCGTCTGGCGCGGCGAGACGCTCACGGGGATCGTCGACTGGTCGAGCGGCAGCCGGGGTCCGCGCGGCGTCGACGTGGCGTGGTGCAGGCAGGACCTCGTGCTGCTCGGCTCCCCCGAGGCGGCCGATGCGATGCTCCACGCCTACGAGCGCGCCGCGGGCGTCACGATCGACGACATCCACGCGTGGGACGTCCACGCGGGCGCCCGCGCCGAGGACCGGGTCGAGGACTGGGCGCCGAACTACGCCGGCATCGGCAGGCCCGAGATCACCGCGACGGTGCTCCGCAGGCGACTGGATCGGTGGAACGCCGCGCTCTGAGGCGCGCGCCTGCCGTGGTCGGGCGCGTCAGAGCACGAAGAGCACGACGAGCCACAGCGCGACGATCGCCGCGGCGACGACGACGATCGGCATCCACGTCGCCCGCTTCGTCTCACGTCCGCGCAGGTTCGACCCCATCCAGAAGCCGAGGGCGAGGCCCGCGGCGAGGCCGCCGACGTGCGCCTGCCAGGAGACGCCCTGGAACACGAAGCCGATGACGAGGTTGATGCCGACGATGATGAGGATCTGCGGGTCGAAGCGGCCGCCGAGCATGCGCTGCAGGCCGATGTAGATGCCGAAGAGCCCGAAGATCGCACCGCTCGCGCCGACGACGAGGGTGCCGGGCGACAGCAGCGACACGGCGATGCTGCCACCGGCGGCCGTCACGAGGTACACGGCGAGGAACGGCAGCCTGCCGATGCGTCGCTCGACGTTGGGTCCGACCATGAACAGCACGAGCATGTTGAACAGGAAGTGCAGGATGCCGGCGTGCACGAGCGCCGACGTCACGAAGCGCCACGGCTCGGTGACGGCGAGGGGCGCGTAGAAGCCGAGGATGTACTGCAGCTGGTCGCCGAGCAGGATCTGCGCGACCCCCACGACGGCGGTGAGCGCGATGATCGCGGTCGTGACGGGCGCCGGCATGCCGAGCCAGCGGCGCACGCCCTGCTTGACGGGTCCGCCGTACGAGCGCCGGCGCTGCTCGCGGTGCGCCGTCATCGACGTCACCTTGCCCTCGCGCACGCACTCGGGGCACTGCACGCCCACGGGAGCCTGGATCTGGCACTGCCCGCAGATGGTGCGACCGCACCGCTGGCACAGGGTCCAGCTGGAGCGGCTCGGGTGCCGGTAGCACGCCTCGGCGCCGGGTGCGTCGGTCATGCCGCACGCATCCCGGCGCCGAGGCAGGGCTGGTGGTGGGTCACTCGACGGTGACGCCCGTGATGGAGACGTCCTGCAGGGGCTTGTCGCGCCCGTCGGTGTCGACGGCCTGGATGGCGTCGACGACCTTCTTGCTCTCGTCGTCCTCGACGAGGCCGAAGATCGTGTGCTTGCCGCGCAGCCACGGCGTGGGCACGGTCGTGATGAAGAACTGCGAGCCGTTCGTGCCGCGGCCGCCCTGGATGCCGGCGTTGGCCATCGCGAGGACGTACGGGGCGTCGAAGGTGAGCTCGGGGTGGATCTCGTCGTCGAACTGGTAGCCGGGGCCGCCGATGCCCTGTCCGAGCGGGTCGCCGCCCTGGATCATGAACTCGGGGATGATGCGGTGGAAGATCGTGCCGTCGTACAGCGGGGTCGACTGGGTCTCGCCGGTGCCGGGGTGCTTCCACTCCGTGCCTCCCGTGGCGAGGCCGACGAAGTTCTCGACCGTCTTGGGTGCGTGGTTGCCGAGCAGGTTGACCTTGATGTCGCCGAGGGTCGTGGAGATCGTCGCGACTGCGGTGTGGAGCGCCATGCGTCGATCCTCGCATGCACGGCGACGCCGATAGCATCCGTTCGACGTCAGCGAAACCCATGCTCGCCGCACATGCGCTGGTCAGGAGTCCGTGCCAGGATGCTGCACAGACACGACCCGGGAGGCAATCATGTCGCTGACGCTCACTCGCAAGCGCGAGAAGGAGATCAAGAAGCTCCGCAAGCAGGCCGAGAAGCTGTGGTCGGTGCAGCGTGACGTCGGGGAGCGCGCCAGCCTCCTCGCCGGCCAGGCAGCCGATCAGGCGAAGGCCTACGGCAACGAGACGCTCGTGCCCGAGGCGCGCCGCTACGCGCAGCGCGGCGTCGACAAGGGCCGCGACGCGGTCTCCGGCGTGACGCACGGCTGGAACGACAAGGTGCTGCCGTCCGTCGCGAGCGGGCTCGGCTCGTTCGCCGCGTACGCGCAGATCGCGAAGGACCAGCGCGTCAAGGACGCGATCTCGAACGTGCAGCGCCTGCGCCTGCCCGAGGTCAAGCCCGCCAAGAAGAGCGGCCCGAGCGCGCTGCAGTGGGTGCTCATCGGCGTCGGCACGGTCGCGGTCGCCGGAGCCGCCTACGCGGCGTGGCAGACGCTGCGCGCCGACGACGACCTCTGGATCCCCGACTCCGACGACGTCGACCCCAGCGTCTGATCGACGCGAGCGACGCTCGAGCGACGAAGGCCCCCACCGTGAGGTGGGGGCCTTCGTGCGTGCAGCGTGCCCGTCGACGTCAGCGCAGGCGCGGCCTGCCGCGCACCACCGACTCGACCGTGTCGCGCACGGGGGCGCCCGCCAGGAGCCCGAGCGATGCGCCGGCGGCGAGCGCGAGGCCGATCGCGCCAGCGCCCGCGAGCTGCACGACGCCGGCGACGAGGCCCGCGGTCGACTCGGCGTCGACGAGCAGGACGAGTCCGCTGAAGACGGCGTAGCCGGGCACGAGCGGCACGATCGCCGCCGTGGTGACGGCGATCGACGGCACGTGCAGACGGTGGGCGACGAGGATCCCCGCGAAGCTCGTCACGAGCGCACCGAACGCGCTCGAGACGGGGGGTCCGAGCCCGAGTCCGAGCCCGATCCACCATCCGCCCCACGCGAGCGCACCCAGCACGGCGCTCAGCACCATCGTGCGCACGCTCGAGCCGAAGAAGATGGCGACGGCCATGGCGATGAGGATCGAGCCCGTGAGCTGCTGCGCGACGGTGCCGAGCGGGAAGGCCGTCGCGATCGGGATCGAGAACCCGGCGAGCGATGCGAGGTGCAGGCCGCCGAGCACGCCCGCGGCGACGCCGACGGTCGAGAGCACGATCTCCATGACGCGACCCTGCGCCGTGAGGCTGAAGCCGTCGATCGCATCCTGTGCGGCGGCGACGACCGACATGCCCGACAGCATGAGCACGATCGCGGCCGCGACGATGAGCGACGGGCGCATGTCGACGAACGGGCCGAAGCCCACCTCCCCGGCCGCCGCCGTCGCGGCCGCGACGGCCGTGACGACGAGGGCGCCGATCACCTGCGAGAAGAACAGCGGGATGCGGATGCGGGCCATGCCGCGCTGCGTCACCGCAGCGAGCACGGCCGTGAGGAACGCGATGACCGTGAGCAGCCAGCTCGCGCCCATGAAGATGCACACGCCCACCGTGACGAGGCCCTGCGCCGCGACGACCACGATCGGCCGATACGTGAACGCCGTGCGTCGCACGCGATCGAACCGCGCCGCGGCCTCGTCGAGCGGGAGCCCGGCCTCGATGTCGACGAGCAGCGCCTGGAGGCGCTGCAGCTTCGCGTGATCCGCGTAGGGCGCGCGCACGACCCGAAGCAGCGTGGTCGGCTCGCGGTCGATCGTGCGCTGCCAGGAGATGGTGATCGAGTTGTAGGTGACGTCGACGTACAGCGGTCGCACGCCGTAGGCGGCGGCGATGCGCGTGCACGCGAGCGTGACGTCGTTCGCGGAGGCGCCGGTGGTGAGCATCGCCTCCGCGACGCGCACGGCGAGGTCGAGCACGCGCAGCGCCATCTCGCGGTCGACGACCTTGAGCATCTCGGTGTGCGGCAGCTCGGGGTCGGCTCGCACGATGCCGAGCAGCCGATCCACGAGGCCGCGGCGACGGTCGGTCATGAGGCCGTCGGCCGCCATCCGTCGAGCAGGCCGAGCGCGACGTCGACGAGGCCGACGTGGCGCAGGCTCGGCACGTCTGCGATGCGGTGCCAGCCGGCGTCGTCGGACGATCCGTCGACCTCGGCGGTCAGCTCGCCGCCGGTGATCTCGGCCGAGTAGACGATGCGCACGCCGTGCAGCGGCTCGCGCTCGCCGCGCAGGCGATCCGACGTGGGGATGACGATCGAGTCGACGCCCAGCAGGCCCGTGAGCCTGGCGTGGAACCCCGTCTCCTCGAGCACCTCGCGCACCGCGGCGTGCTCGGGATGCTCGCCGGGGTCGATGCCGCCGCCAGGCAGCGTCCAGCCGTGGCGGCTGCCGTCGCGCCAATGCGACAGCAGCAGCTCTTCGTCTGCGCCTGCGCCTCGGCGGATCACGCAGTATGCGGCGGCTCGGATGCGCATCCAGAGAGCCTAGCCGCGTCGCGGCCCCTCCAGCACCGGCCTGGCGAGCGTGCTCGTCGTCGTGCAGGGAGCGGGCGCGGGTCTGGGCTCGTCAGTCGTCGGTGAGCTCGGCTGCGACGACGTCGCGCATGTCGGCGGCCGTGCGCGCACCCAGGCGGCGCGCCAGGCCGCCGTGGATGCCCTGCAGCACGACCTGATGCGCGAGGCGCGAGAGGAACGGGTCGATCTCGGCTCCGCCTGCCGCGGGCGGGGTCACGATCGCGAGGGTCGCGGCCACGAGGATGGGCGAGGACCCGAAGGTCGTGATGGCGACGACGACCGCGCCGCGGTCCGCTGCCGCCCGGCAGGCGGCGAGCGTGTGGGCGTTCGCTCCCGAGTGGCTCACCGCGAGCACCGCGTCCTCGGCCCCGAGGGCACGCATCGCGAGCTGCTGCGCGACGACGTCGACCGGCGCCTCGACCGATCGCCCGAGGGCCGCGATGCGCAGCGCGGCATCCTGCAGCCCCGGTCCTGAGAAGCCGGTGCCGACGAGCACGAGTCGCGCTGCGCCCGCGAGCATGTCGACGGCCTGCTCGATGTCCGACGCGTCGACGGCGTCGCGTGCCAGGCGCAGCGCGTCGATCGCGGCGTCGAACGGCGCACCCGTCGCTGGCACCCCCTCCCCGCTCGAGGCGTGCTGGGGGCGTGCGAGCTCGAGCCGCAGACGCTGGAAG
This sequence comes from Agrococcus sp. AC640b, assembly GCF_979255995.1. Lineage (NCBI taxonomy): Bacteria > Bacillati > Actinomycetota > Actinomycetes > Micrococcales > Microbacteriaceae > Agrococcus > Agrococcus sp. AC640b. The sequence continues at coordinate 5,138 of NZ_CEEDMM010000009.1, forward strand.
GAGGGGAGGCCGGCGCTGCGACACGCACGCAGCACCGCTGCGGACGACGCCTGCGCTGCGTCGGCGAGCTGCGCTGCCGACCAGGTCGCGACCTCCGCGGGCCGCGCGACGATGACCTGCACGACGCGGCGCTCCTCGGCGTCGAGCCTGGCCTCGTTCGCGCGCAGTCTCGCCAGGATGGCGTTCGATGGCTCCACGGCGCTCCTTCGTCCGGCCAGCGGCGGGCGCCGAGCACGGTGGCTCGGAGCCTAGCGGCCGCACGCCGCCGTGCATCCGACGGGTCAGACGGCCTGCTGGCTCGTCGCCTCGCGGCGCGGCAGCACCCAGCCGGGGCGTGCGAAGTGGCACGTGTAGCCGTTCGGGATGCGCTCGAGGTAGTCCTGGTGCTCGGGCTCGGCCTCCCAGAACGGGCCGAGGGCCTCGATCGTCGTGACGGCCTTGCCCGGCCAGAGGCCCGAGGCGTCGACGTCGGCGATCGTGTCGCGTGCGATGGCCTCCTGCTCGGGCGTGACCGGGAAGATCGCCGAGCGGTAGCTGGTGCCCACGTCGTTGCCCTGCCGGTTCAGCGTCGACGGGTCGTGGATCTGGAAGAACAGCTCGAGCAGCTCGCGATACGACGTGCGCGCGGGGTCGAACACGATCTCGAGCGCCTCGGCGTGCCCGGGGTGGTTGCGGTACGTCGCGTTCGCGTTGCTGCCGCCGGTGTAGCCGACGCGGGTGGCGACGACGCCGGGGCGCTTGCGCACGAGGTCCTCCATGCCCCAGAAGCAGCCGCCTGCGAGCACGGCCGTCTCGAGGCCGGGGGTCTGCGTGATGGTGCCGGTGTCGGTCATCTCGATGCTCCTTCGTGGTCGGTCGCGATGCTACGGCCAGATGGGCCGCGGCGTCACACCGTGGACAACGCGTTCGGATCCGGTTCTGATCCCGGATGGCGCCCACCCGCACCGAGCCGGTCCCCCGACGCTCCGCCACACCACCCCACCGAGCCGCTCTGCCAACCGCTCCGTGAGGTGCGAGCGCAGCGAGCCTCGAAGGGAGCCCGCCCCGGCTCAGCGCGCGCGCACCGACCGCACGACGAGCGTGTCGCCCGCGCGCAGCAGCGACGCGATCCGCATGGGGTGGGCGATCGTGTCGTCCGCCTGCCCGATGCGGCGGCTGGGTCCGCCCTCGATGCGCGACGCGAGCGTGAAGCACGTCTCGTCGACGAGGTCGGCGGCGAGCATCGCCGCCGCCCACGACGGTCCGCCCTCGCACTGGATGCGCTGCAGGCCGAGCGCGCGCAGCGCCTCGACGGCGCGGCGCGCGTCGACGCGCTCGAGGCCAGCGGGCACGACGTCGGCGACGGCGGCGAGCGCGGCATCCGCGTCGGCTGCGGCAGCGTCGGTCGTGAGCACGATCGGACGCCGCGGCGCGTCGCGCAGCATCGGATGCGTCGGGTCGAGGCGAAGGCTGCCGGAGACGAGCGCGAGCACGGGATGCGCGTCGAGGCCCCGTGCCGTGCGCCAGGCGACGCTGCCGGCGTCGAGCTCGAGCTGCTCGTATCCCTCCGACCTCGCGGTGCCGGCACCGACGAGCACGACGTCGGCCACGCGGCGGGCTGCGGCGAGCACGCGCCGGTCGGCGTCGTCGCCGAGCCCGCCCGAGCGTCCGTCGTGGGCGGTGGCGCCGTCGAGCGACGCGATCATCGTGAGCCGCGTCCACCGCGCGGGAACGCCCGCGAGGTCGGCGGCGAGCGCGTCGTCGTCGAGATCGATCGCGGCGGTCGGGAGGAGGCGGTCGAGCGTCGGCTCAGTCATTGGCGGCGCCCATGTTGTGCACGGGATGCTCTGGCTCACGCCACCCCATGAGGGCCTCGGCCATGCGCACGGCGTCGCGCGTGCGCGCCACCTCGTGCACGCGCACGATGCGGGCGCCGCGGGTGATGGCGAAGACGGCGGCGGCGAGGGAGCCGTCGACGCGGTCGGGCCGCTCGGCCTCGAGCACCTCGCCGATGAAGTCCTTGTTCGACATCGCCGCGAGCACGGGGAAGCCGAGCGCGGCGACGACCGGCAGGCGACGTGCCAGGCGCAGGGTGTCGACCGTGTTCTTGTTGAGGTCGAAGCCAGGGTCGAGCACGATGCGGTCCTCCCGCACGCCGGCTGCGACGGCCTGGTCGACGCGGTCGCGCAGCATCGCGGCGACCTCCTCCTCGACGGCGTCGTACTGCGGCATCGCGAACTGCGTGCGCGGCCCTGAGCCCTCTGGCGCTGCGAGCGAGTGGGTGATGACGAGCGTCGCATCCGAGTCGGCGACGACCCGTGCGAGGCCGGGGTCGTGCAGCGCCGTCGTGTCGTTGATGACGTCGGCCCCCGCGGCGATCGCAGCCTCGGCGACGGCGGCGTGGAACGTGTCGACCGAGATCACGACGTCGGATGCCGCACGCAGCTCGCGCACGACGGGCACGATGCGCTCGACCTCGACGTCGACGGGCAGCGCCTCCCCGGGCGCGAAGGGCACGCCCCCGATGTCGACCCAGTCGGCACCGGCCGCGACGGCCTCGAGCGACGCGCGCACGGCGGCGTCGAGCGGGAACGTGCGCCCCTGGTCGTAGAACGAGTCGGGCGTGCGGTTGACGATCGCCATGACGGCGACCTGCCTGCCGAAGTCGAACGTGTGGGTGCCGATCGCGCGCAACGGGTGCGCGATCGGTGGCACGTACGGATCGTGCTGGTCGAGCTCGGTCATGGTCCCCCTCGCGCCGGAGGCTTCAGACGACGCCGACAGGTCTGATCTTGGCTGCGGACGTGCCGTGGCGCAACGCGCCGCACCATCGCAGCACGACGCCCGGCAGCCGGGAGCGCCGGCGCGGGTGCAGCCGCTGCGGGCGGCGGCTGACCGTCTCGATGCAGCCGGGACGCGAAGACGCCCGTCCGGGCTTCGGACGGGCGTCGAGGGGTGGAGCCTGGGAGAATCGAACTCCCGACATCCTGCTTGCAAAGCAGGCGCTCTACCAACTGAGCTAAGGCCCCAGTGTCGCGCGTGGTGGGGCTACATGGACTCGAACCATGGACCTCTTCGTTATCAGCGAAGCGCTCTAACCGCCTGAGCTATAGCCCCGCGCGCACGATCAGCAACATTACCATGCGTCGGGCGTGCTGCTGCACGCCGTGCATCCGCCGTTCGACTACTGGTTGGAGAAGCCCACGAGCAGACCGCCCGTGAACCGCACCGACAGGTTGTAGAGCGTCGCGAACACGGCGCCGAGCACCGTGACGACGACGAAGTTCAGCAGCGCCACGATCACCGTGAACAGCAGCACCTGCGGCAGCGAGAGGAACGTCATCACCGAGAACGACGAGTCGCCGAGGATGTCGGCGAGCGCCTCGTCGATGCGGCCGAACAGGCCGAGCAGGTTCAGCAGCGACCACAGCACGAACGTGACGACGACGAGCACGATGCCCGCGATCACGCCGACGATCGCCGACAGCTTCAGCGCCGACCAGAAGTCGACCCAGACGAGCCGCAGGCGCACCTGCTTGCCGCCGGACCGCTTGGGGCCCTTGCCCTGCAGTCGCTCCGCGATGCTCATGCTTCCTCCGTGTCGCCCTCAGCGGACGCCTCCGTGTCGCTGGACCCGTCCACGATAGTCGCATCGTCGGTGGATGCCGCATCGACGTCGCCGTCGACCGCGATGCCGGCCGCGGCGAGCGAGCCCGCAGGCAGGCCCTCGGCTGCTGCCTCCTCGACAGCCTCCTCCGCAGCCTCCTCGGCGGCCTCCTCCTCGTTGCGGGCGATCGACAGGATCGGGTCGGCGTCGCTGATCGACGCGAATCGCACGCCCATCGCGCTGCGGCCCGTCGCCGTCACCTCGCTCGCCGCCGACCGCACGACCTTGCCGCTCGCGCGGATCATGAGCACCTCGTCGGTCTCGGCGACGATGATCGCCCCCGCGAGCTCTCCGCGGTCGTGCTCGCCGCGGCTGTAGGTGATGACGCCCTGCGTGCCACGACCCTTCGCCGGGTACTGCGACACGTGCGTCTTCTTCGCGTAGCCCTTCGACGTCGCCACGAACACGTAGCCGTCGTCGCCGACGACCATCGCGTTCAGCACGGTGTCGCCGTCGATGAGGTTCATGGCCTTCACGCCCGCGGTCGAGCGGCCCATGGGGCGCAGGACGTCGTTCGACGCGTGGAAGCGGGCAGCCTTGCCGCCGCGCGACACGACGAGGATGTCGTCGGACTCGTCGACGAGCATCGCCGACACCAGCTGGTCGCCGTCGCGCAGGTCGATGGCGATGATGCCACCGGTGCGGTTCGTGTCGTACAGCTCGAGACGCGTCTTCTTCACCTGGCCCTCGCGAGTCGCGAGCACGAGGAACTCGGCAGCCTGGTAGTCGCGCACCGCGAGCACCTGCTGCACCGTCTCGTCGGGCTGCATCGCGAGCAGGTTGGCCACGTGCAGGCCCTTCGCGTCGCGGCCCGCCTCGACGATCTCGTACGCCTTCGAGCGGTACACGCGGCCGAGGTTCGTGAAGAACAGCAGCCAGTGGTGCGTCGAGGTGACCTCGAAGTGCGCAACGAGGTCGTCGGCGCGCAGCTGCGCACCCCGCACGCCCTTGCCGCCTCGGTGCTGCGCCCGGTAGTTGTCGATGCGCGTGCGCTTCACGTAGCCGCCGCGAGTGAGCGAGACGACCATCTGCTCCTCGGGGATGAGGTCCTCCATCGACACGTCGCCGTCGCCGCCGGGCACGATGTGCGTGCGGCGGTCGTCGCCGTGCTTCTCGACGATCTCGGTGAGCTCGTCGACGATGATGGAGCGCTGGCGTGCCGTGTCGCCGAGGATGTCCTCGTAGTCGGTGATCTTCGCCTGCAGCTCGGTCGCCTCGTCGTGGATGCGCTGCCGCTCGAGCGCCGCGAGACGGCGCAGCTGCAGCTCGAGGATCGCGCGCGCCTGCACGTCGTCGATCGACAGCAGATCCATGAGGCCCGTGCGCGCCTCGTCGGCGTTCGGCGAGCGGCGGATGAGCGCGATGACCTCGTCGAGCGCGTCGAGCGCGGCGAGGTAGCCGCGCAGGATGTGCATGCGCTTCTCGGCCTCGCGCAGACGGTACTGCGTGCGACGCACGATGACCTCGACCTGGTGCGCCGCCCAGTGGGTGATGAACCCGTCGATCGGCAGCGTGCGCGGCACGCCGTCGACGATCGCGAGCATGTTCGCCGAGAAGTTGTCCTGCAGCTGCGTGTGCTTGTACAGGTTGTTGAGCACGACCTTCGCGACCGCGTCGCGCTTCAGCGTGACGACGAGGCGCTGGCCCGTGCGGCCCGACGTCTCGTCCTTCAGGTCGGCGATGCCCGAGATCTTGCCGTCCTTCACGAGATCGGCGATCTTCACCGCGAGGGTGTCGGGGTTCACCTGGTACGGCAGCGAGGTCACGACGAGCGACGTACGGCCGTGGATCTCCTCGACGGCGACGTCGGCGCGCATGCGGATGGAGCCGCGGCCGGTGCGGTACGCCTCCTGGATGCCGCGCGTGCCGAGGATCTGCGCACCCGTGGGGAAGTCGGGGCCCTTGATCCGCGCGATGAGCGCATCCTGCAGCTCCTGCTGCGTGGCCTCGGGGTGCTCGAGGTGCCAGATCGCGCCCTCGGCGACCTCGCGGAGGTTGTGCGGCGGGATGTTCGTCGCCATGCCGACGGCGATGCCGACGGAGCCGTTGACCAGCAGGTTCGGGAAGCGCGCAGGCAGCACGACGGGCTCCTGCGTGGAGCCGTCGTAGTTGTCCTGGAAGTCGACGGTGTCCTCGTCGATGTCGCGCACCATCTCCATCGCGATGGGCGCCATCTTCGTCTCGGTGTACCGAGGTGCCGCGGCCTCGTCGTTGCCTGCGGAGCCGAAGTTGCCCTGGCCGAGCGCGAGCGGGTGGCGCATCGCCCACGGCTGCACGAGCCGCACGAGGGTGTCGTAGATGGGCGAGTCGCCGTGCGGGTGGTACTGCCCCATGACGTCGCCGACGACGCGGGCGCACTTCGAGAACGCCTTGTCGGGCCGGAAGCCGCCGTCGTACATCGCGTACAGCACGCGACGGTGCACGGGCTTGAGCCCATCGCGCACCTCGGGCAGCGCGCGCCCGATGATGACGCTCATCGCGTAGTCGAGGTACGACCGCTGCATCTCGAGCTGCAGGTCGACCTGCTCGATGCGGCCGTGGTTCGGCTCGTTGGTGGTGGTGTCGGTCATCGTCGTTCGTCAGCTCTCGTGGGGTCGATCGTGGGAGTTCGTGGACGGCAGGCGAGCGCCTAGATGTCCAGGAACCTCACGTCCTTCGCGTTGCGCTGGATGAAGGTGCGTCGCGACTCGACGTCCTCGCCCATGAGGGTCGAGAAGACGGTGTCGGCGACGGCGGCGTCCTCGAGCGTGACCTGCTTGAGGATGCGGGTGTCGGGATCCATCGTCGTCTCCCACAGCTCGTTGTAGTTCATCTCGCCGAGGCCCTTGTAGCGCTGGATGCCGCCGTCGTTGGCCTTCGGCAGGCGCCGGCCCGCGTCCTCGCCGATCTTGCGCAGCTCGTCGCGCTCCCGGTCGGAGAACGCGTAGTCGGGGTCGCCCTGCGTCCACTTCATCTTGTAGAGCGGGGGCGCCGCGAGGTACACGAAGCCGCGGTCGATGAGGGGCCGCATGTAGCGGAACAGCAGCGTGAGCAGCAGGGTCGTGATGTGCTGGCCGTCGACGTCGGCATCGGCCATGAGGACGATCTTGTGGTACCGCACCTTGTCGGCGTCGAAGTCCTCGCCGAGCCCGGCGCCGAAGGCCGTGATCATCGACTGGATCTCGATGTTCTGCAGCGCGCGGTCGAGGCGCGCCTTCTCGACGTTGAGCACCTTGCCGCGCAGCGGCAGGATCGCCTGCGTGCGCGGGTCGCGGCCCTGCACGGCCGAGCCGCCTGCCGAGTTGCCCTCGACGAGGAAGATCTCGCACTCCGCGGGATTGCGCGACTGGCAGTCCTTGAGCTTGCCGGGCATGCCGCCCGACTCGAGCAGACCCTTGCGGCGCGTCTGCTCGCGCGCCTTGCGAGCCGCGAGGCGGGCCGTGGCGGCCTGGATGGCCTTGCGCACGATCTCCTTCGCCGACGACGGGTTGCGCTCGAACCAGTCGCCGAGCTGCTCGTTGACGACCTTCTGCACGAACGACTTCGCTTCGGTGTTGCCGAGCTTCGTCTTCGTCTGGCCCTCGAACTGCGGCTCGCCGAGCTTCACGGAGACGATGGCGGTGAGGCCTTCGCGCACGTCCTCGCCCGAGAGGTTCTCGTCCTTGTCGCGCAGCTGGTTCGAGGCGCGCGCGTAGCGGTTCACGAGGCTCGTGAGCGCTGCACGGAAGCCCTCCTCGTGCGTGCCGCCCTCATGCGTGTTGATGACGTTCGCGTAGGTGTAGACGGCCTCCTGGTAGCCGTTCGTCCACTGCATCGCGATCTCGACGGCGATGCGCCGCTCGACGTCCTCGAACTCGAAGTCGATGATCTCGTCGTGCACGAGGTCGACCTTCTTCGTGCGGTTGAGCTGCTCGACGTAGTCGCGCAGGCCGTTCTCGTAGTAGAACTCCTCCTTGCGCGGCTCGGTCGTGCCGTCGTCCGCCTCGTCGCCGTGCTCGGCGCGCTCGTCGATGATCGTGACGCGCAGGCCCTTGTTGAGGAACGCCGTCTGCTGGAACCGCTTCGCGAGCGTGTCGTAGTCGAACTCGGTCGTCTCGAAGATGTCGGCGCTCGGCCAGAACGTGATCGTCGTGCCCGTCTCCTCCGTCGCCTCGCCTCGCACGATCGGGCCCTGCGGCTCGCCGACGGCGTACGACTGCCGCCAGACGAAGCCCTGACGGCGGATCTCGACGTCGAGCGTCGACGACAGCGCGTTCACGACCGACGAGCCCACGCCGTGCAGGCCGCCGGAGACGGCGTAGCCACCGCCGCCGAACTTGCCGCCTGCGTGCAGCACGGTCAGCACGACCTCGAGCGTCGACTTCGACGGGTCGGAGGAGTGCGGGTCGACGGGGATGCCGCGACCGTCGTCGACGACGCGGAGGCCGCCGTCGGCGAGCATCGTCACGACGATGGTGTCGCAGTATCCGGCGAGGGCCTCGTCGACGGAGTTGTCGACGACCTCGTAGACCAGGTGGTGCAGGCCGCGAGGTCCCGTCGAGCCGATGTACATGCCAGGACGCTTCCTGACGGCCTCCAGGCCCTCCAGGATCTGGATCTGGTCGGCCCCGTACTCGTCGCGCGTCTCGTCCGTCATGCGTCGTGCATCTCCCTCGGCATCGCCTCGCGCGCGCTCGCGCGCGCAACCCGTCGATTCTACCTTGTTATATGGGGTGCGCTGCGGTCGACGAGCCGTCTGGGGAGGGATCTCGCGACAGGCGGAATCGGCGTGCAGCCGTGACGGATGCTCAGGTCTGGCGCGGCACGACGGGCCTGCGCGTCACGAGCGGTCGGCGAGCGTCGCCACGACGCGGGCGAGCGATCCCGCGTCGCCCACGTTGCCGGCGAAGACGACGTACGGGATGCCGTCGGCCGGGCCACCGTCTGGCTGCCACAGCGAGACGATGCCCGGCAGCATCGGGCCCGCGACGCGGGCTCTGCGGATGCGCAGGGCCTCCGAGGCGACGTCGCTCGAGGTGATGCCGCCCTTCGCGACGACGAAGCGCGGCGGCGCAGCCTCGAGCACGCGCTGCACGAGCTCCACGACGCCCGACGACACGCGCCGGGCGATGTCGAGGCTCGCGTCGCCGTCTGCCCCGTCGATGCGCTCCCGCGTCGTGTGCACGATGACCGTGCCGTGCTCGATCGCCTCGGCGACCGCTGCCGTCCGCTCGGCCAGGTGCGCGTCGCGATCGTCGCCGATGAGCGCCCGCACGTCGAGCTCGATCGTCACGGTGTCGGGTCGCGCCTCGCGCAGCGCCTCGAGCTGCTGCGTCGTGAGCGGCACATGGCTCCCCACGACCACGAGGCCGCCTCGGTCGTTCGCGAACGCGACGTCGCCGGGCTCGACGGGCGTCGCGATCTCCTGGCCGATGTGGGCTCGCGGATACGGCGGTCCGACGCGCAGGAGGGCACCGATGCCCTCGCGCTCGAGCGCATGCAGCGCGAGGGCGACCTGCCGCATGTCGGCCTCGTCGACGACGTCGACCGCCACGACCGTGCCCGCAGGCAGCGCGCGCAGGAACGCGACGACCGCATGGGTGCCCGCTCGGATGACGTCGAGGGTGAGCGGTGCGACGTCGCCGGCCACGACGCGCCCGCCGGTCTTCTCCTCCACCCAGTCGCGCAGCGACGACGATGCGAAGCCGAAGGTGGGGTCGGCGGCGAACGCCGTCTCGCCGACGGGCGTCGCCTCGCCGTCGACGACCCAGTGGTGCACGGAGTCGACCGTGATGCGGCCCGCGTCGGGGAACGCGGGCACGAGCATCGTGAGGTGGGGCGCCGTGCCACCGGCATCGACGATCGCCGCGCGCAGCACGTCGACCTCGAGCGGGAAGTGGCCGCGCAGCGTCGAGTCGCCTCTGCTGACGAACGATGCGCGGCGACCGGCGCGCTCGGCGGCCGCGAGCGCGACCGCGACGACCTCGCGGTTCCGCGCAGCGGCGTCGTCCTCGCTCAGCGAGCGCGTGTTCGTGAGCACGTACACGGCGGGAGCGCCCGTGCCGATCGCCCAGTCGAGGTCGTCGGCCTCCCAGCGCGTCAGCACGGGCAGATCCGCGACCGACTGCGTGCCCGTGGGGTCGTCGTCGAGCACGATCTGCACGAGCGCGGGATCGAGCGCGGCCGCGACCTCGGCGGCGGTGATCGTCAACGGCCCAGGGGCACCGGTCAGCAGCTCGTCGACGTGCACGGGACTCCTCGGAGGACGGGTGTGATCGCAGGCGGAGGAGCCTGCACGACCTCGACCAGCCTAGGCAGTGCCGGAAGCGCGCGCCGATCGCTCGCCGCTCACCCCCACGTGTCGCGCGGGCCGCGGCCGCGCACCGTGCGCGGGCCGCGCAGGAACGAGTGCTGCTCGGGCCCGACGAAGCGGATGCCGACGATGCCCGCCTCCGGGAACGCCTGCACGATGCGCGTCGTGATGTCGGCGCGCAGCAGCCGCATCTGCTGCGCCCACGCCGTCGACTGGCAGCGCACGACGAGCAGCCCCTCCTCGATGCCCTCCGGGTGCGTCCGCTCGGCGTTCTCGGCGCCGACGATGCGCGGCCACTCGGAAAGCACGCCGCCCTGCGCCATCTCGCCCTGCCATCCCGCCTCGCTCACGAGCCGATCGAGCGCCCCGCCGAGCCCCAGCGGGTCGCGGCCGGAGGTGAAGGGCTCCGAGCCGATCGCGCGCCGCGTGCGCCGCCTGCCGTCCTTCGTCGTGATCGACGGATCGCCGAACCTGGCGCGGATGCGCATCCACACGCGCTCGGGCTCGTCGCGCTCGGCGTCGAGATCCTTCACGCCGCACCGTCCGCGGAGTCCTCGACGACGACGCCCGCGGCGATCCGGATGCGACGCCCGGCGAGCACGTCTGGCACGTCGTCGTCGACCGCGGCGGTGATGAGCACCTGCTCGAAGCTCGACACCGCCACGGCGAGCCGCTCCCGGCGGCCTGCGTCGAGCTCGGCGAACACGTCGTCGAGGATGACGACGGGGTCGCCTGCGGCATCGTGGCGGATGAGCTCGGCCGCAGCGAGCCGCAGCGCGAGCGCGTACGACCACGACTCGCCGTGGCTCGCGTAGTGCCGCGCGAGCAGGCCGCCGAGCACGAGGTCGAGGTCGTCGCGGTGGGGCCCGAGCAGGCTCACGCCGCGGTCGAGCTCGTCGCGTCTGCGCGCACGCAGCGCCTCGGCGTAGGCCGCCTCGTCGGTCGGCACCTCCGAGACGAGGCGGATCTCGGTGACGTGCTCGTCGCCCGCGACCGTGCGGTACGCGTCGGCGACGCGCGGCTGCAGCTCGTCGACGAGCGCGAGGCGCGCGCGCTCGACCTCGAGGCCGAGCGCGACGAGGCGCTCGTCCCACACGTCGAGCGTCGTGAGGTCCTCGGGCTTGAGGCGCGAGGCGCGCGCCGACTTCAGCAGGCTCGAACGCTGCCGCAGCACGCGCTCCAGGTCGCTCATGACCGAGCCCATGCGGGGACTGCGCTGCACGATGAGCTGGTCGAGCATGCGCCTGCGCCCACCGGGATCGCCGCGCACGAGCGCGAGGTCCTCCGGGCTGAACAGCACGGTGCGCAGATACCGCGGCAGCTCGCTCATGCGCACGGGGTGCCCGGAGGCCTGCGCCTTGTTCGAGCCCTTCGCGACGATCTGCAGGTCGACGCCGATCGTGCGCTCGCCGTTCGTGAGGCTCGTGCGCACGTACGCCTGCTCGACGCCGGCGCGCACGAGCGCTGCATCGTGCGAGACGCGATGGCTCGCACCGGTCGCGGCCACGACGAGGGCCTCGACGAGGTTCGTCTTGCCCTGGCCGTTGCGGCCGATGAGCAACGTGACGCCCGGCTCGAGGTCGACCGTCGCCCGCTCGTAGTTGCGGAAGTCGGTCAGCTCGAGGCGGCTCACGTGCATGACGCCGCCACGCTCACTCCGCCGGCTTGACCGCGTGGCCGCCGAACTGGTTGCGCAGCGCCGCGACCGCCTTCATCGCCGGGCTGTCGTCCTGTCGCGACTCGAACCGTGCGAAGAGCGCGGCCGAGATCACCGGCAGCGGCACGGCGTTCGCGATGGCCTCCTCGACCGTCCACCTGCCCTCGCCCGAGTCCTCGACGTAGCCCTCGATGTCCGACAGGTCGTCGTCGGCGTCGAGCGCGCGCACCATGAGGTCGAGCAGCCAGGAGCGGATGACGGTGCCGCGCTGCCATGCCTTGAACGAGCCGGGCACGTTCGTGACGATCGGCGACTTCTCGAGCAGCTCGAAGCCCTCCGCGTACGCCTGCATGAGGCCGTACTCGATGCCGTTGTGCACCATCTTCACGTAGTGGCCCGCGCCGACGCCGCCCGCGTGCACGAAGCCCTCCTCGCGAGGGCCCTCCGGACGCAGCGCGTCGAAGATCGGCATGGTGCGCTCCACGTCGGCGACGTCGCCGCCCACCATGAGGCCGTAGCCGTTCTCGAGACCCCACACGCCACCCGAGACGCCGACGTCGACGAAGTGGATGTCGCGCGCAGCGAGCAGCTCGGCGTGCCGCGCATCCTCGGTGAAGCGCGAGTTGCCGCCGTCGATGACGAGGTCGCCGGGCTCGAGGCGCTCGGCGAGGTCGGCGACGACCGATGCCGTGATCTCGCCGGCGGGCACCATGACCCAGATCGTGCGGGGCGCGGCCAGCGACGACACGAGCTCCTCGACCGACGCGACGTCGGTCACCTCGGGGTTGCGGTCGTAGCCCACGACCTCGATGCCGGCGGCACGCACGCGATCGCGCATGTTGCCGCCCATCTTGCCGAGACCGATGAGGCCGAGCTGCGTCACGAGATGCTCCGATCAGCGCAGCAGCAGGTTGGGCTGCAGCAGGTACTGGAAGTTGGAGGCGCCGGCGTCGTCGCGCGACGTCTGCCCCGTGATGAGCATGGGGCCCGGCTTGTTCGTCGACTCCGAGCGGGTGAAGGCGACGCGCACGAACTCCGAGTGCGTCGCGCCCAGGCCGTCGAGCAGGAACTGCGGCTTGATCGACAGCACGATGTCGTCGCCGGTGAGCACGGCGTCGACCGACTCCTGCGCCTGCGCCTGCTCCGAGCCGATCGCCTCGAGGGTGACCTGGCCGTCCTCGAAGGTGCAGCGCAGTGCGGCCTCGCGCTCGAGCACGAGCTGCACGCGACGCGTCGCCTCGACGAGCTCGGCCGTGTTCAGCACGGCGTGGTGCGGCGTCTCCGCGGGGAACAGGCGGCGCACAGGCGGGTAGTTGCCCTTGATGAGCAGGCTCGTGACCGTCTTGTCGCCTGCCGAGAAGGCGATCTGCTGACGCTCGCCCTGCTCGGACATCGTCACCGAGATCTGCGGCGACGAGCCGAACGTGCGGCCGACCTCTGCGATGGTGCGTGCGGGCACGAGGGCCGTGAGCGCCTCGGTGTCGGATCCGGCATCCCACGGGATGCTGCGCACCGACACGCGGTAGCGGTCGGTGGCGATGAGCGACAGCGAGGTCTCGGCCGCCTCGAGCTGCACGCCGGTGATGACGGGGGTGACGTCCTCGCGCGAGGCCGCGACCGCGACCTGTGCGACGGCCTCTGCGAAGGCCGAGCCCGGGACGACGCCCGTGCGACCGACGACCTCCGGCAGCGTCGGGTACTCCTCGATCGGCATCTTCAGCAGCGTGAACTTGGCAGAGCCGCACTGCACCTTGACGATGCCGTCTGCCTCCTCGACGACGATCTCGCGCTGCGGCAGGCGGCCTGCGATGTCGCTGAGCAGTCGACCCGAGACGAGCACCGTGCCCTCGTCGTCGACGTCCGCGTCGACCGACGTCGTGGCCGAGACCTCGTAGTCGAACGTCGAGAGCGTGACCTTGCCTGCAGCGGCCTCGATCCGCACACCCGTGAGGATGGGCAGCGTCGAGCGCTGCGGCAGCAGCTTCACCGCGAACGACACGGCCTCTGCGAAGACATCCCTGTGGATGACGAACCTCACGGCGCACTCCTTCGATCCAGCCCGGTCATTGTGTCATAGCGACGGGGCCCCTCGGCTGCGTCGCCGAGCCGGCCGGCGAAGGTCATCGGGGAGTGGAATGTCATCTCTCTCTCCTAATGGTCATAACCGGTGTGGAAGGTGTGGAGGGATGCCAGGATTCCTGTCATCCCATGGGAACTACACGCGTGTGAGATGTGGAGCGCCTGTGCGGTGCGAGGGGTGCCCTGTGCGATCGGATCCGAATGACAGGAATGTCATTCCACAGCCCCCCTGCTCGTTGTGCACAGGGTGAGCGGCGCGGCGCACACCCCCGCCAACACGAACTGCACAGGCTGCGACCTGTGGTTCGAGCGCGGTGCGGCGAGCGTCGTGGCATGGGTGCTCTGCGGTCGAGCGCGGTGCGCCCTTTCGAGGCTCGCTGCGCTCGCACCTCAAGGGCCGGGTGGTGGCGCGTCGCGCGAAGAGGCGATCCCTGCAGCCGGTGGCTCCTGCTCGCCTCCCCGACCGCTCCTCGAGGTGCGAGCGCAGCGAGCCTCGAAGGGAGCCCGCACCCGGCGACCACGATCCCGGCGCGCAGCGACGGAGGGGGTCAGCGAGCGGGAGCCTGCTTGATGCGAGCCGTCAGCTCGGTCACCTGCGTGTAGACCGAGCGCTTCTCCTTCATGAGCCGCTCGATCTTCTTGTTCGCGTACATGACCGTGGTGTGGTCGCGGTTGCCGAACAGCTGACCGATCTTCGGCAGCGACAGGCTCGTCATCTCCCGGCACAGGTACATGGCGATCTGCCTGGCGAGCGCGACCGTCTGCGACCTCGACGACCCGTAAAGGTCCTCCTCGGTCAGCTGGAAGTAGCCGGCGGTGTGGGTGATGATGTCGCTCGGGCCGATGACGACCTCGCTCGTCGCGGCGAAGAGGTCCTTCAGCACCGTCTGCGCGAGCTCCATCGTGACAGGCAGCCGGTTGAGGCTCGCGAACGCGGTGACGCGGATGAGGGTGCCCTCGAGCTCGCGGATGTTCGTGGTGACGCGCTGCGCGATCTGCTCGAGGATGTCGTCGGGCGCGTCCATGCGCTCGGCCTGCGCCTTCTTGCGCAGGATCGCGATGCGGGTCTCGAGGTCGGGGGCGGTCACGTCGGTGATGAGGCCCCACTCGAACCGCGACACCATGCGCGCCTCGAAGCCGGTGAGGTGCTTGGGTGCGACGTCGGAGGTGATCACGACCTGCTTGTCGTGATCGTGCAGGGTGTTGAACGTGTGGAAGAACGCCTCCTGCGTCGACTCCTTGCCCTGCAGGAACTGGATGTCGTCGATGAGCAGCACGTCGACCTCGCGGTACCTGGCCTGGAAGGCCTGGCCCTGGTTGTTCGCGATCGAGTTGATGAAGTCGTTCGTGAACTCCTCGCTCGACACGTACCGCACCCGGATGCCGGGGTACATGTTCTCGGCGTAGTGGCCGATGGCGTGGAGGAGGTGCGTCTTGCCGAGGCCGGACTCGCCGTAGATGAACAGCGGGTTGTACGCCTTCGCGGGCGCCTCGGCGACGGCGAGCGCTGCGGCGTGGGCGAAGCGGTTGGAGCCGCCGATGACGAAGTTGTCGAAGACGTACTTCGGATTGAGGCGGGAGTCGACTCGTGGTCCCGGCGTCGGGCGTGCCGCCTCGGACGGTGCCGAGATGACGTCGTGCTGCACGTAGGGGCCGGCCGTCTCCGGCGCCTCGTCGAGCGCGTGGCCGAGCTCGAGCTCGGGGTTCACGACGATCTTGAACGACGTGATCTCCACAGCGTTCTCCACAATGGCCTCGGTCACCGGGATGCGCAGCCGCTGCTCGATCATGTCGCGCGTCAGGTCGTTCGGCACGTCGAGGTAGAGCACCGATCCCATGGTGCCCTGCGGCTCCACGAGGTCGAGGAATCCCCGGACAGAGGGTGGTATGCGTGGATCGTTCGCGAGCGTGGCGAGCACTGCGGCCCAGAGCCGGTTGGCGTCGACGCCACCGCTCATGAACAGGCTCCGTCCCGTGGGGTGCGTGGGGTTGTCCACACCGTTGTCCACAGGTGGATGGATGCGGTGCTCGCTCGCGCGCTGGCCGCATCGATGGCAGCTCCGGCGGGAGGATTCACCGATTCTGCACGCATAGCGCACTCCTTGCAAGTCGCATCAGAATGACGACGGCGTGGCGTGCGACACGGTTCGAGCCTCGGTTGACCCTTCATCGCAGCATCGCGTATGATCGCCAGGTTGCCTCTCGCGAGGCACGACGACTTCCGGCCCCCGGCCGACACCCACGGAGACATCTCATGAGCAAGCGCACGTTCCAGCCGAACAACCGCCGCCGCGCCAAGAAGCACGGCTTCCGCCTCCGCATGCGTACGCGTGCCGGCCGCGGCATCCTCGCAGCGCGTCGCCGCAAGGGGCGCACCGAGCTCTCCGCCTGAGCCGCGGTGCTGCCGAAGCCGAACCGCGTCGTGCACGCGGCGGACTTCCGGCGCATCGTCCGCAAGGGGCGCAGGATCTCCTCCCCCGTCGCGGTGCTCCACGTCACCGAAGCCGAAGCAGGCGTCAGCCGCTTCGGCTTCGTCGTGTCCAAGAAGGTGGGCAATGCCGTCGTGCGCAACCGCGTGCGGCGGCGCATGTCGGAGATCGTGCGGCACGCGATGCCCATCGAGCCGCCCGTCGACGTGGTCGTGCGGGCGCTTCCTGCTGCCGGCATAGCCGACTACGGTACGCTCGCGGGTGCATTCGAACCATTGCTGAGGTCACGATGAGCGCGTTCGTGCTGATCCCGCGCAACGTGTGCATCGCGATCCTGGTCGCGTACCGCACGGTGGTGTCGCCGCTGTATGGCGACGTCTGCCGGTACTACCCCAGCTGCTCGTCCTACGCGTTGCAGGCCATCCAGCAGCACGGTGCCGTGCGAGGCATGTGGATGGGTGCACGCCGCATCATCCGCTGTCACCCGTGGGCAGCGGGCGGGGTCGACGACATCCCGTCGCCGAGTCGCACGATGACCACCTCGCGCCTCGGCTTCGTCTCCGGAGCCACCCGATGACCGAGAAGAAGAGGAATCGCTGATGCCCGACATCATCGGCCTGCTGATGTGGCCCATCAAGTGGGTCCTGGAGGCCATCCTGGCGGGGGCGCACGAAGTGCTCACGGTGCTGGGCATGGACCCGACGTCCGGCCTGATCTGGGTGCTGTCGATCGCGTCGCTGACGCTGATCGTGCGCTCGGCGATGATCCCGCTGACGGTGCGCCAGATCCACTCCTCGCGCAAGGCGCTCGAGGTCGCGCCCGAGATCAAGAAGATCCAGGACAAGTACCGAGGCAAGAAGGACCAGTTCTCTCGCGAGGCCATGCAGCGCGAGACGATGGAGGCGTACCGCAAGGCCGGCACGAACCCGTTCGCATCGTGCCTGCCGCTGCTGGTGCAGATGCCGATCTTCTTCGGTCTCGTCACGGTGCTGACCGAGGCGAACAGGCAGAACCCCGGCGTCGGCTTCATGACGCGCGACCTCGCGGTGCAGTTCTCGAACGCATCGCTGTTCGACATCGTGCCGCTGCACCGCACGATGCAGCAGGGCTTCGAGAGCGGTGAGGTCGCGGTGATCTTCACGGCGATCCTCATGACGGTCATCATGTGCGCCACGCAGTTCTACACGCAGCTGCAGATCATGTCGAAGAACCAGACTCCGCAGATGAAGGAGTCGCCGATGTACAAGCAGCAGCGTGTGCTGCTGTACATCATCCCGGTGTTCCTGCTCGTGTCGGCGTGGGCGTTCCCGCTCGCCACGATGTTCTACTGGCTCGTGTCGAACCTGTTCACGCTCGTGCAGCAGCTCATCATCATCAGTCGTCTGCCGAACCCCGGCTCCGACGCCGCGCTCGCACGTGAGGCTCGCCTGGCGCGCAAGCGGCAGCGCATGGGCGTCGCAGAGGAGAGCGACGGCGAGTCCGCGTCCACGGTCGACGAGGCACCCGTGATCCTCAACACGCAGCGCCAGCAGCCGAAGCGCAAGACGACGAAGGCGAAGCGCGAAGGGGGCGGCAAGTGACCGACGAGCAGCCGCAGGTGGCGACGGAGCCCGACGAGGGCGAGATCGCAGCGGACTACCTCGAGGGACTCCTCGACATCGTCGACGTCGATGGCGACATCGAGATCGAGGAGGTCGGCACGCGTACGACCCTCAAGGTGGGCGAGCAGGGTGACCCGTCGCTCGCTGCCCTCAGCGCGCCCGAGGTGGTGTCGGCGCTGCAGGATCTGACGCGCCTGGCGGTGCAGTCGCAGACCGGCGAGTTCTCGCGCGTCGTGCTCGACGTCGCGGGCAGCCAGGATGCGCGCACCGGCGAGCTGCGTGCGCTCGTGGAGCGCGCCGTCGCGGCGATCGAGGCTGGCGAGGCTCGTGCCACGCTCCCCGCGATGTCGTCGTACGAGCGCAAGCTCGTGCACGACCTCGTCGCCGAGGCGGGCTACCACTCGGAGTCCGAGGGCGAGGGGCGCGACCGGCACGCGGTCGTCGTGCCGAGGTGACGCTCGTCGAGCAGGAGCCGCCGGCCGCCGCCGTGATGTTCGGCGAGCGGATCGAGCTCGCACGCTCGTACACTGCGTCGTTGGCCGAGCATGGCGAGACGCTCGGCCTCATCGGCCCGCGTGAGCTCGACCAGCTGTGGAGTCGACACATCCTCAACTCTGTCGTGATGGCTCCCCTGCTGCGCCGTGATGGTCTCGTGGCCGACGTCGGATCGGGTGCGGGGCTTCCTGGTCTCGTGCTCGCGATCGCGCGTCCCGACGTGTCGATGGCGCTCATCGAGCCGATGGAGCGCCGGTGCGACTGGCTGCGTTCCGAGACGGAGCGCATGGGGCTGACGAACGTCGAGGTCGTGCGCGCTCGTGCCGAGGAGGTGCACGGCACGCGGGCGTTCCATCAGGTGACGGCGCGCGCGGTGTCGGCACTGCGCACCCTGGTGCCGTGGACGGCGCCGCTCGTCGCAGACGGTGGGGAGCTCGTGCTGCTGAAGGGCGCGCGCGTGCACGACGAGATCGTGGCGGCCGAGAAGGTGCTGCGCAAGCATCG
Source organism: Agrococcus sp. AC640b (assembly GCF_979255995.1). Lineage (NCBI taxonomy): Bacteria > Bacillati > Actinomycetota > Actinomycetes > Micrococcales > Microbacteriaceae > Agrococcus > Agrococcus sp. AC640b. The sequence continues at coordinate 23,820 of NZ_CEEDMM010000009.1, forward strand.
CGTGGGAACGCCGGAGGTCGTCGAGCTCGACGCCGGCGATGGCACGGTGACGCGCGTGTTCCGCGCGACCGTGCGCGGCTGACCCCCTGAGCCGCGGGCCTCCGGCCCGGTCAGCGGGCCGATCGGCTCCGTGCACCAAGCGCTCGCTGTGGTGCGCGTCGCGTTGCGTCGTGGGTCTTCGCATCCGGGTGTCGCGCTGTCGGTGGGGCTGCGCTGTGAGCGCCGTCGTACGCGACGGGGTGGGGTCGCTGGTGTCGTGGTCGTCGCGGCTTCGCTGGCACGGACCGGCAGTCCACCCGCGGCGGGCCGGGTGCGAGTCGGCGACGTCCGGGGATGCTGGGTGCCTATGCACGCCGGTCGGATGCCGCGCCCGTCCGTGCTCGAGCGCGCGAGGCGTCGACCTCGGAGGGCAGCCTGGTGCCGCGTCGGGTGCACGGGTCGTGCATGGCCGCACGCCTCGCTCTCGCGGTGTGGGCGTCGCCCGTGGGTGACGAGGTGTCGGAGCCACGCGGTGCCAGCGTTCCGTAGTGCCCGCCGCATCGTGGTGCTTGCTGGAGCTTCGTCGGGCGATCCGATCCACGTTCCGCTGCGTCGACGTGCATCCCCGCGGCTGTGGCGCGCGACCCGTCGGTCCCCCGCGCCGCATCGTGGCGTCGATGGTGCGCGTGTGGGTCCTCGTCGAGTGCGTGCGGCGATGCGTGAGCACTCGCGGTCGTCACGCGTGCGCGGCGCCGCACGGCACGGATGCTGCCGCATGTGTGCGAGGCCGGCACGATGTTTCACGTGGAACATCGGTGGTGCACGCTCGAGCCCAGGTCGTCGCCCACGAGCGAGCACGAACCTTCGAGCCACCCACGTGCGCCCGGGCCGCGTCGTGGGTGCTGGCGGCGATGTCCATGACGTTCCTCGTTCATCGTCAGCGAGCGAGGGTGCTGGTGCTGGGTGACGTCGCCGTCGTTGCGTCGAGCGCCCGCGGATGACTTTGCAGGCCGGCGGGTTGTCGTCCCGGCACGTGCCGCATCCGTCGTCGGACAGTGCAGTGCAGCCGTCGTCCACCGCGCGATGTTTCACGTGGAACATCGATCGAACGCGTGCGAGCTCGTCGTCGACGAGACCCTGCGACGATCTGACCGCCGGGCGCGCGGGAAGCCTGCGGGTCGTGCTTCGATGTGTGCGATGGCTGCCCGGCCGCCGCGAGCACCCGTCGATGGGCGCCCTCTCGGCATCTGCACCATCTCACCGGGGCGACGCGAGGGGGCGGCCGGTTCTACACGCGTGAGCGGCGGGGCTGGTTCCCGAGACGACAGCGAGTCCGTGCGATGCGCGGCCGCATGCAGCGCGACGACAGGCGGGAGCAGCGCCACGGTGCGAGGGCGCGCTCGGTCTGGAGCCGGACGTTCGGCGCGCGTGATTCGCAGGTCCCGCTGGCGGGGTGGTGGATGTTCCACGTGAAACATCGGTGGGACGACGCGCTCCCGACGCCGAGGAGCGCTGCAATCGCGAGCGTGCGTCTCGGCGAGGGACCCGGACGAGCCTGGTGGTGCGGCGGGCGCCGGGAAGGCCGCGAGCGGCGCATGAGATCGCATGATGATCGAACGATTCATCCCCCGACCTGTGGAGAACTGTGGAGAACGTCGCGCGTTCGCGCGACCATGAGCGGCGTCGTCGCAGGGTCCACTGACCTGAGATCCCTGCAAACACGCGGCAGAACGGGATCTGTGGGTGCTTGGCACGGCGCTGACGAGCTCCTGCTGCGCGCGGCGAGGTTATCCACAGCTCTCCACAGGTCGGCTCGTGCGAGGACGCGCCGGTCGAGTTGGCGAAGCAGCGTCCGATGCCGGAAGATGACCATGGGACAACGGACGCGTGCGTGATGTTTCACGTGAAACACGACCGAGAGAGGACGGGGTTCCGGTGCAGACGACGGGTCGATTCGACACCACGCCGATCGCGCGCGAGATGGCGGACATGGCGAAGCGACGCTCGGCGTTGGCGAATGCGGCGCATCCGCTCCCCACGGAGACCAGGGTGATCGCCGTCGTCAACCAGAAGGGTGGCGTGGGCAAGACCACCTCGGCCGTGAACCTCGCGTCGTCGTTGGTCCGCGCGGGTGCACGCGTGCTCGTCGTCGACCTGGACCCGCAGGGCAACGCATCCACGGCCCTCGGCATCCCTCACAACGCCGACGTCACGAGCACGTACGACGTCCTCGTCGACGAGACCGCCCTGGCCGACGCCGTGCAGCCGAGCGCCGACTCGGAAGGGCTCTTCGGCGTGCCGTCGACCATCCATCTCGCAGGCGCAGACCTCGAGCTCGCCCCCCTCGAGCGCCGCGAGTTCCGGCTCCGTGCCGCGCTGCAGCAGTACCTCGCGTCACGGGATGAGCCCATCCACTACGTGTTCATCGACTGCCCGCCATCGCTCGGCCTGCTCACCATCAACGCCTTCACGGCCGCCACCGAGGTGCTGCTGCCGATCCAGTGCGAGTACTACGCCCTCGAGGGCGTGACCCAGCTGCTCGACACGATCGAGCGCATCAAGGCGCACCTCAACCCCTCCCTGTCGCTCTCGACGGTGCTGCTGACGATGTACGACGGGCGCACGCTGCTCTCGAAGCAGGTCGCCGACGAGGTGCGCTCGCACTTCGGCGACGTCGCGCTGCAGACCATCATCCCGAGGACCGTCAGGATCTCGGAGGCACCTGGCTTCGGTCAGACGGTGCTCGCGTACGACCCGAACTCTCCCGGCGCGCTCGCCTACCGCGAGGCGGCCGCCGAGATCGCACAACGAGGAGCAGCATGAGCAAGCGAACCGGTCTCGGACGGGGCATCGGCGCCCTGATCCCCACGGCACCGGCTCCCGCTGACGTCGACGACGCCAGGCAGCCCGATCCCATGCGCGATCGCCCGGTCGACGTGTTCTTCCCGGCAGCGAGGGCTGCCGATGGCGCAGAGCTGGCCGCGGTGCCAGGCGCTCGGCTCGCCGAGCTGCCGCTCGACGCGATCGTGCCCAACCGTGCGCAGCCGCGAGATGTCTTCGACGAGGACGACCTGTCGGAGCTCGAGCACTCCATCCGTGAGTTCGGCGTGCTCCAGCCCATCGTCGTGCGCCCGCTCGAAGGGTCGGCCGATCGGTTCGAGCTCATCATGGGCGAGCGTCGTTGGCGTGCCTCGCGGCGCGCAGGCAAGGCGTCCGTGCCCGCGCTCATCAAGGACACGCCCGACGACGAGATGCTGCGGGACGCGCTGCTCGAGAACCTCCACCGAGCAGACCTGAACCCGCTGGAGGAGGCCTCCGCCTACCAGCAGCTCATGTCGGACTTCTCGATCACGCAGGACGAGCTCTCGAGGCGCATCGGTCGGAGCCGCCCGCAGATCTCGAACACCATTCGCCTCCTGCGTCTGCCCGAGACGATCCAGACGCGCGTCGCATCAGGTGTGCTGAGCGCCGGTCATGCACGGGCGATCCTCTCGGTGGACGACGAGGACGCGATGGCGCGCCTCGCCGACCGCATCGTAAACGAGGAACTCTCAGTTCGAGCCGCCGAGCACGCTGCGAGCGTCGCGCAGGCGCGCGTGCCGCGTCGTCCGCAGCGGGGAGGCGTGCAGCGAGGGCTCGACGAGGTCGCCGAGCGCCTCACCGACCGTCTCGACACGCGGGTCCGCGTGAGCCTGGGCCGTTCGAAGGGTCAGATCGTCGTCGACTTCGCGACCGTCGCCGACCTCAACCGCATCCTGAGCGAGCTGGGAGAGCAGCCGTTCGGCGACGCCGTCAGCCTCGCGCCGTAGCGTCTGCGCCGCACACGACGAAGGGCCCCGGGTGCGACCCGGGGCCCTTCGTGCATCCCTCGCGGGATGCGTGGTCGATCAGAGGAAGGCTGCGAGATCCGCCTCGAGGGCGGCCTTCGGCTTCGCGCCGATGAGCTCCTTCTTCACCTCGCCGCCGACGAACACCTTCATCGCGGGGATGGAGGTGATGCCGTAGCGCATCGCGAGGTCGGGGTTCTCGTCGACGTTGACCTTGACGACGTCGAGCTTCTCGGTCTCGCCGTCGATCTGCTCGAGGATGGGGCCGACGGCACGGCACGGGCCGCACCACTCAGCCCAGAAGTCGACGAGGATCGCCTTGTCGGCCTCCAGCACGTCGGCCTGGAACGAGTCGGTCGTGACGTTCTTCATGGGATTCCTCCTTCTCAGGCCGGAACTGCCTCGGGCAGCTCAGCCAGGTAGTGCTGGGCATCGAGCGCCGCGACGGTGCCCGAGCCGGCGGCCGTGATGGCCTGACGGTACGTGGGGTCGATGACGTCGCCTGCGGCGAAGACGCCGGGGACGTTCGTCCGCGAGGAGCGGCCATCGACGGCGATGGTGCCCTCGGTCGTGAGGTCGAGCTTGCCGTGCACGAGGTGCGTGCGCGGGTCGGAGCCGATGGCGACGAACACGCCGTCGATCGGCAGCTCGCGCGTCTCGCCCGTCACCGTGTCGCGCACCGCGATGCCCTGCACGGCCGTCTCGCCGAGGATGTCGGTGACGACGGCGTTCGTGAGGAACGAGATCTTCGGGTCGGCCGCTGCGCGGTCGAGCATCGCGGCACTCGCGCGGAACGTCTCCGAGCGGTGCACGATCGTGACGGTCGCGGCGAACTTCGTGAGGAAGGTCGCCTCCTCCATGGCGGAGTCGCCGCCGCCGACGACGACGAGGTGCTTCTCCTTGAAGAAGAACCCATCGCACGTCGCGCACCAGGAGACGCCGTGGCCAGAGAGGCGGTCCTCGCCAGGCAGGCCCAGGCGACGGTACGCGGAGCCCGTCGCGAAGATGACGGTGCGGGCCTCGAGCACCTCGTCGCCGACATGCACCCGCTTGACGGGGCCGTCGAGCTCGAGCTCGGTGACGTCGTCGAGCCGCACGTCGGCACCGAAGCGCTCGGCCTGCTGCTGCATGTTGAACATGAGGTCGGGACCCATGACGCCCTCCGGGAAGCCCGGGAAGTTGTCGACCTCGGTCGTCGTCATGAGGTCGCCGCCGGCCTCGACGCTCGACGCGAGCACCACCGGTGCGAGGTTCGCGCGGGCGGCGTAGATGGCCGCGGTGTACCCGGCGGGGCCGGATCCGATGATGATGACGTCGTGCACGGGTGCCTTTCGCTCACGCGCCACGCTGGCGCTCACTGCTCGTCAACCGATGCTAGCCCCGGGCCATTCCCTCCACGGGCAGCGACTGGAGCACGTCGCCGGTGGTCGCGTCGAGCACCGAGACGGCGTCGGTCTGCAGCGGCTCGGAGCCGACGATGCGAGGGTTCGCGACGCGCGAGCGGCGGTGGCGATCCCACGAGTCGACGATCGTGCCCGTGGCGCCGTCGACGAACACGACGGCGGGGTGCGCGTACGCCATGGGGGAGGACTCGTCGGACGACCACCAGCCGTGGAACGCGAGCGGACGCTCGGGTGCGCCCAGCGACGGCTGCGCGGGTGCGCGGCGAACGAGCACGGCCTGGGCGACGACGGCACCGATGCCGGCGGCGACGCCGACGATGACGGGCGCCACGAGCCTGGCGAGCGGATGCGGCATGTCGCCTCCTGAGGTCAGTCCCGACGGGCTGCTGCGCCGTCGCCGCCCACGCTACGGCGGCGGCCTGTGAAGCGCGACAGCACGAGGTCGAGGGTCGACCGGAAGTCGGGGTTGCGCGTGAGGAACAGCAGGCCGAAGTAGACGACCGCCATCGCGAGGCCTGCGAGCGTCGAGGTCACGAGCGCGGGTGCCGTGGCAGAGGTCGCCCACCCGTCGGCGCGGAAGCCCCCGAGCCCCCAGACGACGAGCACGCCGGGGATCGCGGCGATGAGCGCGTATGCGAGGTACTGCAGGTGCCGCTTGGCGATGAGACGGAAGCCGAACGCGCCGATCTTGCGCCGCACGAGCCAGATCCAGACGGAGCAGGAGACGAGGTTGGCGATCGTGACGGCCAACGACGCGCCCGCGACGACCCAGAGGCCGGGCAGCAGGGTGCAGGCCCACAGCAGGGTGAACGTCACGAGCATGCCGAACAACGCGTACAGGAACGGCGTCCTGGTGTCCTCGAGCGCGAAGTACACGCGCTGCAGCACGTACTCGGCGCTGAAGGCCACGAGGCCGATGAGCATGGCCCACAGCACGAACGACGACTGCAGCATGTCCTCGAACGATGCATCGAAGTAGCGCCAGAACGGCACGGAGACGACGGCGAGCACGACGGCGCTGATGGTCGTGAGCATCCCGACGCCGCGCAGCGCTCCGCTCACATCGGCGCGGATGCCCACGAGGTCGCCCCTCGACGCGTGGTGCGACATCCGCGTGAAGTACGCGATCGCGATCGACACCGCGATCACCGAGTGCGGCAACGAGAACACGAACCATGCGTTCTGCATCGTGAACAGGTTCGCGCCGTCCGGGTCGGCGAGGGTCACGACGCGCGACTGCGCGAGCCCCTTGATCTGGCCGATGACGACGACGCCGAACAGCCATCCAGCGCGCTGGCCCGTGGCGCGCAGCCCCACGCCACGCCACCCGAAGTCCAGCTTGAAGGTCATGCCCGTGCGCCGGAAGAGCAGCACCAGCACGAGGGCCTGCACCGCGACGCCCGCGGTCGTGACACCGCCGAGCAGTGCGACGCGATCGGGCGTCCACGCCGCGGGGTCGATCGTGCGGTCGCCGACCAGCAGCAGCACGAGCACGAGACCGGCGATCGAGACGACGTTGTTGAGCACGGGCGCCCAGGTGTACGGGCCGAACTGCCCGCGGGCGTTGAAGATCTCGCCGAGCAGCGTGTACAGCGCGTAGAAGAAGATCTGCGGCAGGCACCAGTAGGCGAGGGCGATCGCGAGGGCCATCTGCTCGCTCGTGAAGCCGCCGTCGTCGCCGCTCGACGCGTACAGGTTCACGAGGACGGGAGCCGCGAGGGTCGCGATGAGCGCGAGCAGCAGGAAGATGGTGCCGCCGAGGGTCAGCAGCTTGCGCACGAACGCCTGGCCGCCGTCGTCGCCGAGGCTGGCCTTCACGATGGCCGGCACGAGCACGGCCGACATGACGCCGCCGGCGACGAGGATGTAGACGTTGTTCGGCAGCTGGTTGGCGAGACCGAACGACGCAGCCGCCTGCGATCCCGTGTTGCCGATGACGACGGCCAGCAAGCCAGCCTTCACGAACCCGAGCAGGCGCGACACCATCGTGCCGGCGGCGAGGATGGCGCTCGATCGCTGCACGCTCGCGGTCCGAGTGCCAGGAGGCGTCTCGGCCGCCGCCGCCTCGTTCGTGGCGTCGGTCATCGTGCTCCCGGGGGGTCGGTGGGTGTGGAGTCCTCGCGCCGTTCGGCAGCGCCGGCGTCGCGCGCCTCGGCGACGGCGAGCTGCTCGGTCCTCGGGTCGATGTCGCCTCGTGCGGTGCCGGCCCGCCGCTTGCGGATGGAGCGGAGGATGCCGAAGCCCAGCAGCAGCGCGGCGGCGAGGGCGACGACGACGAGCAGGATCGTCTCGAAGGCCGGCTGCGCGGTGATGCGCAGCGCGGCGGTGTCGAGCACGACGTCGTCGCGCGTGGTCACCTCCAGTCGCACGACGCCGTCGCCTGCCGCGACGACGTCGACGGGCATCGGCACGCGCACGCGTCCGCCCGCGGGCACGGCGACCTCGATGGGCTCGTCTGGCAGCGAGACGGCGTTCGTGCCGGTGCGGCCGGACAGCAGCACGGTGACGTCGACGTCGAGGGCGTTCTCGAGCGTCACCTGCAGCTCGGCGGGGCTGCCCAGCAGTGCCGTGTCGCCGCCTTCGACGATCGTCACGGGAGCGCGCAGCGGGGCGATGAGCGCCACGAAGCGGTCGAGGGCGCCCGCGTCGTCGTCGCGCGTCGCGGTGGCGATGGCTGCGAGCGCCTGGAGGCGCACGGTGGCGATGAGGGTCGAGGGGTCGTCGAGCGCCGTCGTGACCGACTCGGCGATCGCCATGGCGTCGACGATCGCCTCGATGCGCGCTGCGGCATCCAGCTCGTCCTGCGTCGCGGGGGAGGAGACGAGGGCGCCGTCGCGGGCGGTGTCGCCGAGCGCGACGGCGATGCCGGTCGGCTCGACCCAGTCGACCGATCCGATCGCCTCCTGCAGCGCGAGGGCGGCGGTCGGGTCGGCGTCCGTCGGCAGCGCCGCCACGAGCGTGCGCTGCACGGCGGGCGCCTCGCGCGTGATGGTCGCCAGCAGCGCCATCGTGCGGGCGATGCCGTCGCCGGAGGATGCGGCGTCGGGATCGACCGCGGCGCGCACGAGTCGCTGCAGCTCGGCGTCGGCGGCGAGCACGGATGCGCTGCCGACGGCGACGTGCGCGCTGGGGGTGAGGCGGTCGAGCGTCTCGTCGAGGTCGTCGGTGTCGACGACGACGGTCGAGCCCGCCGCGAGCGTCGCGAGCAGGGCGGCGTCGACCGACGATGCCGTGGCGTCGACGACGGGTGCGAGCGTCGTGGGCACCTCGGCGAGCGTGGCAGGCAGCACGGCCCCCGTCGCGTCCGGGATGCCCGCGATGGTCGGCGCCGGCACGCTGGAGCGCGCGAGCGCCACGGGGTCGGCGCCGCCGTAGGGCAGCGCGTACGTCTGCGGCAGGGCGCGCGCCGCGTCGAGCCATGCGACGGCCTCGTCGGGCGCGGCGTCGCCGAGCGCTGCGATGCTCGCGGGCACGACGGGGTCGATGCCGAACGCGACGCCGCGCTCGGCGACGGCGAGCTGCTCGGCGAGGACGCCGCCATCGGCGACCGCCGCGGCGAGCTCGTCGGCACCGAGGAGCCCGGACTCGGTGGCTGGCGTCGTCGCCTGCATCGACATCGCCAGACGCGTCGAGGCGCCGTCGGGCAGGTCGAGCGTCACGAGCGAGCGGAGGGTGTCGTCGAGACCCTCCACGTCGGCGGCGAGCAGCATCGCGCCGTTCGTGGAGTCCGCCCACGGCAGGTCGTCGGCCGGCACGGTGACCTCGACGCTCGACGCGCCGGCCGGGATGGTCGCGGTCGCGACGGTCGCGAGCCCGGGCGACGAGGTCCCCTCGAGCCACTGCGTCAACGCGGTGCGGGTCGAGAGGGCTCGGGAGCCGAGGAGCACGTCGACGTCGAGGTCGTCGGTCGCGTCGGTGCCGATGCCGACCTCGACCACGAGGTCCTGCCCCGTCTCGAGCACCGGATCGACGGGGGCGACCGAGGGATTCGCATCGTCGACCGCAGCGGCCGCCGTCGTCGGCGCGAGGGCCACGGCTCCGAGCGCGCCGAGCGAGGCGATCGTCATCGCCAGCGCGCGCTGCACGCGCCCACCCGCCGCGAGCATGCCGACAGTCTACGAGCGCTGCGCTGCATCGTCGCCCCGAGCGGCGACGCGCGGCGGCGGGTGCTGGCAGGATGGCTGACCGTGACGAGCATGGCCGAGGCGACCGCACGCCTGCAGGACGTCGCGGCATCCGAGCCGACGACGGTGCTCGCCGATGCGTTCGCCGCAGCCGGCTTCGAGCTGTCGCTCGTGGGCGGGCCGGTGCGCGACGCGCTGCTGGGCAGGGCCACGACCGACCTCGACTACACGACCGACGCGCGAGCGGACGACATCCTGCGCATCGTGCGCCGCATCTCGGATGCGCAGTGGGACGTGGGGCGCGACTTCGGCACGATCGCGTGCCGCATCGCAGGCGAGACCGTCGAGGTCACGACCTACCGGGCCGACGTGTACGACCGGCGCTCGCGCAAGCCGGAGGTGACGTTCGGCGACCGCCTCGAGGACGACCTCGCTCGGCGCGACTTCACCGTGAACGCGATGGCGCTGCAGCTCGTGGCGCGCGTCGACGGCGACGCTGCCGCTCGAGGGCCGGTGGAGCGCGTCGCGCCGCGGCTCGTCGACGTCGGAGGTGGCCTCGAGCATCTGCTCGCCGGCGTGCTCGACACGCCCCAGGCGCCTGAGGACTCGTTCCGCGACGATCCGCTGCGCATGCTGCGCGCCGCGCGCTTCCAGGCGCAGCTGGGGTTCGTCGTGGTCGACCGGGTGCAGCAGGCGATGGCGGATGCCGCGGCGACGATCGACCACATCAGCGCCGAGCGCGTGCGCGACGAGCTCGTGAAGCTGCTGTCGACCTCCGACCCGACGGGCGGGCTTCGCCTGCTGACGGATGCGGGCATCCTCGACCACGTGCTGCCCGAGGTGCCGGCGCTGCGGCTCGAGGTCGACGAGCACGCGCATCACAAGGACGTGTACGAGCACTCGCTCACGGTGCTGCGGCAGGGCATCGCGCTCGAGGCGTCGCGCAACCCGGGCTCCGCGCCCGACGTCGTGTCGCGCCTCGCGGGGCTGCTGCACGACATCGGCAAGCCTGCGACGCGGCATGTGGAGGCAGGCGCCGTCACCTTCTACAACCACGACGTCGTCGGCTCGCGACTCGCGGCGAAGCGGCTGAAGGCGCTGCGCTTCGACAACGACACCGTGAAGGCCGTCGCGCGGCTCGTCGAGCTGCACCTGCGCTTCTACGGCTACATGGACGCGCAGTGGACCGACGCCGCCGTGCGCCGCTACGTGCGCGACGCGGGGCCGCAGCTCGAGCGCCTGCACATCCTCACCCGATCCGACGTCACGACGCGCAACCGGAAGAAGGCGGAGCGGCTCGACTTCGCCTACGACGACCTCGAGCACCGCATCGCCGAGCTGCAGGAGCAGGAGCAGCTCGACGCGATGCGACCCGACCTCGACGGCGAGCAGATCATGGCGATCCTCGGCATCCGTCCGTCGCGTGCGGTGGGCGAGGCGTACCGGATGCTGCTCGACGCCCGCATCGAGCACGGGCAGCTGGGCCCCGAGCGCGCCGAGGCGCTGCTGCGCGAGTGGTGGGCGCAGCGCCCGGCCGACTGACGATCGACCGCTCGTCGCGGCCTGCGACGCGGGTGTGGCGCGGCATGCCGTCGCTGCGCTAGTCTTGGCAGGTTGTCCGGCCACGCCGGGCAGCATGCATACCCTCCTGCTGCAGAACGTCTGCAGCCGTTCGAGTCCGAAGGAGGTGGGTGAAGCATGCATCCCTATGAGCTGATGGTCATCCTCGACCCGGCCATCGACGAGCGCACCGTCGCCCCGTCTCTCGAGAAGTTCCTCGGTGTCATCCGCACCGCAGAGGGCGAGATCGAGAACGTGGACATCTGGGGCCGTCGTCGATTCGCATACGAGATCGACAAGAAGACCGAGGGCATCTACGCCGTCATCGACTTCACCGCGACGCCCGAGGCGACGCGCGAGCTCGACCGACAGCTGGGTCTGTCCGAGGCCGTCATCCGCACGAAGGTCCTCCGTCGTGACGAGGTCATCGCCCAGCGCGCCGAGAAGGCCGCGAAGGACGAGGCCAAGGCAGCACGCGCAGCAGCGCGTCCGGCGAAGACGACGCCCGAGGCAGCCTGATGGCTGGCGAGACGATCGTCACGGTCGTCGGCAACCTCACTGCCGACCCCGAGCTGCGCTACACGCAGAGCGGTCTCGCCGTCGCGAACTTCACCATCGCCTCCACCCCGCGCACGTTCGACCGTCAGGCGAACGAGTGGAAGGACGGCGAGGCGCTGTTCCTCCGCGCGTCGGTGTGGCGTGAGTTCGCCGAGCACGTCTCGCAGAGCCTCACCAAGGGCAGCCGCGTCATCGCGCAGGGTCGCCTGAAGCAGCGGTCGTTCGACACGCAGCAGGGCGAGAAGCGCACCGTCATCGAGCTGGAGGTCGACGAGATCGGCCCCAGCCTCCGCTACGCGACCGCGCAGGTCACCCGTTCGCAGGGTGGCGGCGGCGGCAACCGCGGCGGCGGCCAGTTCGCCGGTGGCGGTCAGCAGCAGGGCGCCGTCGCGGACGAGCCGTGGGGTCAGCCCGCTGCTCAGCCCTCCGGCGCGACGCAGGGGGGCCAGGGCGGCGACGTCTGGGGCGCACCCGGCACCTCCTACAACGACGAGACGCCCTTCTAGGGCCGTCAGCAAGACAAGAGAGCAGGAAGCACTATGGCTGGAAAGCCGCAGGGCCGCCGGGGTCGTGGACCCAAGGGCGGGAAGCCGGTCGCACCGGCGAAGGCCATCACCGTCGGCGTCATCGACTGGAAGGATGTCGCGACGCTGAAGAAGTTCATCTCGGAGCGCGGCAAGATCCGTGCCCGTCGCATCACCGGCGCATCGGTGCAGGAGCAGCGTCTCATCGCGAAGGCGATCAAGAACGCCCGCGAGATGGCGCTCCTGCCGTACTCCGGCGCCGGGCGCTGAGGAAGGATCTGACATGGCGAAGGTCATTCTCACGAACGAGGTCTCCGGCCTCGGCATCGCAGGCGACGTCATCGAGGTGAAGAACGGGTACGCCCGCAACTACCTCGTGCCGCAGGGCTTCGCGACGCCGTGGACCCGCGGTGGCGAGAAGCAGGTCGAGCAGATCAAGTCGGCCCGCGCCGCGCGCGAGCACGCGACGATCGAGGAGGCGCAGGACCTCAAGCTCAAGCTCGAGGCCACCGCGCTCCGTCTCGCCGTCAAGGCGGGCAAGGAGGGTCGTCTCTTCGGCTCGGTGCAGACGCAGGACATCGCGAACGCGGTGTCGGAGCAGGGCCTCGGCTCGCTCGACAAGCGCGTCATCACCATCCCGACCCCGATCAAGGTCACGGGCACGCACAAGGCGACGGCGCGTCTTCGCGACGACCTCGTCGCGAGCATCACGCTCGAGGTCGTCGCCGCCAAGTAGGCGCGACCGACACGCATCGAGGGCCGCATCCCATGAGGGGTGCGGCCCTCGCTGCATGCTCAGGGCGACGGTGCGAGCCGGTACAGCACCTCGGGCCGACCACGGCGGCCGTACCGGTGCGCGAGCGCGATGGCGCCCGACGCGACGAGGTGCTCGAGGTAGCGCCTGGCCGTGGCGCGCGACACGCCCGCCGCCGCTGCGACCTCCGTCGCCGACGCGGTCGCCACGGGGTCGAGCGCTGCGAGCACGCGATCGAGCGTCGGCTCGCTGAGCCCCTTCGGCAGCGGCGTCGGCGTGGGCACCGGTGCCACGGTGCGCAGCGAGCCGGTCGAGAGCAGGCGATCCACCTCACCCTGCGCGAGCGGCACGTCGCGGTCGGCGGCGTCGCGCGCGCGCCGCTCCGCCGCGTACGCGAGCAGCCTCGCCTGCAGCACCTCGCGGTCGAACGGCTTGATGAGGTAGCCGACGACGTGCGCGGCGAGCGCCTGCCGCACCGTCACCTGGTCGCGCGACGAGCTGACGACGAGCACGTCGGTGCCCGTCGCGCCGGCGATGCGCATGCGATGCAGCACCTCCACGCCGCTGATGTCGGGCAGCCGCATGTCGAGCAGCACCAGATCGACGCCGTGCGCGACGAACCCGAGCGCTGCGCGCCCGGATGCCGCAGAGCCCACGACCGCGAACCCGTCCATCGCCGACACCCATCGCGCATGCAGCGCTCGCGCACCCGCGTCGTCGTCGACGACGAGCACGCGGACGGGTGCGGTCACGACGTCACCGCCATCTCGACGTCGAGGCGGGCGCCGCCGAGCGCCGAGCGCCCCACGACGACCGACCCGTCGCGGTCGGCGACCGTGCGGCGCACGACGTCGAGCCCGATGCCCCTCCCGAGCCCCGTCGCATCGTGCCGCGACGACCAGCCGCGGGCGAAGATGCGGTGCGCGTCGCCGGGGTCGATGCCGTGGCCGTCGTCCTCGACCGCGATGACGACGGTGCCGCCGCGCACCTCCAGCGTCGCGCGCACGAGCGTCGCGCCCGCCTCCGCCGCGTTCCTGCACAGGTTCGTCAGCACGAGCAGCACGTCGTCGTCGAGCGCGACGTCGTCGTCGACGCGCAGCTCGAGCAGCGCGCCGTGCGCGTCGAGCTCGCTGCGGACGGCCTCGATCGTCGCCGTCGCGACCGCGCCGCGCCGAGGAGCCGACGCGCCCGCCGTCCGCGTGAGCGCCGGCGTCACCGCGTCGATGTACGCCACGGCGTCGTCGCCCTGCCCCTGCGCGACGAGCCCGCGCACGACGTGCAGGCGCGTGCCGAACTCGTGCGCCTGCTCGCGCAGCGCATCCGTCGTCCTGCGCATCTGCGTCGCCTCCGCGTCGACGGCGTCCGCATGCCGAAGCCTGCGCGCGATCGCGACCGACAGCAGGACGCTCGCGAGCGTCGCGGCGAGCAGCGCCCCGAGGCTCCACGGCAGCAGGTCGCCGAACGCCCGCTCGCGGTCGGCAGCGATCTCCGACTCGAGCACCCCGACGGCGACCATGCCGATCACGATGCCGTCGGCGTCGCGGATCGGCACCTTCGCCCGCAGCGTCGGCCCCGACGGGCCCGTCTCGGTGCCGACGAACTCCTCGCCGGCGAGCACGAGCTCCGTCGTCGTCTCCACGAGCTCGCCGCGCTCGGCTGCGCTCGGATGCGTGATGCGCACGCCCTCGTCGTCGGTCACGACGACGTAGGAGACGCCTGCCGAGTCCTCGACGAGCGACGCGATGGGCTGCAGCGCCGACGTCGCAGCCTGGAGGTCGACGTCGTCTGCGAGGTCGTCAGGCGAGCCGGCATCGACGACGGAGGTCACCGCATCCTGCACCTCCGGCAGCGTCGCGAGGCTCCTCGCGACGCCCGACACCTGCTCGACCACGCCCGTGCGGATGCTCTGCTCCTGCACGGCGGCGGCGATGCCGGTCGTGATGCCCGTCGCGGCGAGCACGATGACGCTCGGCAGCGCCAGCACGGCGATGCGACCGGCGCGCGAGGAACGGCTGACCGTGACGCACCTCCTCGTCGACGACGCCGTGAGCGTCAATGAGCACAATCCCGTCGGCGGCCATGCGGTCGCGTCGGCGGCTGCCATCGTACTTCTCGACCTGCGCGACGACGACGTGCGCGGGAGGGGAGCGATCATGGATGAGCAGCCAGAGACGGCACCGCGTGCGACGCTCCGCGGTCGCCGCACCGCCAGACGCGTCATCGGCGGGGTCATCGCCGCAGCGTCGATCGGCGTCGCGGGCTACGGCTCGATCACGTCGGCAGCCGCGGGCGGAGACCCGACGCGTGCGCTGACGATCGTCGCGCCAGCGGCCGCGGGTGGCGGCTGGGATGGCGCGGCCCGTGCGATGCAGCAGGCGCAGCGCGCGAACGGCATCGTCAACTCCGTGCAGGTCGTGAACATGCCCGGCGCCGGCGGCACGATCGCGCTCGGCAACGTCGCACGCCTCGAGGGGCAGACGGACACGCTGCTCATCGGCGGCACGGGGCTGCTCGCCGCCGAGATCCAGTTCGGCTCCGCCGCCACCCACGATGACATCACGCCACTGGCCGTCACCGTCGAGGAGTACGACGTCATCGTCGTCCCAGCCGACTCGCCGTTCGAGACGCTCGACGACCTCGTGACCGCATGGGCCGAGTCGCCAGGCTCGGTGCCGTGGACCGGCGGCGGGTCGTTCGACCAGCTCGTCATGACCGAGCTCGCCGTCTCGGCAGGCATCGAGCCGACCGACACGAGCTACATCCCGTCCGACGGTGGCGGCGAGGCCATCCAGGCCCTGCTGAACGGCACGGCCGCCGCGGCGGCGGGCGGGTATCCCGACAACATCGACCAGATCGAGTCCGGCAGGCTGCGGGCCCTCGCGCTCGTCGCAGCGGAGCCCGTCGACGGCATCGACATCCCCACCGCCGCCGAGCAGGGCTACGACGTGAGCCTCACGAACTGGCGCATGGTCGCAGCCCCCGGCGGGCTCGACGACGAGCAGACGCAGGCCCTGACCGACATCGTGCTCGAGACGCTCGAGACCCCGGAGTGGGCCGACGCGCAGGAGCGATACCACTGGAGCGAGCGGATCATCACGGGCGACGACCTGCAGTCGTTCCTCGACGAGGAGCGCGACCGCATCGAGACGCTGTACGAGGAGCTGGGACGATGAGGATGCAGAGCAACCCGACGGCGTCGTCGGCGGTCGTCGGCCAACGGCTGTCGTTCCGCGCTGGCCCTGGCCGCGCCGCCGAGCTCGCGAAGGAGCTCACGGTGCCCGCCCTGCTCACGGCGTTCGCCGCGTACCTCATCGTCGGCATCGTGACGATGCAGGTGCCGGAGGGCACCTCGTTCCCCGGGCCGCAGTTCTTCCCCGGGCTCATCGTCGCGGCGCTGCTGCTGCTGTCTGCGCTGCTCGTCGTGCGCTTCGTGCGCGCAGACCGCGCAGCGCAGCGGCAGGCGGCAGACGACGTCGCCGCCGCCGTGCTGCTCGACGTGCGCGGCGACGAGATCGAGCAGGCCCAGACGTCGGAGCCCGACAGGAAGGTGCGCATCGACGTGCGCTCCCTCGCGTGGGTCGTGCTGTCGTTCGCGGGCTTCGCGCTGCTGCTCGACGTGCTCGGGTGGATCGTCGCAGCGGGTCTGCTGTTCCTCGGCGTCGCGAAGGGGCTCGGCGCGGACGGCTGGCTTCGCCCGTTGCTCATCGGGCTCACGGTGAGCTCGCTCAGCTACATCGCGTTCGACATGCTGCTCGAGCTGTCGCTGCCCTCCGGCATCGTCGGATGGGGGTTCTGACATGGACGTGCTCGCACTCCTCGCCGACGGGTTCGCAGGAGCCCTCACGTGGCAGAACCTCATCTGGGTCGTCGTCGGCTGCCTCCTGGGCACCGCCGTCGGCGTCCTGCCCGGCCTCGGCTCGTCGATGGCGGTGGCGCTGCTGCTGCCCGTGACGTTCTCGCTCGACCCGACCGCGGCGTTCATCATGTTCGCCGGCGTCTACTTCGGCGGGCTGTTCGGCGACTCCACCATGGGCATCCTCATGAACACGCCCGGCCAGGCATCGGCGATCGCGTCGACGTTCGAGGGCCACAAGATGGCGCTGAACGGTCGGGCGGCGCAGGCGCTCGCGACCGCGGCGATCGGCGCGTTCGTCGGTGGCTTCATCGCCTCGATCGCCGTGGTGTTCCTCGCGCCGGCGCTCGCGTCGTTCTCGGCGAGCTTCGGCCCTGCCGAGTTCTTCGCGCTCGCGCTGTTCGCGTTCGTCACGACGTCGTCCGTCGTGACCGACGACGCGTTGAAGGGTCTGGGCGCGCTGTGCGTGGGCCTCGGCATCGCGGTGATCGGCATCGACGGCATCTCGGGCGCGCCGCGATTCACGATGGACGTGCCCGAGCTGTTCGACGGCATCTCGCTCGTCACCGTGACGGTCGCGATCCTCGCGCTCGGCGAGGTCATCTACGTCGCGTGCCTCGCGCGCCACCTGAAGGACGGCAGGATCGTCGAGCCGAAGGGGCGGCCGTGGCTGTCGAAGCGGGAGCTGCGCGAGGCGGCGCCTGCGTGGCTGCGCGGCACCGCGATCGGCCTGCCGTTCGGCGTCGTGCCCGCCGGTGGCTCGGAGATCCCCACGTTCCTCGCGTACGGCGTCGAGAAGCGTCTGGATGCGCGTCGCAAGGATCCGCAGTTCGGGAAGGGCGCGATCCGCGGCCTCGCGGCCCCCGAGGCGGCAGGCAACTCGACGACGGGCATGGCCATGGGCGCCCTGCTGTCGCTGGGGCTGCCGATCTCGGCGACCGCGGCCATCATGCTCGCGGCGTTCCGCCAGTACGGTCTGCAGCCGGGGCCGCTGCTCTTCGATCGCGCACCGGATCTCGTGTGGGCGCTGCTGGCGAGCTTCTTCATCGCGATGGTGGTGCTGCTCATCATCAACCTGCCGTTCGCGATGGTGTGGGCGAAGCTGCTGCGCATCCCGCGCGCGTACCTGTACGCGGGCATCGCGGTGTTCTGCGGGCTCGGCATCTACGCGACGAGCGGCTCGACGTTCGACCTGCTCATGCTGCTGGGCATCGGCATCGTCGGGTTCCTCATGCGCGCGCTCGACGTGCCGCTCGCGCCGCTCATCATCGGCATGGTGCTCGGCCCGCTCGCCGAGACGAGCCTGCGCGACGCTGCGCTCAGCGCCGACGGCGACCTGACGGTGCTCGTGCAGAGCCCCATCCCGGTCGTGCTGTACGCGGTGCTGGCGATCGTGCTCGCCGCCACGGTGCGGAGCCGCGTCGTCGCGCGTCGCCGGGCGAGGCGGGAGCTCGTCGACGCCTGACGCGCGCTGCTGCCTCCCACCCCGCTGGGTGCGCTGCGCCGACAACCCGCCCCTCAGGGAGCGGGTGGGAGGCCTCGGGTTGGAGCAGGGGGTCGTTGCCCCGGCGCGCGAGCGGCACGACCTGCGCCGCGCGGGCTGGGTTTCGCGCTCGCACCTGTGGGAGCGGACGCCGATGGCACCCGCTCCCACGGCGCTGCTAGCGCTGCAGGCCGGGGAAGGCCCACACGCCGGAGGCGCGCAGCAGGTCGCGGTAGATCACGAGCTGCTCCTGGGGCGTGACCTCGGCGGCCTCCTCGGCGGAGTCGTAGTCCATCGCGACGACGTTCGTGAGCTCGTCACCCGTGACGTCGAGCCCCATGGCCGGGCCGAGGGAGCCTGCGACCTCGTCGAAGATCGTGATGGCGCGACGCATGTGCGATGCGCTCGAGATGACCGTGACGGTCTCGATGTCGTGGTCGGCGGCGAGACGCAGCGAGAACATCGCGTTCTCGACGGTGTCGGTCGCGAGGGCCTCCTGCACGATGCGGTCCTCGTCGACGCCCTGCTCGACGAGCCACTCGGTCATGGCGCTCGCCTCGGTCACGCCCTCCTGCGGCACGCCGCCGGAGACGATGAGCGTCGAGTCCGGGTACGCCTCGGCCGCCTCGAGCGCGACGTCGAGCCGGTCGAGCAGCGTCTGCTCCATCGAGCCGTCGTCGGCGAGCGCGTACCCGAGCACGACGAACGCGTGGCCCTGCTCCGGCAGGTCGGTCGGCACGTCCTCGACGAGCGCGAGGTCGGCAGCGGATGCAGCAGCGTCGAGGCTCGCGATGTCGTCGGCGGCACGCTCGGGGTCGATGCGCTGCAGCTCGACCACGTGGGCGAGGTAGCCGTCCTCGTCGCCGGATGCGCGGCTGTACGCGGCGGCGCGCAGGTGCGCGTCGTACGCGTCGGGGTCGAGCACGACGATCTCGTCGAGCGTGGCGATCGCGGCCTCCACGTCGTCCTGCAGCAGCTGCGCCGAGGCGAGCCCGTAGCGCAGGTCGAGGTCGTAGGGGTCGATCTCGACGGCCTGCCCCATCGCCTCGGCGACGACGTCGTAGTCGCCATGCAGCGTGACGCCCTGGAAGAACTCCTCCTCGACCTCGGTGAGGTCGCCGCCGTCCCAGTAGTAGTGCATCGCGATGTCGGTGAGCGCCTGCACGCGCTCGGAGGTGGGCGAGGCGTTGTCGACGGCGTCGAAGAGCTCCTCGACGCTCGGCTCGCCGTCGGTCTGCTCGGCGCCGGCGCCGCCCCCGTCGTCGGAGCAGCCGACGAGCGCGATGGCGGTCGCGGCGACGAGCGGGATCGCGAGCGACGCGCGAAGGCCCCGCCTCCGTCGATCGATTCGGGTGATGGTCGAGCGCATGCTCTCTCCTCCGGTTCGGTTCGGGTGGCGGGGCCTCGCGGCGAGCTGGGCTACCGCAGTCGCAGCTCGGTGTCGCCGCCGTTCAGCACGATCACGGGCGTCACGGTGGGGTGGCCGGCTGCGCGGATGGCTGCGAGGTCGAAGCGCAGCAGCGGCGTGCCCTCGGTGACCTCGTCGCCGACCGCGACGAGCGTCTCGAAGCCCGATCCGCCCATCTCGACGGTGTCGATGCCGACGTGCACGAGCAGCTCGACGCCGTCGGACAGCACGAGCGCGACGGCGTGGCCCGTGGGGAACACGTGCGCGACGGTGCCGTCTGCGGGTGCCACGACGGTGTCGCCCGTCGGCTCGATCGCGACGCCGGGGCCCATGATGCCGTCTGCGAAGGTCGCATCGGGCACCTGGCTCAGCGGCACGATGGCGCCCTCGACGGGCTGGCGCAGCGTGAGCACCGTGGCGGTCGCGACCGTCGAGGCGCCGGAGCCGCCCGAGGACTCGACCGCGGCATCGACCTCCGCGGCAGACGGCGTCTCGACGCGACCGGCGATGAGGTCCTCCATCGCATCCTTCACGAACTGCACCTCGAGGCCGTAGATGACCTGCACCGACCTGCCGCCGGGCTTCATGACGCCAGCGGCACCCGCTCGGCGGATGGCGGCGTCGTCGACCTTCGACACGTCGGCGATCTCCATGCGCAGGCGCGTGGCGCAGTTGTCGAGGTCGACGACGTTGTCCTTGCCGCCGAGGCCGGCGAGGATGGCGGCCGCCTGCGCGGTGAACTTCGACGGGCCCGAGCCGCCCTCGACGCCGATCTCCTCGTCCTCCCGGCCCGGGGTCTTCAGGTCGAAGCGCTTGATGAGGAAGTAGAAGACGACGAAGTAGATGGCGAACCAGGCCACGCCCATCACGAGGATGATCCACGGGTTCTGCGCCAACGGGTTCACCCAGTTGAGCACGAGGTCGATGAATCCGCCCGAGAAGCCGAAGCCCATGCGCACGGGCAGCATGGCGGCGATCGCCATGGAGATGCCGGTGAACGCGGCGTGCAGCACGTACAGCGGCGGTGCGAGGAACATGAAGGCGAACTCGAGCGGCTCGGTGACGCCGACGAAGAACGATGCGAATGCCGACGCGATGAGGATGCCGGCGGTCACCTTGCGACGGGTGGTCTTCGCGGTGAGGTACATCGCGAGGGCAGCGCCGGGGAGGCCGAACATCATGATGGGGAAGAAGCCCGTCATGTACTGGCCGGTGACGCCGTACGTGCCGGTGTTGTTGAGGAAGTTGCCGAGGTCGTTGATGCCGGCGACGTCGAACCAGAACACCGAGTTGAGCGCGTGGTGCAGGCCGGTGGGGATCAGCAGGCGGTTGAAGAAGCCGTAGATGCCCGCGCCGACGGGGCCGAGACCCAGCAGCAGCTCGCCGAAGGCGACGAGGCCGCCGAAGACGAGCGGCCAGACGAAGAACAGCACGAGCGCGACGACGAGCGACGCACCAGCGGTGACGATGGCGACGGATCGCTTGCCGGAGAAGAACGACAGCGCCGTCGGCAGCTGCACGTCCTTGAAGCGGTCGAAGCAGAAGGCGCCGATGAGGCCCGCGAGGATGCCGATGAAGGCGTTCTCGATGTTGCCGAAGGCGGGGTTCACGTCGGCGACGTCTGCGGCGCCCGTGAGGCCCTGGACGGTCGCGGGGTCGAGGAGGCGCGTGATGACGAGGTACGAGACGAGACCGGCGAGGGCTGCCGTGCCGTCCGACTTCGACGCCATGCCGAATGCGACGCCGATGGCGAAGAGCAGCGGGAGGTTGTCGAGCAGCGCGCCGCCCGCGGCTGCGAAGAACGCGGATGCGACGTTCTCGCCCGCGGCGGTGTCGATCCAGAATCCGATGCCGGAGAGGATCGCCGCGACGGGCAGGACGGCGATCGGCAGCATGAGCGACTTGCCGAGCCTCTGAAGGAACTTCATGGTGCGACTCCATGGGAAGGGGAGGGGGATTGCAGGGACTCTACCCGCGGTCGCACCCGTGGTCTAGACCAGCGCAGGTCTCGATCCGGTCTCGCTCTCCGAGAGGCGTCAGCCCAGCGGCAGCGTGAGCCGCTCGGCGAGCGGGAAGGTCAGCTCGTACCGGTCGGCGGGGAACGTGACGCGCGAGTACTCGACGGGCACGCCATCCGACACGGCCGTGCGCGAGAGCCGCAGCACGGGATACGTCGGGGCGATCTCGAGCACCTCGACCTCCTCGGCGCTCGGCAGCGCCGCGGTCACGACCTCGACGCCCTCCGTCGGCAGCAGGTCGAGCCGCTCGAGCAGCTCGTACAGGCTGCCCTCGGCGGCCTCCCTGTCGAGCTCGGGCACGAGGGCAACGGGCAGCCAGGCGTCCTCGAGCGCGAGCGGCCGGTCGTCGCCGAGGCGCAGCCTGCGCAGATGCACGGTCTCGGCGTCGTCGGCGAGCGCGAGGTGCGCCGACACCTCCGCGGGCCGCTCGGTGCTGCGCGCATACGACAGCACCCGCGTCTCGGGTCGCATGCCGTGCTCGCGCACGGCGCTCGCGAACGACCGCAGTCGCACCTGCAGCGACACCGGGGGAGCGAGGCGCTCGGTGCCGACGCCGCGACGCGTGCGCACGAGACCCTCGCGCTCGAGCACGTCGATCGCGGCGCGCACCGTCATGCGGGCGACGCCGAGCTCCGCAGCCAGGGTGCGCTCGGCCGGCAGCAGCTCGCCGGGCGCGAGCGCGGCGACGCGGTCGCGCACGCCCTGCAGCGCCGTCGCCCCGCTCACCCGTGCCATGCCGACCAGCATCCCACCGTCGCCCGTGAGGACGACATGGATGACGTTCGAACGTGTCGGGGCCGGCGTGGATCGCGCATGCGACCATGGATGCAGACCTCAGGCTGCGACGGCGCAGACCCTCCACGGGCCACGGGCCCCCGACCTGCAGCCAGGAGCACGCACCTTCCATGACGTCCACCGACGCCCTCGCGACCGCCCATCCGTTCGACGACGCCGACATCCGCCTCATCGTCTCCGACATGGACGGCACGCTGCTCGACGAGCACGGTGCCGTGCCGGACCGGCTCTGGAGCCAGCTCGAGCGGCTGCGGGAGCGCGGCATCGTGTTCGCGCCTGCGAGCGGCAGGCAGTACGCGGCGCTGCACGATCTCTTCGAGCCGGCGATCGAGGGCATGGTCGTCATCGCCGAGAACGGCTCGATCGTCATGCAGGACGGCGTCGAGCTGTCGTCGGTGACGATCGAGCGCGAGGGCGCCGCCGCGATCGTGCGCACCCTGCGGGGACTCGCGGCCGACGGCGCCGACCTCGGCATCGTGCTGTGCGGCAAGCGCGGCGCGGTCGCCGAACGCAGCGACGAGGCGTTCGTCGCTGCGGCCGGGCAGTACTTCTCGGCGCTCGAGGTCGTCGACGACGTGCTCGAGCACGACGACGAGATCCTGAAGCTCGCCGTCATCGACTTCCACGACGCCGTCGCGGTCGCCGCGGGCCTCGCTGCCTTCTCGGCGACGCACCAGATCGTCGTGTCGAGCCACCGATGGGTCGACATCATGTCCCGGACGATCGACAAGGGCGTCGCAGTGCGTGCGCTGCAGGATCGCCTGGGCATCGACGCGTCGCAGACGGCCGTGTTCGGCGACTACCTCAACGACCTGCAGATGCTCGACGCCGCCGAGCACTCGTTCGCGATGGCCAACGCGCATCCGACGGTGCGCGAGCGTGCGCGCCACGTCGCAGGCTCGAACGTCGAGCACGGCGTCGTCGAGGCGATCGAGCGGCTGCTGACGCGCTGACGTCCCGCCGCGCTGCGTCAGCCGCGCCCGCCCCGTTCGGATCGCGTTTCGCAGGCGATCCCGGGGGTTCGAGGGAAGATGCCCCTCAGACCACCCTGATCGCCTGCGAAACGCACATCCGCGGGGTCGTGACGAAGGGCCCCGACCATCCGGTCGGGGCCCTTCGCGCATCCGTCAGTCCTTCGTGGGCGCCGAGCGCACCTCGGCGGCCGCGAGCTCCGCGGTCGTCGGGTGCGGCGTGCGGCCGGCGTCGCGCTCGAGGCTCGAGCCCTCGACGTCGACGTTCGGCAGGATGCGGTCGAGCCAGCGCGGGATCCACCACGCCGAGCGGCCCAGCAGGTGCATGACGGCTGGGATGAGCAGCATGCGCACGACGAACGCGTCGAACAGCACGCCGATGGCGAGGCCGAAGCCGAACGGCCGCACCATCGCCATGTGCGAGAAGACGAAGCCGCCGAAGACGGAGATCATGATGATCGCCGCCGCCGTGACGACGGGTGCGCCGTTCCGCAACCCCGCGACGACCGCCTCCTTCGCCCGCGAGCCGTGCACGAACGCCTCGCGCATGCCGGAGACGAGGAACAGCTGGTAGTCCATGGCGAGGCCGAACAGCACGCCGGTGATCACCACGGGCGCGAAGCTCAGCACAGGGCCGGGGTCGTGCACGCCGAACAGCTCGCCGAGCCAGCCCCACTGGTACACGGCCGTCACGGCGCCGAGCGCCGCGAACAGCGACAGCGCGAAGCCGATCGTCGCCACGAGCGGCACGAGGATCGACCGGAACACGATCAGCAGGATGAGGAACGACAGCCCGATCACGATCGCCACGTACGTCGGCAGCGCGTCGCCGATCGTCTCCGACAGGTCGATGTTGCCGCTCGCGGTGCCTGCGACGCCGTACGACTCGACGCCGTCGATCGGGGTGGCGTCGCGCAGCGCGTGCACGAGGTTCTCGGTCGAGACGCTCGCGGGGCCCTCGGCGGGCACGAGCTGGAAGACGAGGAAGTCGTCGTCCTCGCCGACGCCGACGGGTGCGACGGCCTCGACGTCGTCGATGCCCAGCAGCTCCTCGGCGATCGCCGCCTGCGTCGTGACGATCTCGTCGTCCTCGAGCGGGGCGTCGAGTCGCGCCGAGACGACGAGCGGACCGTTCAGGCCCTCGCCGAACTCGTCGGCGGTCGTCTGGTACGCGGCGTACTGCGTCGAGTCCTGCGGCTCCGCCGAGCCGTCGGGCAGGCCGAGGCGCATCGACAAGGCGGGGATGGCGATGACCGCGAGGGCCGCGACCGCGAGGACGACCCGCAGCACGGCGACGCCGGAGCGCATCGGCTTCGGGTGCGACTCCTGCACCGGGTCGGCTGCGACGCGGGCGCGCTCCTTGCGCGTGAGCACCTTGTCGCCCATGAGCGACAGGACGGCGGGCGTCAGCGAGATCGCGACGAGCACGGCGACGGCGACGCACCATGCGCCCACCGAGCCCATGACGCCGAGGAAGCCGATGCCGGTCACGTTGAGCGCGAGCAGCGCGATGACGACCGTGGCGCCGGCGAAGACGACGGCGGTGCCCGACGTGCCGTTGGCGAGGGCGACGGACTCGCGCACGTCGAGGCCGCGCCGCATCTGCGTGCGGTGCCGGTTGACGATGAACAGCGTGTAGTCGATGCCGACGGCGAGGCCGAGCATGACGCCGAGCACGGGCGTGATCGAGGTCATCTCGACGACGTCCGACAGCGCGAGCGCCGAGGTGACGCCGACGCCGATGCCGATGAGCGACGAGACGATCGGCAGCATCGCAGGCAGCAGCGCGCGCAGCATGATGAGCAGCACGATGGCGGCGACGACGACGCCGATGATCTCGGCGGGGCCGACGAGGTCGGAGACGTTCGTGGTGAGCTCCGCGGAGGCGTCGACCGTGACGCCGTCGATGTCGGCACCGTCGATGAGCTCGACGATCGCCGCCTTGTCCTCGGCCGGCACCTCGTAGGCGCTCGTGTCGAACTGGATGATGCCGATGGCGGCGCTGTCGTCGTCTGCGACGAACTGCAGGGCGTCGGAGGCCTCGAGCAGCGTCCGACCGGCTGTGAGCTGCTCGGCGCCGGCGTCGAGCTCCGCCTGGCCGGCGTCGAGCTGCGCCTGCTGGTCGTCGATCTGGGCCTGACCGGCCTGCAGCTGCTGCTGCTGCGCGAGCAGCTGCGCCTCGGCGGGCGTGCCCGCCGCCTGCGCGAGCGCCGCCTCGAGCTGCGTGGCGTTCGCGTCGAGCTCGGCCTGGCCCGCGTCGAGCTGCGCCTGGCCGGCGTCGAGCTCGGCCTGCCCCGACTCGAGCTGCGCGGCGGAGTCGTCGAGCTGCGTCGCCTGGTCGGCCCGCTGCTGCTGGGTCTCGAACGGGTCGACCGTCGTCTCGACGGAGTCGACGTCGCCGATCTCGGCGAGCAGGTCGGCGATGCCGGTGCGCTGCGCGTCGGTCAGGGCGCCGCCGTCGTCGGTCGAGAAGACGACGTTGGCGGTGCCGGTGCTCTGGCCACCGAGCTCCTCTGCGA
Source organism: Agrococcus sp. AC640b (assembly GCF_979255995.1). NCBI lineage: Bacteria > Bacillati > Actinomycetota > Actinomycetes > Micrococcales > Microbacteriaceae > Agrococcus > Agrococcus sp. AC640b. Next base: position 49,596 of record NZ_CEEDMM010000009.1, read on the forward strand.
TCTCGTCGCCGACCTGCTGCGTCTGCGTGCCGGGGATCGTGACGTTCGTCGCGAGCGTGCCGCCGAATCCGAGGAACGCGGCGACGCCGGCGGCGAGCAGCACGGCCCACGTGACGATCACGACCCATGCACGACGGGCGGCGAAGCGCCCCAGGCGGGCGAGGAGGAGTGCCATGGATGCCTTTCGACGGCGGAAGCGGATGCACGGCACGACGTCGGGCCTCCCCGATGCTATCCGACACGTGTCGGAGAAGCGACACCTGTCGCAGACATGACAGGATCGTCGCCGTGGACCCCAGGATCGCGCGCACCCGGCAGAGCCTGCAGCAGGCGCTGCTGGCCCTCGCGCGCGAGCGATCCCTCGACGCGATCTCCGTCGCCGACATCGCTGCGCGCGCCGGCGTGCACCGATCGAGCTTCTACCAGCACTACGCCGACAAGGAGACGCTGCTGGCCGACGCCATCGACAGCGCCGTCGACGAGGCGGCCGAGCGGTCGCAGGCGACGCGGCTCGCGCAGGGTGCGGGCGTCGCGCCCGACGAGGCGCAGATCCTCGACACCCTCACGGTCTTCCTCGAGCACGCGAGCGCCAACGCCTCGCTGTTCCGTCGCGTGCTGGGCCCGCACGGCTCGTCGCTCGCGACGGCGCGCATGCGCGACCGCATCGACGGCATCGTCCGCGAGGGCGTCGAGCAGGCGCGTCGCTCGGGCAGCGTGCCGGGCACCGTCGTGCCGGTCGACCTCGAGGTCGCCGCGGTGTCCGGCGCGGCGATCGCGGCGGTCGCGACGTGGCTCCACATGCGCCCGCGCCCCGCGCCGACGCAGGCTGCGGCGTGGATCTGGACCCTGCTGTCCACATCCCTCATCCCGGTCGCACTCACAGACCCAACCCTCGACGTGCACTGAAGGTCAGTTTCCACCGGCCTCCTGTGGAAACTGAAACGCCCGGTCACAGGGTGGTAATGGCGCATTCGGCGAAGAGTTCTCACAGAGTTCTCCACAGGACGGGCGTCGATGTGGGCGGTTGCACCCACAGTTGTCCACATCTCGTCCACAGGCGCACCGCGTGTCGTCAACAGGCTCGGCTTGGTGACCTGCACGCCCGGCTCCTACAGTGACGTGTTCGACGCGAACGAGGCAGAGCGGGAGGCGCAGTGACCGACGTTGCAGAGCTGGGCGTCGACGAGTATCGCCGAGACCGCACGCCCCCGCACGACGTCCTCGCCGAGCAGTCCGCGCTCGGCGGCATGATGCTCTCGAAGGATGCGATCGCCGACTGCATCGAGGTCGTCCGCGGTCCCGACTTCTACCTGCCGAAGCACGAGCTCGTCTACGAGGCGATCCTGTCGCTCTACTCCCACGGCGAGCCCGCAGACGTCATCGCCGTCTCCGACGAGCTGCAGAAGGCCGCCCAGCTGTCGCGCGTCGGCGGCATCGAGTACCTCTACTCGCTGACGTCGGTCGTGCCGACCGCGGCGAACGCCGGCTACTACTCGACGATCGTCGCCGAGAAGGCCGTGCTGCGACGCCTCGTCGAGGCCGGCACGCGCATCGTGCAGATGGGCTACAACGCCGAGGGCGAGGTCGTCGACCTCGTCAACAACGCGCAGGCCGAGGTGTACGCCGTGAACGGCGGCCAGCAGTCCGAGGACTACGTGCCGCTGTCGGTCGCGATGGTGTCGGCCATCGAGGAGATCGAGGCCGCGAAGGGTCTCGACGGGCAGATGACGGGCGTGCCCACCGGCTTCCGCCAGCTCGACGAGCTCACGAACGGCTTCCATCCCGGCCAGCTCATCATCGTCGCGGCGCGTCCAGGCTTCGGCAAGTCGACGATCGCGCTCGACTTCTCCCGCGCCGCGGCCATCAAGGCCGACGTGCCCACGTGCTTCTTCTCGCTCGAGATGTCGAAGTCCGAGATCGCGATGAAGCTGCTCTCGGCCGAGTCGAGCATCCACCACCACAAGATGCGCAAGGGCACGATCGAGCCGCGCGACTGGACGACGCTCGCGCAGGTGCGCGGCCGCATCAACGACGCACCGCTCTACATCGACGACAGCCCCAACCTCACGCTCGTCGAGATCCGCGCGAAGTGCCGTCGCCTGAAGCAGCAGATCGGCCTCGGCATGGTCGTCGTCGACTACCTGCAGCTCATGACGAGCGGCAAGAAGGTCGAGTCCAGGCAGCAGGAGGTCTCGGAGTTCTCGCGATCGCTCAAGCTGCTCGCGAAGGAGCTGCAGGTGCCGGTCGTCGCCCTGTCGCAGCTGAACCGTGGTCCGGAGCAGCGTGCAGACAAGAAGCCTGCCGTCTCGGACCTGCGCGAGTCGGGCTCGCTCGAGCAGGACGCCGACATGGTGATCCTGCTGCACCGCGAGGACGCCTACGCGCCAGACATCCGCCCCGGCGAGGCCGACATCATCGTGGGCAAGCACCGTGGTGGTCCGACGGCGACGATCGCGGTGTCGTTCCAGGGTCACCTGTCGCGCTTCGTCGACATGGCCAGCGACGGCCCGTCCTTCGGTGGCGGTCCGCCCCCCATGCCGCCGGGCGGCATGGGGGGCGGCCAGGGCGGCATCGGCGGCCCGCCTCCGGGCGGCGGCTTCTAGCGCGCGGCGGCCGCTACATCTCCTCGTGCCGCTCCGGGTCGCCGTCCCACAGGCGTCCGCGGGCGAGGCCCGAGATGGCGCGCACCTCGTCGTCCGTGAGGGTGAAGCCGAAGACGTCGGCGTTCTCTCGCTGCCGCTCTGGGTTCGCCGACTTGGGGATGGGCGTCGTGCCCAGCTGCGTGTGCCAGCGCAGCACCGCCTGCGTGGGCGTGACGTCGTGCGTGCCTGCGACGTCGGCGACGACCCGCTCGGTGAGCAGCTCGCTGCGACGAGCGAGGGGGCTCCACGACTCGGTGCGGATGCCGTGCTCGGCGTGGAAGGCACGCAGGTGCGACTGCGGGAAGTACGGGTGCAGCTCGACCTGGTTGACGGCGGGCATGACGCCCGTGGCGTCGGCGACGCGCGTGAGCATCTCCTCCGTGAAGTTCGAGACGCCGACGGAGCCCAGCACGCCCTCGTCGCGCAGCGCGACGAGCGCGCGGAACGTGTCGACGTAGCGGTCGACCGAGGGATTCGGCCAGTGGATGAGGTGCAGGTCGATGCGGTCGAGGCCGAGGCGTTCGAGCGAGCCTGCGACGCTCGCGCGCGTCTCGTCGTAGCCGTGGTCGCGGCCGGGCACCTTCGAGGTCACGAGGATCTCGTCGCGAGGCACGCCGCTGGAGCGCACCGTCTCGCCGACCTCGGCCTCGTTGCCGTAGTTCACTGCGGTGTCGAGCAGCCGGTAGCCGACGTCGATCGCGGAGCGGATGGCGGCGATGCCGTCGTCACCGTCGAGCTTGTAGGTGCCGAAGCCGAGCTCAGGGAAGGCGGTGCCGTCGGCGAGGGGCACGGTGGGGATGCGCAGCATGGCTCCATGCTGCCGTGTGGCGGGGGCGAGCGACAGGGCTCGCGCATCACGGCCGCGACGTGCCACGGCACGCGAAGGGGGCACGAACCATCGGTCCGTGCCCCCTTCGTCGCGGACGTCGGCGCGAGCCGACGGCCCGGTCAGACCTGCTGCGCGATGGTGAACGTCACGCGGCCGGCGTCGTCGGGTGCTGCGTCGAGCACCTTGTCGGCGAGCGCGGCGGTGGCCGCGTCATCGAGGAAGACGCGGGCGCCCGAGGCGTCGAGCACCTGGTCGCCCTCGGCCGGGGCGGGCGCGACGCCCACGTTCAGCTGGTCGCCGTCGGCGCCGCTGATGCGCAGGCCTCCGGTCTCGGCGTCGTCGGACTGGCCGACGATGCCGGTGATGACGGTCTGGGCGGTCTCGGTCAGGGTGAGCATGGATGCTCCTCTCGGATCGCGAGCACGCCACGATGCCGAGGATCGGCGCACGATGCAACCCCGCGGCGCCGACCTCGGGCGTGTCGCGCCTGCTGCTCGCGTCAGCGGCGCGTCACCGAGACGTCGACCTCGAGCGGGTCGTCGTTCTGGTACTCCTCGACGGTCAGCACGTAGGTGCCCGCGTCGAGATCCTCCTCGATGAGCGAGTTCGGGTAGCCGCCACCATCGTCGTCGCGCCATTCCTCGCCGGTCGCCGAGACGAGCGTGAGCACGGGGTCCTCGTCGTTGGCCGTGTTCGCAGCGATGGCGTACGAGCCGGGCTCGGTGATGACGAGCTCGAGCTGCGTCGTCGTGCCCACCGGCACCGAGACACGGTACGTCTCGCCGATCTCGAGGTCGCCGCCACCCGTGCCCCCACCCTGCGCGACCGGCTCCGGGGCGCCGCCGATGAGGTTCGAGATGCCCCAGATGCCGAGCCCGCCGACGACGACCAGCAGCAGCAGCACGCCTGCGCCGATGCCGACGAACAGGCCGGTGCGGCTCTTCTTCGGCTGCTGGCCGTACTGGTTCCACTGCTGCGCGCCCTGCGAGGCGTCCTGGGGTGCGCCGTACTGCGGCGTCGGCTGCGCCTGCTGCTGCCACGCGGGCGTCGTGCCCTGCTGCCATGCGGGCGTCGCATCCTGCTGACCCCACGATGCGTCGGTGCCCTGGCCGTACGACGGTGCGGATGCCGATGCGGCGGGCGCGCTCCAGCTCGGCTCGGATGCCGTGAACGACTGCTGACCCCAGTCGTTGCCGGGCGTGGGCGACCACTGGCCGTCGTCTGCGGTGCCGGGCGCGACGGCGTCGGCCGGGCCGGTGCCGGCGGTGTCTGCCGTGCCGGACGCGTCGGCGTCGTCTCTCGGCCGGAAGCGGTCGTCGGTGCCTGCGGCATCCTGCGACGGCGCCCACTGCGCGCCATCCCACCAGCGCGTGGCGCCCTCGCGCTCGGGGTCGGGGTACCAGCCGGCGGGGGTCGTGCTCACGTCGAGTCTCCTCATGCGCATCGTCGCCTGCGCGACGTCGAGACGGCCGTCCGCTGCCCGACGGCCCGAGGGGATGCTACTCCGGCGGCGCTGGGAGGGCACGAGTCGCCTCGCCGGGCGTCGCGGCGACGAGGCGCGGGCGACGATGCGACACTGGTGGTCGCCGAAAGGGGCACCATGATCGATCCGGCAGACTCACGCGTCGCCGTCTACATCGACTTCGACAACATCGTGATCTCGCGATACGACCAGCTGCACGGCAGGGGTACCTTCCACCAGCAGCGCGTGAAGTCGGTGCAGCGCGGGTCGTCGGATGCCGCGCTCGTGACGCGGATGGAGCAGGCGACGGTCGACGTGGGCGCGATCCTCGACTACGCGGCGTCGTTCGGCACCCCGGTGATCTCGAAGGCGTACGCCGACTGGTCGGTGGCGGTGAACGCCGGCTATCGGCAGCAGCTGCTCTCGCGCGCCGTCGACCTCGTGCAGCTGTTCCCGACGACGCGCGGCATCAAGAACGGCGCCGACATCCGCCTCGCGGTCGACGTGATGGAGGACCTCTTCCGCCTGCCCGACATCACGCACGTCGTGATCGTGGCTGGCGACTCCGACTACATCGCCCTCGCGCAGAAGGCGAAGCGGCTCGGCCGGTTCGTCGTCGGCATCGGCGTGGCCGGCTCGACGTCGAAGTCGCTCGCCGCCGCATGCGACGAGTTCGCCGACTACGACGACCTGCCGGGCGTCGAGCGCCCCGTCATCCCGCCGCGGGGTGCTGGCCGTGCAGAGCCCGCCAAGACGGAGGGTGCGAAGGCCGACGACGCGAAGCCGAGCGAGTCGAAGGCCGACGACGCGAAGTCGGGCGAGGCCAAGGCCGACGAGCCGAGGACCGGGGGTCGCCGCCGCAGGCCGAAGGCCGAGCAGGAGGCGGAGGCCGCGCCCGCAGCCGCCGGCACCGACGAGACGACGCAGCCTGCCGCGCAGACGAAGCCGCCCGTCGAGCCCGCACGCCCGGCCGAGCGCGACATCGTCGAGTTCGACGATGACGACGACGAGGACGGCGCCGACCCGATCGGCGACGCCGAGGAGGCCGCCGCGGCGCTGCTCGAGCGTGCGCTGCGCGTGAGCCACGCCAAGGACGACGACGAGTGGCTGCACGCCAACGTCGTGAAGGCGCAGATGAAGCGCATGGATCCGTCGTTCAACGAGAAGACGCTCGGCTACCGCACCTTCACCGACTTCGTCGTCGCGCACGAGCAGCTCACGCAGATGCGCGAGGCAGGGCAGGCCCGCCTCATCCGCCTGCGGTCCAAGGACTGATCCTCCGAGCGGATGAGGTCGCGTGGGCGACCTCGTCCGCTCGCCCGACGCGGCGGCAGCACCCGCGCGGCGAGGCTTGCACCATGCAGGCGATCAGTGCGCGGGGACTCCGCAAGACGTATGGACCGACGACAGCCCTCGCGGGCGTCGACATCGACATCGCGCCCGGCGAGGCCGTCGCGATCATGGGGGCGTCGGGCTCCGGCAAGACGACCCTCCTCCATGCCCTCGCGGGCATCGTGACGCCCGACGTGGGTGCCGTGCACCTCGCGACGCCCACGGGCGTCGTCGACGTCGCGCGGCTGTCGGATGCCGAGCGCACCCGGCTGCGCCGCGAGCGCTTCGGCTTCGTGTTCCAGGAGGGCATGCTCGTGCCCGAGCTCACCGCCGTCGAGAACGTGGCGCTCGCGCTCATGCTCGTCGGGGCGAAGCGCGCCGCTGCCGTGCAGGAGGCGGCGATGTGGCTCGGCTCGTTGGGGCTCGCTGGCATGGAGGATCGCCGCATCGGCCAGCTCTCGGGCGGGCAGGCGCAGCGCGTCGCGATCGCGCGTGCGCAGGTGACGGGGGCGTCGATCGTGTTCGCCGACGAGCCCACCGGCGCCCTCGACTCGGTGACGAGCGGCGAGGTGATGTCGGCGCTGCTGCAGGCGACCGTCGGCCGTGGCCGCACGCTCGTGCTCGTCACGCACGACGAGCAGGTCGCGGCACGCTGCACCCGCGTGGTGCGGATGCGCGACGGACTGCTCGTGGATGCCGGGCACGGCGCGCCAGCACCGGTGGCACCGGCAGGCTCGCCGCTGCCGCCGCCCGCGCCGGGGACCGCCGTGGGCGCGCCCGCGCAGGCGACCGGTCATGCATGGTCGGCGCCAGCGCAGCACGCCCCGCCGACGCAGCCTCCAGCGCCGACGCAGCACGACGGCGGCCGCATCCCGAACCCGGCCGCCCCCGGGCGCGTCGACGAGCACGGCTGGCAGGTGCGCGCATGAGCGCCCTCCGCCTCGCGCCGCTCATGCTGCGCCCCTCGACGCAGGGTGCCGCGGTGCTCGTGCTGCCCGCCGTCGCGTTCGGCATCACCACATGGCTGCTCGGCATCGTCGTCGGCGGTGCCCGCGCGTTCTTCACGTGGACCACGCCGGATGCCCCGCTCTACCAGCTGCTCGCCGTCGTCGCCCTCTCGCTGCTCGCCGTGCCCCTCGTGACGCTCGGCGGCTCCGCGGCTCGCCTCTCGGCACGCCGACGCGACGACCGCCTCGCTGCGCTCAGGCTCCTGGGCGCCACGAGCGGCACGGTGCTCGCGCTCGCGGTCACGGAGGCGACGGTGCTCGCGCTCGTCGGCGCGATCCTCGGGGTCGCCGCCGCGGCAGCGTCGAGCCCGCTCATCGGGCTCATCCCGTTCGCGGGCGAGCCGTTGGGCGGCAGCGCGCTGCTGCCTGCCGGCTGGGCGATCGGCCTCGTCGCGGCCGTCACGCTGCTCGCGGCGGCGAGCGCGCTGTCGTCGATGCGTCGCGTCATGGTGACGCCGCTCGGCGTCGCCAGGCGCGAGACGCCCGCTCGCGTGCACTGGATCGTCATCGTGCTCGCCGTCGGTGCCATGGCGATCGTGGCGGGCGCCTTCTCGTCGTTCTCGAGCATCGGCGCCGCGCTCGGCGTCGTCGCGATGATCGCCGTGCTGGGCGTCGGCTTCGGCATCGCGATGCTCGTGCTGAACCTGCTGGGCCCGTGGATCCTCGGCGTGCAGGCGCGCATCCAGGCGCGCGGCGCCTCGAGCCCCGCACGGCTCATCGCGGCACGCACGGTGCTCGAGTCGCCGAAGGCCGCGTGGCGGCAGGTGGGCGGGGTCGCGCTCGTGACGTTCGTGGGCGTCATCGCCGGCACCGGATCCGCGCTCATGGGCAGCGCCGACATGGGTGGCGAGATGACGCTCGCAGCCGACATCCGCACGGGTCTGACGATCACGATCGTGGGCTCGTTCCTCACGGTCGCGTGCACGGTGGGGCTGCAGCAGGCGGCGGCGATCCTCGACGGCCGCGCGCTGTCGCGGGCGTTGCACCACGGCGGCATGGACGTGTCGACCATGGATGCCGCACGCCGCTGGGCCGTGCTGTCGCCGCTGCTGCTCGTCGTCGCGATCTCGGCGATCGCGGCGGGCGTGCTCGTGGTGCCGTTGCTGGGCATGGCGCTGCTGTTCGAGCCGGTGACCGTGCTCATCACGGCGGGCGTCGTGGTCGCAGGCGTCGGGATCGTGGCGCTCGGGCTGCTCGCGACGCGGCCGCTGCTGCGCCGGGTGGCGACGGCGCAGGTCGCGTCGGCCTAGCGTCTGCGCCCACGTGCATCGCTCGGACCACGGAAGAGGATCGTCATGCCGCGCGTTCCCTCGAGCATGGCCTTCAACGACATGATCATCGACGCGTTCCGGCAGGGCGACGGCGTCGTGCACGAGCCCGTGAGCTTCGGCAGGAACCTGGGGCTGCTCCACATCCCGAAGAAGGACGGCACGATCGGGCTGACGCCGCTGTTCGCGTTGCGGCAGGACGGCTCGTGGCATGTCGTGGCGAGCGCGGCGGGGTCGCCGAGGCACCCGGCGTGGACGTTCGGCCTGCGCCGCGCCGCCGAGATCGACCTCGAGGTCGCCGGCGACCTCGGCGAGCCGATCCGCGTCGTACGCGTAGCCGTCTCCGAGCTCGTCGGCGCCGAGCGCGATCGGCTCTGGGATGCCTTCAAGGACGCGGGCGACGGGTTCGCGGGCTACGAGGCGACGGCCGAGGGCCGCGTGTTCCCGATCTTCCGCCTCACGCCCGTCGAGCAGCCCGACGCGTCCTGACGCGCCTCAGCGGCCGAGGTGCGCGAGCACCGCGGTCGTCATGGCGCGCACGGCCGTGTCGAGCGTGGGCTGCAGCACCGGCACGAAGCCGGGGGAGTGGTTCGAGGGGATGTCGGTGAGCAGGGTGCCCGCCGACTCCGCCGCCGCGTAGCGTGCAGCATCCATGCCGCCGGTGAACCAGAACGCGTAGGGGGCGCCGTAGGCGGCGGCGAGCTCCGAGAAGTCCTCCGAGCCCGACAGGCGCTCCATCGGCACCGAGTCGTCGCCGAACTCGGCGTCGAACGCGGGCTGCAGCGTCGCGACGACGGCAGCGTCGTTGTCGGTCACCGGTGCCCACAGGGTGTGCTCGATCGTCGCGGGCTGCGCCGTGCCCGCGGCCTGGCACTCGGCCTGCACGATGCGCTCGACGGCCTCGCGGATGCTCGTGCGCACCGTCTCGTCGTACGTGCGGATCGACAGCCCCAGCGTCGCGGTGTCGGGGATGATGTTCGACTTCGTGCCTGCGTGGATCGTGCCGACCGTCACGACGGCCTGCGCGCTCGAGGGCACCTCGCGGCTCACGATCGTCTGCAGCCGCAGCACGATGGATGCCGCGACGACGACGGGGTCGATGGTGGTCTCGGGGCGGGAGCCGTGGCCGCCGCGTCCGTGCACGGTGACGATGAGCTCGTCGCAGGCGGCCATGAACGGCCCGGCGGTGATGCGCACCTGCGATGCGGGGTATGCCGAGACGTGCTGACCCAGGGCGACGTCGATCGACGGCACGATCGCGCGCAGCGCATCCGTCATGCCGCGCGCCCCCGCGACGGTCTCCTCCGCGGGCTGGAACACGATCGCGAGGGTGCCGCTCCACGCGTCGCGATGCTGCGCGAGCAGCCGCACGGCCCCGTGCAGCGTCGCCATGTGCACGTCGTGACCGCATGCGTGCATGACGCCGACCGTGCCGCCCGCGACCTCGGCGGTCTGGGTCGAGCGGTAGGGCACGATGTCGTCCTCGACGACGGGGAGGCCATCCATGTCGGCGCGCAGGAGGATCGTGGGGCCGTCGCCGTTGCGCAGGATGCCGACGACGCCCGTCGAGCGGCCGACGCCTTCGTGCACCTCGTCGACGCCGGTCGCGCGCAGCTCGGCGGCCATGCGTGCGGCGGTCGCGTGCTCGCGGTCGGAGAGCTCGGGGTGCTCGTGGAGGTGCCGGTACAGCTCCTCGGTGAACGGTCGGACGGAGGCCAGGTCGTCGAGCACGCGCATGCCCCGAACCTACCCCTCCGCACCGTTGAGGCTCTCGGCCGCATGTGCGGTGCACAGCGGCCGAGAACCTCGATGCCTCGCCGGGTCAGGCGGCGCGCACGCCGCCGATGCCGGGGTTCCACTCCTCGATCGCCGTGATGACGACGCCGGGGTGCGTCATGTACGCGTCGGCGTCGATCGCCTCCTGCACGCGCTCGCGCGTCGCCGTGAACAGCAGCAGCGCGCCTTCGCCGTGCTCGTAGGGGCCGGCGGCGAGCAGCACGCCCTGCTCGACGAGCTCGGCGAGCAGCTCGCGGTGGCGGGGCCGCAGCTCGAGGCGGCCGGGGGCATCGGTGTAGCGCAGGTGCACGGCGATCATGCTTGGAGCCTAGGCGGGGCCGGGGCCCACCGGGGCGCCGGGCGCGTCGTCCCAGCCGGTCTGCGGGGTCTCGCACGTGTCGCGGAACACGATCTGCGACGGCCGCTTGCGCTCCGAGCTCGACCAGTCGATGCGGGGCCGCCGCGCCTCGTCGGGCACGTAGCCGATGCGGTAGACGGCCATGAGCTCGAGGTCGTCCGGCACGCGGAACAGCTCGACGATGCGCTCCCACTGGCCCGGCACCTCCATGGGGAACGAGACGAACTGGATGCCGAGGCCCAGCTCGACCGTCGACAGCCACAGGTTCTCCATCGCGGCACCCATGCTGAACAGCGAGTAGAACGACGACAGCTCTCCAGGTCGATGCTCGGCACGGTCGAGCATGACGCCCAGCAGCATGGGCGAGCCGGCGACGACCTTGCGGTTCTCCTCGCCGAGCGTCTGCGGCACCTTGAGCGTGTTCATGAGTCGCTGCCCGCGCGGCGTCATCGCCTGCCCCGTGAACGGCCGAAGCGGTGCGGGCAGGCGATCGAAGAGCATGCCGTCGCGGCGCTCCTCCATCTCCTTCTTCGAGAAGCGGAAGTAGCGTCGATAGCGTTCGAAGAACGATCCGTTCGACATCGCCTCGGTCATGCTGCCGCCGCTGATCGCCGCGACCTGGTCGATCGTCGCGCGGTCCTCGGTGATGACGAAGCGCCACGGCTGGCTGTTGAGCTGCGAGGGCGCGCGCCCTGCCATCTCGATGAGGAGCCGCTGATGCTCCTCGCGCACCGGGTCGGGCAGGAACGCGCCGTTCGTGGTGCGCCTGCGGCGGATGGCGTCGAAGAGCTCCATGCGTGACTCCTAGCGGTGGGGGCGGTCGGTGCGGGCCGCGGCGGCGACGAGCCAGGGTGCGGCGGCGAGCGCGACGATCGGATGCGTGCGGGATCGGGTGGAGATGCGCGGCAGCGCCGCGAGCGGCAGGAGCGCGGGAGCTGCGCGCAGCGCGCGGCCGGGGTCGTCGCGCATGCCGACGACGACGGTCGCCGACGTGAGGGCGACGGCGCCGATGAAGCCGACGTGGTGGATCCACCGGTGGCGCTCGTTGCGCCACGCGCCGGTGGCGAGGCCGATGCCGAGCGTCGCCGTCGTGCCGTAGACGGCGAGCGCGGCGACGGCCAGGCCGCGGCCGAGGCTCATCGGGCGTCCCGGGGCTCGAGCACGAGCAGCAGGCGGTACGGCCACAGCCGCTCGACGCGCCACGGCGGCGGCACGAGCGCCTGCAGCTCGTGCGCGCGGTGGCTCCTGCGGATCGAGGCGGTGCCGTCGTCGTGCAGCAGCGACCGCGTGCGCAGCGGCGCGGTGGCGATGCCGAACGCGACGTGCGGCACGTGGGCGCGCTCGAGGTCGGCGTGCAGCGCGAGGGTGCCTGCGAGCGCTGCGCTGTCGTGCACGAAGCAGGCGAGGTCGGCGTCGTCGAGGTGGTGCAGCACGTGGTTGCTGAGCACGACGTCGAAGCGGCGGCCGTCGGCGACGAGGTCGCTGCTCGACGCCTGCTCGAACGTGACGCCCTCTACGGTCGTCGCGGTGGCGAAGGCATGGGCGCGCGGGTCGGGGTCGATGCCGGTGATCTGCGCCGCGATGCCGTCGCTGCGCATCCACCCTGCGAGCCTGCGTGCGACGTCGCCGCCGCCGGAGCCCACGTCGAGCAGCGTCGCGGTGCGACCGGCGGGCAGGACGGGTCGGATGCGCCGCACGTAGAGGGCGCGCCACCTGGAGACGAGCGCGTTGACCGCGTCGAACTGCCGGTAGGTGCGGGCGAGCAGCACGGGGTCGACGTGCGGGTCGTCCATGCGCTCGAGCTCGTGCGAGCGGCGTGCGAGCGATCTCACGGCGTCTCCTGCAGCTCGAGCAGCGCCGACTCCATCGTGAGGCCGGGCCCGAACGCCATGGCGCACACCTGCTCGCCCGCGGTGCGCTCGCGCAGCTGCGCGGCGAGGATGTGCAGCACCGTCGCGCTCGACATGTTGCCGCGCTCGGCGAGCACGCGTCGCGACGCTGCCATCGCGTGGTCGTCGAGGCCCAGGGTGCGCTGCACGGTGTCGAGGATGGAGCGCCCGCCCGGGTGCACGGCCCATCCGGCGACCTGCGGCCACGTCGCGGCGGTGCGCGCGGGCGCGAGCGGCGCGATCGCGTCGACGACGTGGGCGCCGATGAGCCTCGGCACGGCGCCCGAGAGCACCATCTCGAACCCCTCGTCGCCGATCGTCCACGCCATCTCCTCCTCGCTCGAGGGTGCGATGGTGGAGGCGAGGGCGAGGATGCGCAGCGAGCGCGGCGTCGGCCGGGCGGTGACGAGCGCGGCGCCGGCGCCGTCGGCGAAGACCGAGGAGGCGACGATCGTGTCGGGGTCGTTCGACGAGCGCAGGTGCAGGGAGCACAGCTCGACGCAGACGACGAGCACGACCGCGTCCTGGTCGGCGCGGCAGATGGCGTCGGCGGCGCGCAGCGCGGGGAACGCGGCGTAGCAGCCCATGAAGCCGACGTGCAGCCTCGGGGTCTGCGGCGGCAGCCCGAGGTCGCGCACGAGCAGGTGGTCGATGCCGGGTGCGAAGAAGCCGGTGCACGATGCCGTGACGACGTGGGTGACCTCGTGCGCCGCCATGCCGCCGTCTGCCAGCGCCGACGCGGCGGCCTCGAGCGCGAGCGCCGGCGCCCGATCGGCGAAGCGAGCGTTGCGCACACGCGTGCTGGGGCTTCGCAGCTCGCCGCTGGCGGCGTCGAGGAAGGGGGAGTCGGTGGCGTCGACGAGCTCGTCGAGCACCACGTGCCTCGCGTCGATCGCCGACGCGTCGAACGCGGCCCCGACGAGCCTGGCGCCCAGCCGCGTGAGCCCTGGCTGCCGTGCGAGGAGGTCGCGGGCGACCGTCTGCTCGAGACGCGCGGGCGGCACGGCCGTGCCGATGGCGCAGATGGCAGGTGCGGACGGTGCCACGGATCCCCTTCGTGCACCCGCGCTGATGCGGATGCTGCTGACCACCTTGCGCGCCCTCGGCAGCGAGCGCCAGGGGTCGCGCGTGTCGGCGGTGCGCGGCAGACTGCACGCATGCCGGAGCTGCCAGAGGTGCAGGCGCTCGCCGACGACCTTCGCGGGCGCCTCGTGGGCAGGCGTGTGCGCAGGCTCGACACGTACGCGATCTCGGCGCTGAAGACGTTCGATCCGCCCGTGCGTGCCCTCGACGGCGGCGAGGTCACGGGTGTCGAACGGCACGGCAAGTGGCTCGACCTCGCGGTCGCGACGGTCGGCGACGAGCCCGCGACCCTGCACGTGTGCATCCACCTCGCACGCGCAGGATGGCTGCGATGGCGCGACGAGGCGCCGAAGACGCGGCCGCGCATGGGCAAGGGGCCGCTCGCGGCGCAGCTCATGCTCGACGACGATGCCGGGTTCGACCTCACGGAGGCGGGCACGAAGAAGGGCCTCGCGATCCACGTCGTGCGCGAGGCGGCCGACGTGGACGACATCGCGACGCTCGGACCGGATCCGCTCACCGACGACTTCACCGAGGAGGCGTTCGCCGCGGTGCTGGCAGCGGCGGGCCGTGCGCAGATCAAGGGCGTGCTGCGCAGCCAGCGCCGCATCGCAGGCATCGGCAACGCCTACTCCGACGAGATCCTGCACGTCGCGCGCATGTCGCCCTTCACGCCGGCGTCGATGGGCGCAGACGACGTGCACCATCTGTACGTGGCGATGCGCGAGACGCTGCAGGAGGCGGTCGCCGCTCGCGAGGGCGTGCCGGCGTCGAGACTGAAGTCCGAGAAGCGCAGCCGCATGCGCGTGCACGGGCGCACGGGCGAGGCGTGCCCCGTGTGCGGCGACACGGTGCGGCAGGTGGAGTTCGCCGACTCGACGTTCCAGTACTGCCCGACGTGCCAGACGGGTGGCAGGCTGCTCGCCGACCGCGTGCTGTCTCGGCTGCTGAAGTAGGGCGGCGCGGGCAGGATGGTGCCGTGACCGACGAGCGCGCGACCGGCTGGCAGACCCTCTCGAGCCGAGAGGTGTACGCGAACCGGTGGCTGCGGCTGCGCGAGGACGAGGTCGTGCGGCCCGATGGCGGCACGGGCATCTACGGGGTCGTCGAGGTCGCGAACCCCGCCGTGTTCGTCGTGGCGTTGACCGACGCCGACGAGGTCGTGCTCGTCGACCTGTTCCGCTACACGACGGGCAGGTGGTCGACGGAGGTGCCTGCAGGGTCGACCGATGGCGAGGATGCGCTCGTCGCCGCCCGTCGCGAGCTCGCCGAGGAGACGGGTCTCGTGGCCGACGACTGGACCCTGGTGGGTGGCATGGCGTCGCTCAACGGCATCTGCGACGCCCCCGAGCACGTCTTCCTCGCCCGCGGCCTGCACCCGACCGAGGGGGATGCCGTCGCGACGCAGGCGGAGGAGGGCATCGCTCGCGTGCGTCGCGTGCCGTTCGGCGACGCGCTCGCGATGGTGCGATCCGGCGAGATCTCCGACGCCGAGACGCTCGCGGCCCTCCTGCACGTCGCGGTGCACCTGGGCCGCATCGGCTAGCCCTCACGCAGGCTCCGCCGCGCGCGCGGATGCGTCCGCGTCGACCTGCCCGGCACGGAGGTCCTGCGCGAGCATGACGAGGATGCCGCTCGGGCCGCGCAGGTACGTGAGCAGGTACACGTCGTCGTAGCTCGCGATGCCGCGCAGCGGCTCGCACCCGTGCCGGGCGGCGATCGCGAGCGACGCCTCGAGGTCGTCGACCTGGAACGCGACGCGGTGCATGCCGATGTCGTTCGCCATGGCGGGCTCGCGTTCGACGCCCGCCGGATGGATCGGCTCGAACAGCTCGAGCGTTCCCTGTCCGCCTGGGGTCTGCAGCATCGCGATGCGTGCGTGGTTGCCGTCGAGTCCCACGGCGGTGTATGCCCACTCGCCGCTGACCTCGTCGCGGCCGAGCACGGTGAGGCCGAGGTCGACGAAGAACGCGATCGCCCCCTCCAGGTCGCGCACGGCGATGCCCACGTTCTCGAGTCGGATGCCCATGGCGGTCACGCTAGCCCTGCGCCGCCGCACGCACCACGGGTCGGCGCAACGGGCGCCTGACGCTCGCCGCTCGACCGACGGGGTGCTCGCGGGCCAGGATGGTGGGCGATGAGCGACGACGCACGCACCGCATCCGACGACGCCTACTTCGTGCCTGCCGGCGAGCACGAGGGCGCCGAGCTGCTGCAGCCCACGGCGCACACGGGCAGCCCGTGGAGCGCGGGGATCCAGCACGGCGGCCCCGTCGCGGGCCTGCTGTGGCGCGCGTGCGAGGGCGCGCCCGGTGCCGACGGGTGGATGCTCGCTCGACTCGCGGTCGAGCTGCTGGGTCCCGTGACGCTCGACGAGGTCGCGGTGCGGGCCGAGGTGGTGCGCTCTGGCAGGTCGGCCGACCTCGTGGAGGCGGAGGTGCGCCAGCGCGACCGGTCGGGTGCGTGGCGCGCGGCGGCGCGCGGGCGCGGGTGGCGGCTGCGCTCCGCCGACACCGCATCCGTCGCCTACCGCGCGGGGCGGCGGCTCGCGCTGCCGCCGGAGGGTGCGCCGACGCTGCGCGACGCGCCCGTGCCGCCGTTGTGGCTCGCGGGCTTCGTCGGCTCGCTCGACTGGCGCTTCGCGACGCCGTTCGGCGAGCGCGGCGCCCCGACGGTCGCGTGGGCTCGGCTGCGGATGCCGTTCGTCGCGGGCGAGCAGCCCAGCGCGTCGCTGCGGACGATCCTGCCGATCGACGCGGCGAACGGCATCGGTGCCCGGCTCGACACGCGGGCGTGGACGTTCATCAACACCGAGCTCGCCATCCACCTCTTCGAGCGGCCGACGGGCGAGTGGGTCGGCATCGAGGCGGAGTCGTCGGTCGGCTCGGCGGGCGTGGGCCTCAGCCAGGCGGTCGTGCACGACGAGCAGGGGCCCGTGGGCCGCATCGCGCAGTCGCTGCTGCTCTCGCCGCTCGATCCGAGCGTGTGAGGTGCTCGGCCGCTGCTCGCCTCGCACGCGGCCGAGAACCTGAGAAGTCGAAGTGGCATGCGTCGCGCGTGCCACTCGCGACCACTCCGGGCCGAGTGGCATGCACGCACGCGCGTAGCGTCCGAGCCATGAGCGAAGATCAGGTTCCCGCACGTGCGACCGACGGCGTCAAGCGCGGCCTCGCCGAGATGCTGCAGGGCGGCGTCATCATGGACGTCGTCACGGCCGAGCAGGCGCGCATCGCCGAGGACGCGGGCGCCGTCGCCGTCATGGCGCTCGAGCGCGTGCCCGCCGACATCCGCGCGCAGGGCGGCGTCGCCCGCATGTCCGACCCCGACCTCATCGACGCCATCAAGGCGGAGGTGTCGATCCCCGTCATGGCCAAGGCACGCATCGGCCACTTCGTCGAGGCGCAGGTGCTGCAGGCTCTCGAGGTCGACTACATCGACGAGTCCGAGGTGCTGAGCCCCGCCGACTACGTCAACCACATCGACAAGTGGCCGTTCGACGTGCCGTTCGTGTGCGGTGCCACGAACCTGGGGGAGGCGCTGCGGCGCATCACCGAGGGGGCTGCCATGATCCGCTCCAAGGGCGAGGCGGGCACGGGCGACGTGTCGGAGGCCACGAGGCACATCCGCACCATCCACAAGGAGATCCGCGCGCTCGCGTCGCTGTCGAAGGACGAGCTGTACGTCGCCGCCAAGGAGCTGCAGGCGCCGTACTCGCTCGTCGAGGAGGTCGCGCGCGAGGGGCACCTGCCGGTCGTGCTGTTCGTCGCGGGCGGCGTCGCCACGCCCGCCGACGCCGCGATGATGATGCAGCTCGGCGCCGACGGCGTCTTCGTCGGCTCCGGCATCTTCAAGTCCGGCGAGCCCGAGCGCCGCGCCGCAGCGATCGTGAAGGCCACGGCGCAGTTCGACGACGCCGCGGCGATCGCCGCCGCGTCGCGCGGACTGGGGGAGGCGATGGTCGGCATCAACGTCGCCGACCTGCCCGCGCCGCACCGCCTGGCCGAGCGCGGCTGGTGACGCGCGTCGGCGTGCTCGCGCTGCAGGGCGACGTGCGCGAGCACCTCGCCGTGCTGCGGGGCCTCGGCGCCGACGCGACACCCGTGCGCAGCGCCGCACAGCTCGACGCGGTCGCGGCCCTCGTGATCCCGGGTGGCGAGTCGAGCGTCATCGACAGGCTCACGGGCATCCTGGGCCTCCGCGACCCGCTGCGCGAGCGCATCGCAGGCGGCATGCCCGTGCTCGGCACGTGCGCGGGCCTCATCCTGCTCGCCGACCGCATCCTCGACGCTGCGCCCGGGCAGCGCACGCTCGGCGGCCTCGACGTCACGGTGCGCAGGAACGCGTACGGCAGCCAGGTCGACTCGTTCGAGACGTCCGTGGCGATGCCTGCGCTCGGCGAGCGGCCCGTCGCGGCATCGTTCATCAGAGCGCCGGTGGTGGAGGAGGTCGGCGAGGGCGTCACGGTGCTCGGCCGCCACGACGGGCGCATCGTCGCCGTCGAGCAGGGCGCGGCGATCGGCGTCGCGTTCCACCCCGAGCTCGCAGGCGACGACCGCGTGCACCGCAGGGTGCTGGAGCTCGTCGGCTGACGTGGGTGCGGCGTGCTCGACGTCCGGCCGGGCCACCTCGGGAAGGGCGATACCCTGGGATGTGGTGAGCACGATCGAGCAGCATGGCGGCCAGGCGCCGTCGACGCCGAGCGACCGCCCCGTGTGGCAGCTGCCGGCCGCACGCGCCGTGCCCGCCGTGGTCGTGGGCGTCGCGGTGACGTTCCTGCAGTCGCACGACGCGCTCGTCGGACTCGTCGCGTTCGCGGTGCTCGCGCTCGGCACGGGCGTCGCGCTGCTGGTGCTGCGCGGCTCCGTCTACGCCACGGTGCGCCGCTTCCCGACCCTCGCCGGCGCCGCGGGCATCGCGGCCGGCGTCGCCGCTGCGGCGCTCGCCCTCGCCGCCCCCTCGGGCGTCGCGCTCAAGGTCGTCGTCGCGGCGTGGGCGCTCGTGACCGCGGCCGTCGAGGGCTGGGCGTGGTGGACGCTGCGCGCCACCGCAGACGCGCCGGCACGTCGCATCGCCGCCGACTGGCGCTTCGTCGCGGCGTTCACGCTCGTCGCCGCCATCGTCTTCGCCCTCCTGCCCGCGCACGACGTCGTGCTCGTCGGGCTCGTGGGCGCCTACGCCATCATCGTCGGCGTCTTCCACGGCATCGCCGCCTACTCGGCGCGCATCGTCGCGAGGGACGCTGGGAGGGCCACCGCATGACCCCGTCGCGTCGCGACCGTCTCAAGCCCGTCGAGTACCTCGCGTTCGCGGGCGGCATCGGCATCTTCTCCGCGCTCGTCGTGCTGCTCGTCATCCGCGAGCCCATCCACGCGCTCGTGGTCGGTGGCATCGCGTTCATCGTGTCGCTCGTCGTCATCGCCACGCTCACCCTCGCGATGCAGCCGCCGAAGCCCGAGGATCGCGACGACGACCGGCCGCGGGGCCACTGACGCCATGCCCGGTCGCGCCGTCGTGCGACGTCGGATGCGGGAGGCCGCCTTCGGCGCGCTCCTGGCAGCATCGCTCGTGGGCTGCAGCGGCCCCGGCGTCGCCGCGGCACCGGATGCCTCGCCGCAGGCTGCGGCACCGCAGCCGCCGTACCTGCAGACGGCCGCTGCGGTCTTCGACCCCGTCGCAGATGACGTGCCGGGCACCGAGGCCTGCGACGGCGTCGCGGGGCGCGAGGTGCTCGAGGTCTTCGACCGCGCCGCGTGGGCCCAGCTCGACGTGCAGGCTGGCGAGGCGACGCTCACGTGCGGCAACGCCGACGGCGCGGGCTGGCGGCACATCGCCGACGGCCACACGGGCGACTTCGGCGAGCTCGCCGACGAGGTCGGCTCGTCGTGGGAGGACGTCGCGTGGTTCGCGATCGACCAGGCCCTCGAGGCGCCCACGAGCGTCGAGGGCTACCGTTCCGACATCGTGAACTACGACGTGCGCATCGAGCTCGTCGGCGACGCCGGCGGCGTGGAGCGTGCGTGGATCGTCACGGTCGGCTACGGTCTCGCCTCGAGCAGCATCATCACGTCCTTCCCCGATGAGGTGGATCCATGACCCTTCCCGACCTCGTGTCCGCGACCTGGCTCGCCGGGCACCTCGACGACCCGGACGTCGTCGTCGTCGACGCCTCCGTCGGCGGCTTCCGAGGCGCCAACGGCATCCCGGGCGCGTTGCGCTTCGACCTCGACGGGTCGATGTCGCGGCACGACACGGACGGCGTGCACGACATGCTCGACCCTGCGGAGTTCGAGCGGCGCCTGCGCGAGCTCGGCATCGACGACGGCGATCGCGTCGTCGCGTACGACGCGCAGGGCGTCTTCTCGAGCGCTCGTGCGTGGTGGATGCTCGAGGCGGCCGGCATCGACGCCGCGGTGCTCGACGGCGGCCTGCCCGAGTGGACGCGTGGCGGCCGTGCCGTGGAGCCGACGCGCGAACGCGCCGACGAGCCCGGCGACGTGACGGTGCGGTGGCGCGACGACGCGTTCGTCGGAGCCGACGCCGTCGCGCGCGCGATCGCCGCCGACGAGGCCGTCGTGCTCGATGCACGCTCGTTCGACCGCTTCGCGGGCATCGCCCCCGAGCCTCGCAAGGGCCTTCGCGGCGGCCACATCCCCGGCAGCGTGTCGCTGCCGTTCGCGGCGCTCGAGTGCGACGGTCGGCTGCAGGAGGTCGGCAGCCTCGCAGACCGCATCGACGAGGCCGCAGGCGACGCCCCCATCATCACCACGTGCGGCTCGGGCGTGACGGCGTGCGTCGTCGCGCTCGCGGCGACGCTCGTGGGCCGTGACGACGTGCGCGTCTACGACGGCTCGTGGTCGGAGTGGGGTCGCCCGGAGTCGGGCCGCCCCGTCGCCGTCGGCGACTGACGCGTGGCGGCCGCCCGGCCGGGTCGTGGTCGACGACCGAGACGGCGGCGACGCGCCACGCCTGCGTGCTAGCGTGCGGACCGATCCGCGCACGACCGTCGAGAGGAAGCGATGCCGAACCCCGCACACCGCGCCGAGGAGGAGTCGCTCGAGACCTTCCTCGCCGACTACTCGCCCGAGGACGCCACGTTCGCCCTCTCGACCGGATACACGGTGCTGCTGGGCGCGATGGTGAATCCCGATCTCGAGGCACGCGTCGGCATCGCCGAGCGGGTGCTCGACGACGGCGCCGACGCGTCGGTCGCGCTCGACTCGGGCGTCAACGCGCTGCACATGCTGTTCTCGACGCGCGAGCACGACCTCGAGCGCGAGGCGGCGCTCGTGACTCGGCTCATCGAGGGCGGCGCCGACGTGAACGCGCTCTCGAAGCGTCAGGGGCCGCCGCTGCTGGTCATGATCGACTCGGGCATGGCGTCGCTCGACGGCGTCGGCGTCGTGATCGACGCGATCCAGGCGGCGACGACGATCGACCTCGAGGTCGCGGTGAACCGCAAGGGTCGCCCGCGCAAGACGCTGCGCGACGCGATCGCGACGGCCGAGTGGCGCATCCCCGAGCTGCAGCAGCGGCTCGGCATCGAGCCGGAGGCCTGAGCGCACCGGCCGAGCGCGACCGTCGAACGCCGAAGGGCCCCGCTGCCGTGCGCAGCGGGGCCCTTCGGCGTCTCGGCGTCAGCCGCGAAGCTCGGAGTCGGGGATGCGGCGCCCGGTCTCGTCGTCGACGAAGTGGAAGCCTGCGTCGTCCTGGATGAGCCGCAGGTCGGTGCCGACGGGCATCTGCCAGACGGCGAGCACGGCAGGCTCGAGCTCGACGATCGCGTTGAAGTCGACGATCTCCCAGTTGGCCGGGTCCGAGAGGTAGGCGCTCGAGTCGATGGCGCTCATGAAGCGCCAGCCGTTGTCGACGGGATCGCGCGGCTCGCTGCGCTCGAGCCACGCGATGCCCGCGCGCCGCAGCACGTTCTTCGTGGCGAGGCATGCGCCCGCGCCCTCGATGTAGCCGGCTCGCTCGCTCATCGCGTCACTCCCGTCGCCTGCGCGGCCGCTCGGCACGGTCGCACGTCACGCCTCGTCCTGGTGCGAGGAGTTCCTGCCCGGATCCTGCACCTCGTACTTGTCGGGATTACGATATCGATCCAGGAACTCCTGCTTGCTGATGTCGCCCGACATGTACTGCTGGTGCAGGTCGCGGTACTCCTGCCCCGTCTTGTGGCCCATGTGCCACGGCCGCGGGCCGCCACCCGGGTCGGTCCGCGAGACGAGCACGTACCTGCCGTCGATGTCCTTGACCCACATCTCGTTCGGCCCGGGCATGTCCTTCGGGAACCTGCCGGACTCGATGTCCCTGATCTGGTCGGCGCGACTGCGATCCCACACCTTGTCGACCTGGCCCTTGTCGTACTTGGGTCGTCGGCCGGGGTCGGAGTACGGGATGCGGTTGCCGTCGGCGTCGTACTGGTAGCGCGTCTGCCGCTTGCCCCGCTGGGCGCGATCCCAGTTCTTCAGGGTGTCGAGGTCCTGCTTGGTCTTCGACTTCTTGCGGCGGATGCCGGCGACGATCGCCTGACCGGCGTCGTCGACGGAGCGGAACACCGTCGTCTTGACGATGTCGGTGTCGATCCTCTTGCTCATGGTCAGCCTGCCGTCGAGAACTCGAGCGACATGAACTGCGTCACGAACTCGTCCACGAGTCGCTCCTGGTCGTTGGCGTTGGTCTCGAGGTCGTCGGCGGCGACCTCGAGCGCCGCCATGTCGGCCTCGAAGGCCTCCTTCTCGGCGATCGCGCCCTGCACCACCGGCGCGTCCTGGATGGCCTGGGTGAGCTGCTGGCCGAGGCTCGTGAGGGGATCGGTCAGCAGCTCGAAGATCTGCTGCATGACCTGGTCGACCGCGATGTTCGTGAGGAAGTCGAGCGCCTTCTTGCGAGCCGCGATGATCGCGACGTTCGCTGCGGCGCTCAGTCCGAGCGTGAACGCAGCCGACGCGATGGCGGCCGCGATCTGCGCCGCCGTGATGACGAGCTCGGCGATGACCTTGAGCTTCAGCGCGACGACCGCGTCCGCGAGCACGTCCATGCCGGTCGATGCGGGGTCGAGCAGCGCGATGTAGCCCTGGATGTTCGAGGACTTGTCCTCATCCCACGCCGCGACGAACGCGTCGCCGGCGTTCGCCTTGTAGGCGGGCTTGATCTGGTCCTGGATGATGGCGTCGGCGCGTTGGATGGCCACGTCCATGTCCTCGCCGAACTGGCGCAGCAGCACCGCGCCCTTCTGCACCTCGTCCTCGTCGACCTCTGGCCATTCGTAGCCGAGCATCTGGAGCACCCAGGCGAGCTCGCTGGGGATCGTGATCGCCACGAGCCACCTCCTCCACTGTCTTGAGCACGACCGTAGGCCCGTTCGCGGCACGGCGCCATGGGGAGAACTGCCCTCCTCCCGAGCGTGGGACCGGCTGAGGACGCCCCCCATTGCCCGCCCAGGTCGCCTCGGTATCGTGGCGGCATGGAGGGCGGCTGGCGCGACGACGTGCTCGGCGACGGCTTCCAGCAGCGCACGCTCGCGCTCGGCGTCGACGACGAGGGCGACGTCGTCGCGACGCTCGTGCGTGCCTTGCCGCAGCGTCGCAGGTTCTGGCAGGCCGAGCGCGACCTCGAGGACGTCGACGTGCTCTACGTGCACGGCTGGTCGGACTACTTCTTCCAGGGACGTCTCGCGCGGTTCTTCACCCACCGCGGGGCGCGGTTCTTCGCGCTCGACCTGCGCAAGTACGGTCGCAGCATCCGGCCCAGCCAGACGCTCGGCTTCGTCGCCGACCTCGGCACCTACGACGAGGACATCGCGGCGGCGCTCGACGCGATGCGCGAGGGCGGCGCGAGCGAGGGTCGCAGGCTCGTGCTCATGGGGCACTCCACGGGCGGCCTCACCCTGAGCCTCTGGGCGCATCGGCATCCGGGGGTGGCGAGCGCCCTCATCCTCAACGCGCCGTGGCTCGAGCTGCAGTTCGGCGCCAGGTCGCGCGCGGCCATCACCCCTGTCGCCGACCTGCGTGGACGTCTGTCGCCGCTCGCGCCCGCCCCGCAGATCGACCTCGGCTACTACGCGCGTGCGCAGCGCGAGACGTTCGACGACGACGATCCGTACGTCGTCGACCACGCGTGGCGGCCGGAGTTCGCGATGACGGCGCACGCGGGCTGGATCCGCGCGGTGCTCGCCGGCCATGCGAAGGTCGCCGCGGGACTCGCGATCGACGTGCCCGTGCTCGTGCTGCTGTCGACGCGGTCGATCCTGCCGACGCGCTGGTCGGACGACCTCACGCGCGTCGACACCGTGCTCACGGTCGACCAGGTCGCGAGAGCCGCGCTGCACCTGGGGCCGTCGGTGACGATCGAGCGCATCGACGGGGCGCTGCACGACGTGTTCATCTCGCGACGCGAGGCGCGCGCCGACGCCTACGCGCGGCTCGAGCGCTGGGTGGAGGGCATGGTCGCGCTGCGCTGATGCGCTGAAGCCCGTGCCGCGTCAGCGCGCGGCCGCCCGCGACTCGAGGCGCTGCGCGAGCGCGATCGGCACGATCGAGACGACGACGAGCACGACCGCCACGACGTTGACGATCGGCGCCTGCCCCGGGCGGAACATGTTCTGGAAGATCCAGATCGGCAGCGTCGTGACGCCAGGCCCCGCCGTGAACTGCGTCACGATGATCTCGTCGAACGACAGGCCGAACGCGAGCAGCGCGCCCGCGAACAGCGCGGACCGCAGCTGCGGCAGCGTCACGAGCCGGAACGTCGTGAAGCGGTCGGCGCCGAGGTCGGCGGACGCGTCGACGAGGTTGCCGTTCAGACGCCGCATCCGAGCGAAGGCGTTGTTGTAGACCGTGACGATGCAGAACGTCGCGTGCGCGAGGATGAGCGTGCCGAGCCCCAGCTGCAGGCCGAGCCCCGTGCGGAAGAGGTTGTTGAGCACGATGCCCGTGACGATGCCGGGCAGCGCGATCGGCAGCACGACGAGGAGGTTCACGGCCTCCTTGCCGAAGAACGCGTAGCGGTCGAGCGCGATGGCGCACACGGTGCCGAGCACGAGCGCGATCGCCGTGGCGCAGACGGCGACGAGCACCGACGTGCCCACGGCCTGCCACGCTCCGGCGTTCGTCGCCGCGCGACCCCACCACTCGAGCGTCAGCGAGCGCGGCGGCCACGCGAGCGACTGGCTCGTGGAGAACGAGTTCGCGAGCACGATGCCCAGCGGCAGGTAGACGAACACGAGCGCGATGGCGACGATCGCGACGAACGTCGCTCGCACGGGCTTCGAGATGCGCATCGCGCCTCCTAGAGGTTCCGCAGCGCCCCCGTGCGGCGCACGGCGAGCAGGAAGAGCAGGATGATGACGATCGGCACGAGCGCGACGGCTGCGGCCATGGGCACGTTCCCCGCGACCCCGACGTTGTCGTAGATGATCGTGCCGAGGAACTGCGTCGATCCGCCCACGATCCGCACGGCGATGTAGTCGCCGAGGGTGAGGGAGAACGAGAAGATCGCGCCCGCGATGATCGCCGGGTACATCAGCGGCAGCACCACGGAGGCGAACGTGCGCAGGTTGCGGGCGCCGAGATCGCTCGACGCCTCCACGAGCGAGTCGGGCACGCGCTCGAAGCCGGCGTAGATCGGCATCACCACGTAGGGCAGCCAGATGTACGAGAGGGTCACGACCGTCGCGATCTCGCCGAAGCCCGGTGAGATGCCGAGGGACGACAGCAGCCCGCCCTCGATGAAGATCGACCGCCACGCGTACGCCTTCACGAGGTACGACGCCCACAGCGGCATGAGGAAGGCGATGACGAGCGCCGCCCGCGCACGAGGCCCGAACACCTTCGCCATCGCGTAGCCCACGGGCAGCGCGATCGCGACGTCGATGATCGTGGCGAGCACGGCGGTGCCGAGCGTGCGGAACGTGACGGCTCGGTAGAGCTCCTGCGAGACGACGCGTGCGACGTTGTCGAGCGTCCAATCCATGCGGACCTCGTTGGTGAACGGGTCCGTCTGCCACAGGGCGGTGATCAGCAGGAAGCCGAGGCTGACGACGTAGACGGCGACGAGCCATCCCAGCGGCAGTCCCAGCAGCATGCCGAGGCCGACCCTGGGATGCCGGTCGAGTGCGCGCGACGCCCGCCGCACCCCCGTCTCGGGGGGTGCGGCGGCCGTCGCCGGTGCGGTCGTGGTCATGTGCGGTGGTGCGGTGCCGATCCGGGCGTCAGCCCTGGATCTGCTGCCACGCCTCGGTCCACGCCGCGTAGTCCGTGCACTCGACGTCGGTGCGACCGTCGAGGCACTCGGCGATCGGCGTCGTCCAGTAGTAGATCTGCGACGCGTACTCCTCGTCGCCGGCGTGGTACGACTCGCAGTGGCCCGGGTCCTGCGTGAAGTCGCAGGCACCGGGGTTGTTCGGCGCCTCGCCGAAGTACTCGGTCGCCATGGCGTTGCCCTCGGGGCTCGCGATCCAATCGAGCCACGCGTAGGCGCAGGGCGTCTGCTCGGTGCCTGCCGACACCATCCACGAGTCGCTCCAGCCGGTCGCGCCCTCCTCGGGCAGCACCACGTCGACCGGGGTGCCCTCTGCGAGGGAGTTGACGACGACCTGCCAGGTCGTGCCCGCCACGATCGAGCCGGCCTCGAGCCCCTGCACCTCGAGCAGGTAGTCGCTCCAGTACTCGCCGATGTGCTCGCGCTGGCCCTCGAGCAGGTCGACGGCCGCGGCCAGCTGGTCCTCGTCCAGGGCGTACGGGTTCTCGATGCCGAGGTCGGGCTCGTGCGTCATGAGGTACACGGCTGCGTCGGCGATGTAGATCGGCGAGTCGTATGCCGTGATGCTGCCGGTGTTCGCCTCCGCGTCGTCGAAGACGACCGACCACGACGTCGGCGCCTCGCTGAAGACCTCGGTGTTGTAGGCGAGGAGGTTCGCGCCGTAGCCGTGCGGGATGCCGTAGACGGCGCCGTCGACCGAGTTCCACTCCTGCTCCTTGAGGAACGGGAAGATCGCGTCGTACGAGTCGATCAGGTCGGTGTTGAGCTCCTGCACCGCGTCGGACGCGATGAGCCGGAGGGTCAGGTCGCCGGAGGCGGCGATGACGTCGAAGCCCCCCTCGCGCGTGAGGTTGAACGCCTCGTCGCTCGTGCCGTAGGTCTGCGAGGTGACGGAGCAGCCGGTGGCCTCCTCGAAGGGGCTCACCCAGTCGACGGCCGGGTCGTTGGTGCCGTCCTCGACGTAGCCGGGCCAGGCGAGGATCGAGACCTCGCCGCCGTCGGTGTCGCCGAGCTCGGTCGCGGGTCCTTCGGCTGCGGGGCCGCCGCCCGACGCGCCGCACGCGCTGAGCGCGAGTACGGCGACGCCGAGACCGGCACCGAGCGCTGCATGACGACGCTTGTGCATGATGTCTCCTTGCTGTGGTGTGGCCTAGGCGGATGCCGTGGCCGGTGAGGGGTGCGTGGGGTCCGTCGCCGGCTCGGCGACGGCGGGCTCGACGAGGTCGCGCACGTCGGCGTCGGCCCACGCCAGTCGCACGCGGTCGCCGCGTGCGACGCTCGCGTGACCGGAGGACGACTGCTCGAGCACGGTCATCCGGATGCCGGCGTCGGTGTCGACGACGCAGCGCACGCTCGCGCCGGCGTAGATCACCTCGGCGACGGTGCCTGCGATGCCGTCCCCCGTCTCGCCGCGGCGGATCTCCACCTTCTCCGGCCGGATGGCGTGGATGCCGCCGTGGCCGAGCACGGCGCGGCTCTGCGCGTCGTCGAAGAGGTTCGAGGTCCCGACGAACGTCGCGACGAAGGGCGTCGCGGGTCGCTCGTAGACGTCGACGGCGGCGCCGACCTGCTGGATGCGCCCGGCGTCGAACACCGCGATGCGATCCGAGAGGGTGAGCGCCTCGTCCTGGTCGTGCGTGACGAAGACGAACGTGATGCCGAGGTCGCGCTGCAGCTGCTTCAGCTCGACCTGCATCTGCTCGCGCAGCTTGAGGTCGAGCGCGCCGAGCGGCTCGTCGAGCAGCAGCGCTCGCGGCTCGACGACGATGGCGCGCGCGAGGGCGACGCGCTGTCGCTGACCGCCGGAGAGCTGCGTGGGGCGGCGGGTCGCGAAGTCGGCCAGGCGCATGCGCTCGAGGGCCTCGGTGGCGCGGCGGACGCGCTCCGCCTTGCCGACGCCGCGCACGCGCAGGCCGTACGCGACGTTCTCGAGCACCGACATGTGGGGGAAGAGGGCGTAGTCCTGGAAGACGGTGTTCACGGGCCGGTCGTAGGGCGCGTCCGCCGAGACGTCCTTGCCGAAGAGCTCGACGGAGCCGGCCGTCGGCACCTCGAACCCTGCGATGAGCCGGAGGACCGTGGTCTTGCCGGAGCCCGACGGGCCCAGCATCGAGAAGAACTCGCCGCCGGCGATGTCGAGGTCGATGCCGTCGACGGCCGTGACCGCACCGAACTCGCGGCGAAGGCCGCGGAGACGGATGGCCGGCAGCTGCGCATCGGTCACGACTGCTCCCTCGTGCTGTGTGGACGCTGTGACATGAGCATCATCAAACATGTGGAACCAGAGGTTTGGAAGTCGGCGATGTTACGATCGCGTCACGAAGCCGAGACGGGGGAGTCGATGGAGCAGCCGGCGACCCTGGCGCGCTCCGCGGTGTTCGCGCCCATCGACGAGGTCGGCCGTGCCGAGGCGGTGACGGCGCGCCTGGAGGAGGCCATCGTGCTCGGCATGCTGCATCCCGGCGAGCGGCTGCCCGCGGAGTCGCGCCTGGCGGAGCGCTTCGGCGTCTCGCCCTCCACCGTGCGGGAGGCGCTCGCCGATCTTCGCGACCGCAGCCTCGTGACGACCCAGCGGGGCAGGCGCGGCGGGTCGTTCGTGACGCTCGACGAGGGCGACCGCCTCGAGGCGGTCGAGCGGCGCATTCGCGACCTGTCGAGCGCCGAGCTCGCCGACCTCGGCGTGCATGCGGTCGCGATCGAGGGCACGGCCGCCGCGCTCGCCGCCGAGGAGGCGTCCGCCTTCGAGGTCGATGCGCTCGCTCGCGACCTCGCCTCGATCGACTTCGGCGACGAGCTCACCGCCCGCCGCGGCGTCGGGGGCTTCCATCTGCAGGTCGTCGCGCTGAGCCGATCCGTGCGGCTCGCGCGCGAGCAGGTGCGGTTCCAGCACGCAGACGGCCCGCTGCTGTGGGCCTGCCTCCACGAGGCGGACGAGCGCGATGCGGCGCGCGGCGGCGGCGAGCGGCTGGTCGCGGCGATCCGCGACGGTGATGGCGTGCGTGCGCGCGCCGAGGTCGAGGCGGGGTGCGATCGCGCGGTGCGATGGCTGCTCGAGGCGAAGCGGAGGCTCTCATGAGCGCGGTCGATGCGGTTCGGCAGGTCGTCGGCGAGGCCGACGCGGTCGTGGCGAGGTTGCTGGGCGTGCTCGCCGACGCGGCCATCGCCCTCGATCCGGTCGCGGCGACCGCGGTCGTCGAGCGCGTCGTGTCGGCGGAGCTCGCAGCCCGTCCCGTCGTGTTCGGCGGGGGGTTCGTCGTCGCGCCCGCTCGCGTCGGGCATCCGCTCATGGCCTGGTGGCAGGCGATCGGGGCGGCGCGCGACGTGCGCAGGCTCGACGCGGGTGCGACCGATGGCGGCTACGTGCGCTCGTACGAGGAGATCGAGTGGTACCGCGTGCCGGCCGACTCGGGCGAACCGCACATGACGGGGCCCTACGTCGACCTGCTGTGCACGGATCAGGCGACGCTCACGTTCACCGCTCCCCTCGACGTCGCCGGGGCGTTCGCGGGAGTCGTGGGCGCCGACGTGACCGTGCCCGCCTTCGAGCGTGCGGTCGGCGATGCGCTGCGGTCGGCAGGGGAGGGGGCGCTCGTCGTCACGGCCGAGGGTCGCGTCGCCGCGTCCACGGACTCGTCGGTGCTCGTGCAGCGGCGCATCCGCGACGACGTGCTCGCGCGCTACGACGTCGAGCCCGTGCCAGGCACGCGGCTGTCGGTGGCGGTGCCCCGCCCATAGGGGCACTGCTCCGCACGCACCTCAACGGTCGGTCGCCGGTCCGAAGTCCGTCGTCTCGACGGCACTTCCGGGCAGCGGCGCATCCGTCGCGAGGCCTGCGGCGACGATGGCCGCGGACCGTCGGCGCAGCTGCGGCGTGCGCTCGGGTCGAGGGCTGCGGATGCGGCTGAGGCCCTCGAGCAGCTTGTTCAGATCCAGCCAGCCGATCTCGGGCCCGAGTGCCTCGGCATCGCGCAGTCGTGCCACGAGCCGCTCGCCCTCGCGCCACCCCTCGGCCGAGCGCTCGCGGTCGCGCGCGGTCGGCTCGAATCGGCCGGTGATGGCGGTCATCAGCGGGTGGCTGCCCGCATCGGCGGCATCGGCGAGGAAGTCCTCGAGCGCCTGGCGCGGATCGAGCGACTCGTCCAGGCGCCGGTGGGCTCCATCGATGAGGGCGACGTACCGCTCGGTGACGTCCTCGGCGACGGCCCGCAGCAGGGCGTCCTTGCTGGCATAGCGGCGATAGAGCGCCGACTTGCTGACCCCGGCGGCAGCCCCGACGGCGGCGATCGGTGCGTCGGGATCGCTCGTGAGCACTGCGATCATCGCGATCGAGCTGGCGGAGGGGGAGGGCGGTCGCACGCGGATGACGTTCCGCGTCGAGGGTGCGTCCGACGACCGCGGGCAGGAGGGCAGCGTGCACGACGGCTGGATGCAGGCGTTCGATGCGCTCGACGCAGCGCTGCGGACGGCCGGCTGATCGGCATCGTCACGGTCGAGCACGGGCTTCCGTCGTCGGGTCGCTCGGCCTAGGGTGAGCCGAGTCGACGGGAGCAGCATGGCGGTGGAGTACACCTGGGACGTCTTCTCGACGCTCGACGGCTACGGATCGCTCGGCGAGGGGTCCGACTGGGGTGGGTACTGGGGCAAGCAGGGCCCCGAGCTGCTCGCGCACCGCGTCGCGCTCTTCGCCGAGCCGCAGCGCATGGTCTACGGCGCGACGACGTTCCGCGAGGTCGCGAGCATCCTCGGCGCGGGCACCGACCCGAACGCGCTCGACGAGTGGAACCAGCTGCTCATGCGCATGCCCACGACCGTCGTGTCCTCGACGCTGCGCGACACGCTCGGCTGGCCGGACGCCACGATCGAGCCCGGCGACGGCGTCGAGATCGTGCGCCGGCTTAAGGAGGAGTCGGACGTGCCCCTGCGATCGCAGGCGAGCCTGTCGCTCAACTGGGCCCTCATGGGTGCCGGCCTCGTCGACCGGCTGCAGGTGACGATCTTCCCGGCGATCACCGGCCGCACGGGCGCGAGCCCCATCCTCCGTGGGGCCGACGACCTCGACCTCGAGCTGCTCGAGAGCCGTACGCTCGACGGCGGCACGCTGGAGGTCGTCTACCGGCCCACGCTCCATCGCTGACGACGGGCCCGCGCGCCCAGGCGAGGCTCGGCGCGACCCGAGAGGGATGCGCGCATTCGGTCGGTATCGTGCACGGGTGCCTCACCGTCTCCACCGGCTGCTGCTCGTCATGCCCGTCGCGCTCGCCGCGACGCTCGCGATCGCCGGCTGCGTGGTGACGCCCGCGCCATCGCCGACGGAGACGCCGGCGGCCACGCCCGTCGCATCCGCGACGCCCTCGCCGACGCCCTCTGCGACGCCGACCCCCACGCCGACGGTGCCGCGGGAGGACTCTGCCAACCCCGTGCCGCTCCCCGACTCCACCCCGCCGGGGACGAGCCTCGCCATCGGCGACTCGATGCTCGTGCGGAACGCCACGGGCGTGCTGGAGGAGTCGGAGGCCTGGAGCATCCTGCGCTACACGGTGACGGCGATCGAGCGCGGCGACGACGCGTACCTGCAGGGGATCGACGACGCCGAGGCGTACCAGGGCGGCGGCAGCGTCTGGTACGTCCGCGGACGCGTCGAGGTCGTCGCGCTGTTCGGTCGCGCGATCGACGGCATCGTGGGCGGCACGATCGCAGGCATCCAGTCGGATGGGCAGGGTGCCGCGGGCGTGCTCGACTTCGGCGGGGATGCACCGGGATGCTCGGGCGACTTCATGGTCACGGCCGCCCAGGTGGGCACGGCCGAGGACACCTGCACCGTCGCGCTGGCGCTGCCCGGCACCGAGGTCGTCGGCGCGTACTTCTACGGTGACGGCACGGTGCCGAACGGCGGCTCGAGCACGGACCCGTACTGGGTCGACCCGATCATCTGGCGCGCGTGACTCCAGGCGCTCCGGTCACGAGCTCGGATCCTCCAACCACTGCTCGTGCTCGTCGGCGTGCCCCGCGGTGTCGATCGCACGGATCCATGCCCGGCGCTGGTCGTTCGTGACGGCGGCATCCACCGCTTCGAGGACCACGACCGCATTCGGCCAACGATCGAAGAAGCCCTCGCGACGGAGCATGGCTGGCCATCGACGAGCGCCTCGAGCGCTGCGCGAGACCTCGGTGCGGTGCGCGCCGCGAGATCGGCGCTCCAGTCGTCGAGCGGCGTGCTCATGTTGAGATCCTTCCGGAGGTTCAGGGACGGGAGGAATGGGGCGTCAGCGCGTCAGCGCATGCGCTCCTCGCGCAGCACCCCGTAGACGAGCGCGTCGTGCACGCCACCCGACCAGCGGCGGGCCGAGCGCATGCGCGCCTCGAGCGTGAAGCCGGCCGCCTCGGCCGCGCGCTGCATGCCGACGTTGCCCGAGTAGGTCGCGAGGTCGAGGCGCAGCGCGTCGGTGACGGCGAACAGGTGGTCGGTCCACATGGCGAGCGCCTCGCGGCCGATGCCGCGGCCGCGGGCCGCGTCGTCATAGAGCACGATGCCGATGCGGCGCCAGTCGGTCGCGCGGCTCTCCCAGTACCAGGAGACGCAGCCGAGCACGGCATCGGTGGTGGGATCGGCGATCGCGAGCGACGCGCGCGGCGTGGGCACCTGATCGGCGGGCATCGCCGCGAGCGCGAGGTAGCCGTCGCGCACGCGCACCATGTCGTCGGCCGTCGGGCGCCCGAGGTACGGCCCGTTCGTGTCGTGCCACGTCGCGCGCGGGTCGAGCAGCGAGCGCAGCGGCTCGGCGTCGGCGAGCGCCCAGTCGCGCAGCACGCACCGCTCGCCGGCGATGCGCAGGCGATCCGACCGCTCGGGGCCCCTCGCGATCGGCGGCGTCACGGTGCCAGGTCGGTGAGCTCCGGCGCGAGGCCCACGTACGTCGCAGGCGTGAGCGCCTTCAGGCGATCCTTCGCCGCATCCGAGATGTCGAGGCCGTCGACGAACTCGGCGAGCTCCGCCTGCCCGACGCGGTGCCCGCGCGTGAGGCCCTTGAGCTGTGCGTAGGGGTCGTCGATCGACGACGTGCCCGCGAGCACCTCGGCGCGGATGACGGTCTGGATCGCCTCGGCCAGCACCTCCCAGTTGCCGTCGAGGTCGGCGGCGAGGCGCGCGGGCGCGACGGCGATCTCGCCGAGGCCCGCGCGCAGGTTGTCGAGCGCGAGCAGCGAGTGGCCGAGCGCGACGCCCACGTTGCGCTGCGTCGACGAGTCGGTGAGGTCGCGCTGCAGGCGGCTCGTGACGAGCGTCGCGGCGAGCGACTCGAGCAGCGCGCTCGCGAGCTCGAGGTTGGACTCCGCGTTCTCGAACCGGATGGGGTTGATCTTGTGCGGCATCGTCGACGAGCCCGTCGCACCCTCGACGGGGATCTGCGTGAAGTAGCCCATCATGATGTACGTCCACACGTCGGTGGCGAGGTTGTGCAGGATGCGGCCTGCGTGGCTGATGCGCTGGAAGAGCTCGGCCTGCCAGTCGTGCGACTCGATCTGCGTCGTCAGCGGGTTCCACGTGAGCCCGAGGCCGGCGACGAACTCCTTCGCGAGGCTCGGCCAGTCGGCGTTCGGGTCGGCGACGACGTGCGCCGAGAACGTGCCGGTGGCGCCTGCGAACTTGCCGAGCACCTCGACGTCCTCGATCTGCCCGGCGATGCGCTCGAGACGCCACGCGAACACGGCGATCTCCTTGCCGAGCGTCGTCGGCGTCGCAGGCTGCCCGTGCGTGTGGGCGAGCATCGGCTGGTCGCGGTGCTCGACGGCGAGGCCCGACAGGCGGCCGATGACCTCGCGCAGCGCCGGCATCCACACCTCGTGCACCGCATCGCGGATCGTGAGGGCGTAGGAGAGGTTGTTGACGTCCTCGCTCGTGCACGCGATGTGCGTCGCCTCGGCGAGCGCGTCGAGCCCTTGGCTCGCGAGTCGGTCGCGCACGAGGTACTCGACGGCCTTGACGTCGTGCCGCGTGACGGCCTCCTTCTCGGCGAGCCAGTCGATCTCGGCCTGGCCGAAGCCCGCGGCCCACGCGCGCAGGCTCTCGGCGTCGGCCTCGGCGATCGCAGGCGTGCCGAACAGGCCGCGCTCGGCGCAGAACACGAGCCACTCGACCTCGACGTGCACGCGGGCCCGGTTGAGCGCCGCCTCCGACAGGTGCTCGCCGATCGCGCCGACCTGGCGTCGGTAGCGGCCATCGAGCGGGGAGACGGGCTGCGGGGGAAGCGTCATGACGTCCTCGGGGGTGATCGTGTCGGGCGCGAGCGCGCGGGGACGTGCTCCATCATCCCACCGCGTCGGATGCCGTCGCGGCGACGACGGCGCTCACGGGCTCCGGCACCACGGCGGCGGTGCGGACGAGGTCGACGCGGCGGGCGCCGCACGTGGCGCACCGCACGTAGCGCACGCCGCCCTCGGAGGTGCGATGCAGGGACTCGGTCGTCCAGCCGTGCTCGTGCGTGGCGGCGCGGTGGGCGTCGGGGAGGAGGGAGCGCGTGGCGGTCATGGCGTCGAGCCTGCTGTAATGGCCTTGTGCATCTCAACCCTTACGGCGAGTACGCGGTGCGGCTTGCGGCCTCGCTCGCGAACGACTGGCCGGCCGACCGCGCCGAGATCGTGGCGCGGGCACGCGTGGCCGGCATGACGATGGACTTCACCCCGGCATCCGAAGAGGACCACGCCGCGACGCGACGCGTCGTCGACGACTGGCTCGCGATCGTCGACGCGGCCACCGACGGCGAGCGGGCCGCCCTGCTCAACGCGCAGATGGCATCTGTCGCCGCCTACCCGAGGCTCACCGACCACGACGGCGAGGGCTGGCACCTGCACTACCGCGACGAGCTGCAGACGCTGCCGCACGTGCTGCGCGCCGTCATCGCCGTCGGCACGGCGCTGCACGTCTCGACCCGCGGCATGCACCGCATGGCCAGGTGCGCGGCTGGCCTCGCGCCCGGCGACGCGTGCACGAACGTCGTCGTCGACGTCACGAGGAACGGCACGCAGCGGTACTGCTCGGTGCGGTGCGCCAACCGCGACGGCGTGCGCAGGCATCGCGCCCGCGTGCGCGCCTGACGAGCCCGCGCAGCGGCGCCGGCTCAGGCGCGCTTCGTCGCCGCGAGCACGGGGTGGATCTGGCGGAACAGCCTGCGCGAGGCCGACTCGATCTGCGCGAGCACCGCATCGAACGTCTCGGGCTCGGAGTAGTACGGGTCGGGCACGTCGAGCGTGGCGGGGTCGGCCTCGAAGGCCATGAGCAGACGCACCTTCGAGCGCGCCTCGTCGTCGCGTGCGAGCTGGCGCAGCACGCGCTCCTGCCCGCGGTCGAGCGCGATGACGAGATCGAACCGGTCGAACCACTTGCGCGTGAAGTGCTTCGCGCGGTGGTCGGATGCGGGGTAGCCGCCGCGCGCGAGGGCGGCGATCGTGCGCTCGTCGGCCGTCTCGCCCACGTGGTAGTCGCTGACGCCCGCGCTCGTGACGAGGATGCGGTCGGCGACGCCGTGCTCGGCGGCGAGCCGACGCAGCACCGCCGATGCCATCGGCGACCGGCAGATGTTGCCGGTGCACACGAAGCAGATGCGGAACCGCGATGCGTCGAGGAACGCCCGGTCCATGGTCACGAGGTTCATCATGGCAAGGATCCCGCACAGACGGCGCGGAACCGTCCCCATCCACAGCCAGCGTGCAGGAGGCCGGGGTGCGCCGCGCGTGTCGTGCAGGGTGCCGCGCATGCATCTCGCCACCACGCAGCCAGACGATCCGATCGCCGCCGTGGCGCGCACCGCCGCGCTCGCATCGCTGCAGCGCCTCTCCGACGAGCTCGTGCTCGCGCGCCGCGCGACGCGGTTCGCCCTCGACGCGCTGCCGCGCACGTCGCTCGAGTGGCTCGGCGCGGCGTCGGAGGCGTTCGAGCAGCGCTCGGCGCTGCTGCGCGCCGACGTCGTCGCCTCACGCGACCCGCTCGTGTCGGCCGTCGCCGCCGTCGCGGCGGAGCTGCCGTGAGCGTCACCGCGTGGAGCCCCACGGTCGGGGACGACCTCGCCGCCGCGCTCGACGCCGTCGACGTCGAGCTGGAGCGCGCGCTGCGCATCCTGCGCGGCCGCACGTCGCCGCCGGTCTCGCAGGGCGTCCCGTACGCGCAGGCAGCCGTCGTGCGCGCGATCGCGCTCGCCGACGAGGCAGAGATGGCGTGCGTCGTCGCCCGCGCGCACCTCGCCGACGTGCGCGCGGCCATCGTGTTCGCCGCGTGGGCGTACGGCACCGCCGAGCAGGCTGCGTCCGCAGCCGTCGAGCTCGCGGGCGCCGCCGCCGCGACGGGCCTCGGCACCCTCGTGCTCGGCGGGCTGCTCCTGGGGGCTGCGAGCCTGCCGGTGACGCTGCCCACGATCCTCGTGGGCGCCGGGCTCGCGCAGACGCCCCTCGGCGACCTGCTCGTCGACCTCGCGGCGCAGGCGCTCGCGCCGCTCGCCCCGCTGCTGCCTGCGCTGCTGAACGACCCTGCGTTCGTCGACGCCCTCGCGCTCGCGGTCGAGTCGGTCGACGAGGCGCTCGCCGGCCTCGCCGGCCTCGGGGTCACGAATCCGCTGCTGCCGTTCGTCTCGCAGCTCGCAGGCGACGAGGAGGGCCTCGCCACGGGTGCGGGCGTCGCGCTCGCGATCGCGCTCCTCGTCACCGGCAACGCTCCGCGCCCACCTGGCGCCGTGCCGACGCGTGCGGAGCCGACGGCGACGCCCCCTGCCGTGCAGCCGCCCGTCGACTCCTACTCGAGCGCGTTCGAGCGTCTCTCCGCCGACGGGCCCGTCGTCGAGGTGCAGCGCTACGAGCAGCCCGACGGCACGATCGTGTGGCAGGTGCTCGCGCGCGGCACGGCCTCGTTCGCCATCGACGACCCGACGACGGCGTACGACCTCACGGCCAACATCGAGAACGCCGCCAACACGGGGGAGGGGCCGCTCGTGGGCAGCGCGGCCGCGATCGAGCAGGCGCTCGTGGCAGCCGGAGCCGACTCGGGCGACGTCATCCAGATGTTCGGGTACTCGCAGGGCGGCGCGGCCGTGGCAGCGGCTGCCGCGCACGGCCGCTTCCAGGTCGACGCGGTCGTCACGTTCGGCGCACCGGTGGGTGCGACGCCCGTGCCGCCAGGCACCACCGCCGTCGCCGTGCAGCACGACTCCGACCTCGTCGCCGCGCTCGGCGGCATGCACGGCGGCGACCGCGTCG
The DNA here is from genome assembly GCF_979255995.1 of Agrococcus sp. AC640b. NCBI lineage: Bacteria > Bacillati > Actinomycetota > Actinomycetes > Micrococcales > Microbacteriaceae > Agrococcus > Agrococcus sp. AC640b. The sequence goes on from NZ_CEEDMM010000009.1 coordinate 86,738, forward strand.
TGCTCGAGGCCTCGCCCGACCTCGCAGCGATCGAGACCGACCGCTACGACCCCGCAGGGCAGCCGCTCGCCGAGGTCACCGCAGGCGGCCACCATCCCGAGGCGTACGCCGACACCGCAGCGCACCTCGACACCTCCGGCGACGACCTCGCGCTCGCGGTCTGGAGCGAGGTCGCCGCCGCGACCGACGGCGCCGAGTCGGCAGGCGCCATCGGCTTCACCGTCGAGCGGTGAGCGCGACTCGGGGTCAGTCGGAGACGTGGATGACGAGCTTGCCGCGCGTCGTGCCCGACTGGCTCTGCTCGAAGGCGCCTGCGACGTCCGACAGCGGGAAGGAGCCCGCGATCTCGACGTCGACCTCGCCGCCAGCGACGCGCTGCGCGAGCGCCTCGAGGCGGGGGCCGTCCGGGCGCACCCACACCCAGCGCCCGCCGTGCTCGTCTGCGGCGTGGTCGGCGATCGAGGCGTGCCTGCCGCCCTCGCGCAGCACCGCGAGCGTCTGCTCCATGACGCCGCCGACGAGGTCGACGACCGCGTCGACGCCCTCGGGCGCCAGCGCGCGGACCGCGTCGACGAGGCCGTCGCCGTACGCGACGGGCTCCGCACCCAGCGCGCGCAGTCGGTCGTGGCCCGAGGGGGATCCCGTCGCGATCACACGGGCGCCGCGCAGCCGCGCGAGCTGCACCGCGAGCGTGCCGACGCCACCGGAGGCGCCGTGCACGAGCACCGTGTCGCCGTCGCCGGCCTCGACGGCGTCGAGCACGCGCTCGGCCGTGAGCCCCGCGAGCGGCAGCGCACCCGCCGCGTCCCACGAGAGCTCCGCGGGCTTGCGGGCCACGTCGACGACCCGCACGGTGACGAGCTCGGCGAACGTCCCCTGCTGCACCCAGTCCTTGCGGGCGTACGACAGCACCTCGTCGCCGACGGCGAGCTCGGGCACGTCGGGGCCGAGCGCGTCGACGACCCCGGCGACGTCCCAGCCGGGCACGATGGGCGTCACGTGCGGCATGAGGCCGCGCAGCCCGCCCGAGAGCACCTTCCAGTCGACGGGGTTCACGCCGGCGCGCCGCACGCGGATGCGCACCTCGCCGGGCCCGGGCGTCGGGGCCGCCACGTCGCGAAGGTGCAGCTGGTCGGTGCCGCCGAAGTCGTCGTAGACGACGGCCTGCATCGTGGGGGTCTCGGAGTCGCTCATGCCTGCATCCAACGACCGAGGCGGCGTGGAATTCCAGCCCTTGCGGCGCGGGAGCCGCGCCGCTCGCGCGGTCAGGCCCTGGTGCGCGATCAGGCCCTGTTCCGAGATCAGGCCCCGTTCCGAGATCAGGCCCCGTTCCGAGATCAGGCCCTGTCGCGCTTGCGGTCCTTGCGCCACAGCGGACGCGTGAGCACGGTGACGAGCCACGTGCCGAACGAGATGAGGATCGCGCTGACGAAGCCCCACCAGAAGCCGTCGAGCCGGAGGCCGAAGCCCGCGGCCTCCGACAGCCAGTGCACGCACATGAGCAGCAGCGCGTTCACGAACAGCGCCGCGATGCCGAGCGTCAGCAGGTAGATCGGGAAGGCGACGATGCGGATGAGGTTGCCGACCGTCGCGTTGATGACGCCGAAGACGACGGCGACGAGCAGCAGGGTCGACACCTCGCCCCAGGCACCCGGCTCCCACGGCACGATGTGGATGCCGGGGACGATGAGCGTGACGATCCAGATCGCGAGGGCGGTGCCCGCGAGCCGCAGCAGGAAGCGCATGCGCCCATCATCGCACCGCCACCTCCGCGAGGCGGGCGAGGCGGGTGACGTGGCGCGACCGGTGACGGACATGCGCGCGATGCACGCCCCTCCCCATACGCTGGGACCGTGCCTGTGCGACTGCGAGATGCCATCCGGGCGATCCCGGCCTACAAGCAGGGGCGACCCGCGCCCGAGGGTGGCTTCAAGCTCTCGAGCAACGAGAACCCCTTCCCGCCCCTGCCGTCGGTCGTCGACGCCATCGTCGAGCAGGTCGCGACCGTCAACCGCTATCCGGCTGCCGGCGCACCGTCGCTCGTCGCGGCGCTCGCGGCCAAGCACGGCGTCGCACCCGAGCGCGTGATGGTCTCCGACGGCTCGGTGTCGGGCATCATGCAGCTCGTCTCCGCCGTCGCGGGCCCCGGCGACGAGGTCGTCTTCGCGTGGCGCTCGTTCGAGGCCTACCCGCTGCTCGTGCAGGTCTCGGGTGCCACGCCCGTCATGGTGCCGCTCACCGACGCCGCCGAGCACGACCTCGACGCCATGGCGGCGGCGATCACCGAGCGCACGCGCGCCGTGTTCGTCTGCAGCCCCAACAACCCCACGGGCCCGATCGTGACGCAGGAGGCGTGGGACGCCTTCATCGCGAAGGTGCCCTCCGACGTGCTCGTCATGCTCGACGAGGCGTACGTCGAGTTCGTGCGCGTGCCGACCGTCGACGGCCTCGCAGCGCAGGCGAGCCACGACAACGTCGTGATCCTGCGCACGTTCTCGAAGGCGTACGGCCTCGCGGGGCTGCGCGTGGGCTACGCCATCGGCGATCCGACCATCATCGGTGCCGCGTCGCTCGCCGGCATCCCCCTGTCGGTCACGGGGCTCGCGACCTCGGCCGCGATCGCGAGCATCGAGGCCGAGGGCGAGCTGCTCGCCCGCGTCGAGCAGCTCGCCGACGATCGCGACGCGCTGCAGCGCCGACTGGCCGACGAGGGGCTGTCCGTGCCGCAGGCGCACGGCAACTTCCTGTGGGTGGCGGCGACGCCGCAGCAGGCGGGCCCCATCGCCGAGATCCTCGAGTCGGTGCGGATCGTGGCGCGGCAGTTCCCGGACGGCGTGCGCATCACGGTCGCGGAGCGGGAGGCGCACGACGGCATCGTCGAGGCCATCCGCCGCATCCGGGAGCTCGCATGACCCTGCTGGCGGACTCCGACGTCGCCGAGCCGCTGCGGCTGCTCGACGCCGACGGCGCGCTCGTGCTGGAGGCGGCCACCGAGCGATGGCATGCGCTCGCCGACGAGCTCTCGACCGACGATCGCATCGCGATGCATCGAGCGATGGTGCACACGCGCGCCGTCGACATGGAGGCGCGCAACCTGCAGCGTCAGGGCAAGCTGGGCCTGTGGGTGCCGTCGGTCGGCCAGGAGGGCGGCCAGGTCGGCATGGCGTTCGCGATGCGCGAGCAGGACACCGTCTTCCCGTCGTATCGCGAGCATGTGATCGCCCACGTGCGCGGCGTCGAGTGGTCGCAGATCATCGACGTGTTCCGCGGCGCGAAGCACGGCGGATGGGATCCGGCGCGCACGCGCGGGTGCCGCCTCTACTCGCTCGTCATCGCGACGCAGGCGCTGCACGCGACCGGCTACGCGATGGGCGCGACGATGGACGGCACCGTCGGCACGGGCGACGTGACCCGCGACGAGGCGGTGCTCGTCTGCTACGGCGACGGCGCCTCGAGCCAGGGCGACGCGAGCGAGGGCCTCGTGTTCTCGAAGACGTTCGACGCGCCGCTCGTGACGTACATGCAGGACAACAAGTGGGCGATCTCGGTGCCCTCGCGCGTGCAGTCGCGCACGCCGCTGCACCAGCGGGCTGCGGGCTTCGGGCATCGTGCGCACTGGATCGACGGCAACGACCCGCTCATCGCGTTCGCGGTCGGCCGTGCCGAGCTCGACGCTGCGCGCGCCGGCGAGGGCCCCGGCTACATCGCCGCCGACACGTACCGCATGGGTGCGCACACCACGAGCGACGACCCCACCCGCTACCGCACGAGCGAGGAGGAGGCGTCGTGGCAGCGCCGCGACCCCATCGCCCGTCTCGCTGCCCACCTGCGCGGGCAGGGCGTCGACGATGCGCTGCTGACGTCGATCGACGAGGAGGCCGCCGACGTCGCCGCCGACGTGCGCAGGCGCACGCTCGAGGCGCCGTCGCCGGCGAGCGACGTCATCTTCGACCACGTCTACACGGATCCGCACGCTCCGCTGGCGCAGCAGAAGCTCGCGCTGTCGGAGTTCGAGTCGTCGTTCGGGGAGGACTGACCCGTGACGCAGACCACCCAGCCGACGCAGATGCCCATCGCGAAGGCGCTCACCGCAGGCATGCGCGCCGCGATGGCCGCCGACGACAAGGTCGTGCTGCTGGGCGAGGACATCGGCCCGCTCGGCGGCGTGTTCCGCGTCACCGACGGCCTGCAGGCCGAGTTCGGTGCGCATCGCGTCATCGACACCCCGCTGGCGGAGTCGGGCATCGTCGGCTCCGCGATCGGCCTCGCGATGCGCGGCTACCGGCCGGTGTGCGAGATCCAGTTCGACGGCTTCGTCTACCCGGCGTTCGACCAGATCGTGTCGCAGCTGGCGAAGCTCACGTCGCGGCACCTGGGCACCCAGTCGTTCCCCGTCGTCATCCGCATCCCCTACGGCGGTCACATCGGCGCGGTCGAGCACCACCAGGAGAGCCCCGAGGCGTACTTCGCGCACACGGCGGGACTCAGGGTCGTGAGCCCGTCGACGGCGAACGACGCGTACTGGATGATCCAGCAGGCGATCCAGGGCAACGACCCGGTGATCTTCATGGAGCCGAAGGCGAAGTACTGGGCGAAGGGCGAGGTCGACACGTCGGCGGCGCCGAGCCCGCTGCACCGCTCCGTCGTCGCACGCGAGGGCTCCGACGTGACGCTCGTGGGCCACGGCGCCATGGTGCACGTGCTGCTGCAGGCCGCGCAGATCGCCGAGGGCGAGGGCACGAGCTGCGAGGTCATCGACCTGCGGTCGCTGTCGCCCATCGACTTCGGTCCCATCGTCGCGTCGGCGCAGCGCACGGGCCGCGTCGTCGTGGCGCAGGAGGCGCCAGGACACGTCTCCGTCGGCTCGGAGGTCGCCGCGACGATCCACGAGCGCGCGTTCTACTCGCTCGAGGCGCCCGTGCTGCGCGTGTCGGGCTTCGACGCCCCGTTCCCGCCGGCCGCGCTCGAGGCCGTCTACCTGCCCGACGCCGATCGCGTGCTCGACGCCGTCGACCGCGTGCTGGCCTACTGATGGAGGCATGATGCAGGAGTTCCGACTGCCGGATCCCGGCGAGGGCCTGACCGAGGCCGACATCGTGGCCTGGAAGGTCGCCGTGGGCGACGAGGTCGCCGTCAACGACGTCATCCTCGAGATCGAGACGGCGAAGTCGCTCGTCGAGCTGCCGAGCCCGTTCGCGGGCCGCGTGGAGGCGCTGCTGGCGGAACCTGGCGACACCGTCGAGGTGGGTGCGCCGATCATCCGCATCGCCGACGCCGCCGACGTCGAGGCCGCGTCGGCACCCGTCGACCCGTCGGCGCTCGAGACGAGCGAGGCCGTCGCCGACGCGCACGCGTCGATCACCCACGACGAGCCCGGCGCCGTGCTCGTGGGCTACGGCGTGCGCGGCGACGCGCAGACCCGCCGTCGCAAGCCGCGCACGATCGAGCAGCCGCCGGCGCGCACCGAGCCTGCGCGTCCCGCGTCGGTGCCCGCGGCATCCGCGTCGCCCATCATCGCCAAGCCCCCGATCCGCAAGCTCGCGCGCGACCTGGGCGTCGACCTCGCCGCGCTCGTCGGCACGGGGCTCGCGGGCGAGGTGACGCGCGACGACGTCGTGCGCGCCGCCGAGCAGGCGAGCGTCTTCAAGAACCTCGAGACGCCTGCCGCGTACGAGGGCGGACGCGAGGAGCGCATCCCCGTGAAGGGCGTGCGCAAGGCGATCGCGGCGGCGATGGTCGAGTCGGCGTACTCGGCGCCGCACGTGAGCGTCTTCGTCGACGTCGACGCGACGCGCACGATGGAGTTCGTGCAGCGGCTCAAGCAGTCGACCGACTTCGCGGGCGTGAAGCTGTCGCCCATGCTCATCGTGGCGCGCGCCGTGCTGTGGGCTGCGCGCCGCAACCCGCGCGTGAACTCCACGTTCACGGGCGACGAGCTCGTCGTGCACCACTACGTGAACCTCGGCATCGCGGCGGCGACGCCGCGCGGCCTGCTCGTGCCGAACGTGAAGGATGCGCAGCACATGTCGCTGCTCGAGCTCGCGAAGGCGCTCGAGCAGCTCACCGTGACGGCGCGCGACGGCAAGACGCCGCCCGCCGACCTGCGTGGCGGCACGATCACGATCTCGAACATCGGCGTGTTCGGCATGGACACTGCCACGCCGATCCTCAACCCCGGCGAGACGGGCATCATCGCGCTGGGCACGATCAAGCAGAAGCCGTGGGTCGTCGACGGCGAGGTGCGCCCCCGCTACGTCACGACGGTGGGCGGCTCGTTCGATCACCGCGCGATCGACGGCGACATCATCTCGCGCTTCGTCGCCGACGTCGCGTCGGTGCTCGAGGAGCCTGCGCTGCTGCTCGACTGAGCGCGCGAGCCCCACGCCGGCCGACGCCGACCCACGCCAGGAGGCATCGATGCCCGCAGACACCCTCTCGCCCGCCGACCGCTACCAGGAGCTGTTCCTGGCGGTGCAGACGAGCGAGGTCTTCCCCGACTCGAAGACGTTCGTCGACTGCGTGCCGCTCGAGGATCCCGAGCAGATCCTGCGCGACTACCGCAGGCATCGACATGACGAGGGCTTCGACCTCGCGCGGTTCGTCGCGGAGCGCTTCGACGAGCCCGTCGAGGCGCACAGCACGTTCGAGCCGCACGCATCCGACGACCTCGCGACGCACATCGAGCGGCTGTGGGATCCGCTGACGCATGCGATGACGCCGCGCAGGCTCGGCTCGCTCATCGACGTGCCGAAGCCGTATCCCGTGCCCGGTGGTCGCTTCCGCGAGCTGTACTACTGGGACACGTACTTCTCGATGCTCGGGCTCGCCGCGAGCGGCCGCCACGAGGCGATCCGCGACGCGCTCGCATCGTTCGCGTCGCTCATCGAGCGCTACGGCCACGTGCCCAACGGCAACCGCACCTACTACCTGACGCGGTCGCAGCCGCCGATGCTCGCGTGCATGGTCGAGCTCGCCGAGACGGTGGGCGCCGCGGATCCGCTCGACATGCTGCACGCGCTGCGACGGGAGCACACCTGGTGGGTCGACGGCGCCGATGCGCTGCGGCCGGGGGAGACGCATCGCCACTGCGTCGCGATGCCGGACGGCGCGGTGCTGCAGCGCTACTGGGACGACCGCGACACGCCGCGCGAGGAGTCGTACCGCGAGGACGTCGCGACGGCGCGCGCCTCCGACCGTCCCGCGCACGACGTGTACCGCGACCTGCGCGCGGGGGCTGCGTCGGGGTGGGACTTCTCGTCGCGGTGGAACGACGAGCCCGGCGATCTCGCGACGATCCGCACGACGTCGATCGTGCCGGTCGACCTCAACGCGTTCCTGCTCGTGCTCGAGCGGCTGCTGGCGCGGCTGAGCGAGGCCGACGGCGACGTCACCTCCGCGCGGTCGTTCGCGGAGGCTGCGGATGCGCGGGCGGCGGCGATCGATCGGTGGCTCTGGAACGACGAGGACGGCGTCTACCTCGACCACGACCTGCAGCTGGGCGCGCAGCGGGCCTCGGTGAACGGCGCGTGCGTCGCACCGCTGTTCGTCGGCTGCGCGAGCGACGACCAGGCACGTCGCACCGAGGAGGCCGTGCGGGCGCGACTGCTGCGGTCGGGCGGCTTCGGCACGAGCGAGCATGAGACGGGCGATCAGTGGGATCGTCCGAACGGCTGGGCGCCGCTGCAGTGGCTCGCGATCGCGGGCTTCCGTCGCTACGACCTGCCGCTGGGCGACGAGATCGCGACGCGGTGGCTCGCGACGGTGCAGTCGGTCTTCGACCGCGAGCACAAGCTCATCGAGAAGTACGAGATCGTCGGCGACGCGGGCGGCATCGGCGGCGGCGGCGAGTACGAGCTGCAGGACGGCTTCGGCTGGACGAACGGCGTGACGGCTGCGCTGCTGGCCGAGCGCTCGGCGACGGCGTGATGCGTCGCACCCGTGCGACGCCGCGGCGCGCGACCGATGCCGCTCGATGCGCTCGGCACAGGGAGGCGATGCGATGACGCGCGCGGAGGACTTCGTGCAGCGCTACGTCGAGGCGTGGCGCACCGAGGATGACGACGTGCTGCGCAGCGCGTTCGCAGATGACGCGATCTACCGCGGCTACCCCTCCGACGACGAGCCGGCGATCGGCATCGAGGCCATCGTGCGCATGTGGCACGAGGAGGCGGATGCGCCGGGATCGTGGACGTTCGAGTGGCACACCGTCGCCGAGCAGGGCGACGTCGCCGTCATCCAGGGCGTCACGACGTACCTCGAGGGCGCGACCTACGACAACCTCTGGGTCGTGCGGCTCGACGAGCTCGGCCGCGCCTGCGACTTCACCGAGTGGTACGTGCGGCGCGACTGAGCGGGCGCAACCGCTGCGCCAGGAGCGCAACCGGCCCCCGCGACGCCCCCTCGCCTCGCTAGGGTCGGATGGATGAGCGACGACGCACCCCGCTGGAACCCCGACACCTACGAGCTGCACCGCCCCTACCAGGCGTCACCGGACCGCTATCGCGGCGCCGAGTACCGCCAGGTGGGCACCTCGGGGCTGTACCTGCCACCGATCTCGTTGGGTCTGTGGTGGAACTTCGGCGACAACATCCCGTTCGACGACCAGCGCGCCCTGCTGCGGCACGCGTTCGACCGTGGCATCACCCACTTCGACCTCGCCAACAACTACGGCCCGCCTCCCGGCTCCGCCGAGACGAACTTCGGCCGCATGCTGCGCGAGGACCTCGGCCGCTACCGCGACGAGCTCATCATCTCGTCGAAGGCCGGCTACCCCATGTGGCCCGGCCCGTACGGCTCGTGGGGTTCGCGCAAGTACATCCTCGCGAGCGCCGAGCAGTCGCTGACCCGCATGGGCATCGACCACGTCGACGTCTTCTACTCGCACCGCGCCGACCCCGTCACCCCGCTCGAGGAGACCATCGGGGCGCTCGACACGCTCGTGCGGCAGGGCAAGGCGCTCTACGTCGGCATCTCGTCGTACTCGGCAGAGCGCACGAGCGAGGCGAAGGCCATCGCCGACCGTCTCGGCACGCCCCTCGTCATCCACCAGCCCGCCTACTCCATGCTCAACCGCTGGGTCGAGGATGGGCTCACGGATGCGCTGCGTGGCACCGGCATGGGCGCCATCGCCTTCACGCCGCTCGCGCAGGGCCTGCTCACGGGCAAGTACCTGGGCGACGGCACCGCCGAGCGGCGCATGCAGCGCGGCTCGCTCTCGCAGGAGCCGCTGCCGGAGGAGACGGTGCGCATCCTCAACACCGTCAACGACCTCGCGAAGGAGCGCGGGCAGTCGCTCGCGCAGCTCGCGCTGCAGTGGGTGCTGCGCGACGACGTCGTGGCCTCCGCCCTCATCGGCGCCTCGCGTGCCGAGCAGATCGACGAGAACCTCGCCGCGCTCGAGGCGCCTGCCCTGACGGCAGAGGAGCTCGCCCGCATCGACGAGCTCGTCGAGGGCGTCGACGTGGGTCTCAAGGTGTGGCAGGAGTCCGCGAAGCGGTAGCAGACACGTCCGCCGCCTCCGCGCAACCGGGGGCGGCGTGCGCGTGCCACGCCTATGCTCGGCGCGGGGCACGAGGAGGACTCGCCGATGGACATGCGCGACGCGTCGCATCCGCTCGCGCCGGGAGCGCTGCTCGCCGACCGCTACCTGGTGGGCGAGCGCATCGGCCGCGGCGGCTCGGCGACCGTGCACCGCGCGCGCGACGAGGTGCTCGGCCGCGACGTCGCGCTGAAGGTCGTCGCGGGTGCGGGCTCCGACGCCGCCACGCGCGAGCGGGAGCGCCTCGAGATCGACCTGCTCGCGACGCTCAGCCATCGCGCGCTCGTCACGATCTACGACGCCGTGCCGCTGACGTCCGACGGCCTCGACGCCATCGTGCTCGTCATGGAGCTCGTCGACGGGCCCACCCTCGGCCAGCGACGGGCGGATGGGCCCATCGCCGACGCCGAGCTGCTGCGTCTCGCGCAGGACCTCGCCGAGGCCCTCGCCGTCGTGCACGCCGCAGGCGTCGTGCACCGCGACGTGAAGCCCTCCAACATCCTGCTCGCGCCATCGTCACTGCCAGAGCACGAGTTCGACGCGCGGCTGGCGGACTTCGGCATCGCCGCAGTCGACGGCGGCGATCGCATCACCGCGACCGGCGCCGTGCTGGGCACGGCCGCCTACCTGAGCCCGGAGCAGGCGACCGGCGGCGACGTCGGGCCGTCCGCAGACGTCTACGCGCTGGGCCTCGTGCTGCTCGAGACGATCACGGGCGAGCGCACGTTCCCGGGGCCCGCGATCGAGGCGCTCACGGCGCGCATGCTGCGCGACCCCGTGATCCCGCCGACGGTCGACGAGCGGTGGGCGGCGCTGCTGCGCGCCATGACGTCGCGTGATCCGAACGCGCGCCCCACGACCGATGCGCTGCGCACGCAGCTCGCCGCGCTCGCGACCGACCGCGTGCCGACGCGCGTCGTCCCGATCGCCGGCTCGGACGTGGCGACGACCACCGGCGTCACCGCGGCGCTGCCGCTGCCCACCGGCCAGACGGCCGCGCTCGGAGCGGGCGCCGCTGCGGGTGTCGCGACGGCTCATGCGACCGTGCCCGACCTCGCCCGGCCGCTCGAGGGCGACTCGCCGACGGGCGTGCTTCCCGTCGTCGACGCCGACGGCGTCGACCCCGCGGCCCGCCGTCGACGCCGCATCCTCGTCGGCGCGCTCGTGGGGGCGGCCGCGGTCGTCGTCGTCGCGCTCGGGGTCGTGGCGCTGCAGGCGCTCCCCGGCGGCGATCCCACCCCGAGCGCGCCCGCAGACGTCGCCGAGGTGCCGACGGATGCCCCCGCGTCACCCTCGTCGACGCCGTCCGAGCCGGCGTCGCCCTCGCCGGCCCCGACGCTCGACCCGTCGCCCTCCACCGACCCGACGCCGACCGAGACGACCCCCGCGACGAGCGAGCCCGCACCGCAGCCGACGCAGCAGCCGACGCAGGAGCCCACGCAGCCGCCCAC
>NZ_CEEDMM010000010.1:0-74988 GCF_979255995.1 Agrococcus sp. AC640b
GGGTTGAGGCGTGGGGGTGTTCGGGTCCTTCGCGAGCGGGGCGTTCCCCCACCGCTCCTTGAGGTGCGAGCGCAGCGAGCCTCGAAAGGGGCTCGCCGTGCCGTGGTGCCCGCCCGACCTCCCGCTCGCCACGAGCGAACGCCACCGCGGAATGCCGCGCGGCCCCTCGGCGTCGTACTTGAGCGAGAGGCGCTCACATCCGTAGACTTGAGCGCACTCCACGCAAGTTTCCTCAAGGAGGCACGATGCCCGCGTTCACCGGTCCCAGCGGATCGTTCGACGACTTCCTCGCGCGACTGCTGCAGGCGCAAGGCGGCGGCCGGCAGGTCGACGTCTCGAGGCTGCTCACCCGCCGTGCGGCGACCATCCTCGCCCGAGCCGTCGAGCGCGCTCGCGAGCACGGCCACCAGGACGTCGACGCCCTGCACCTGCTGCAGGCCACCGTCGCCCACCCGCAGGTCGCCGAGGTGCTCCGAGCCGCGGGCGCCGACACCGCTGCGATCGAGTCCGCCGCCCAGGAGCGGCTGCCAGGCGAGGCCCAGGCGAGCGAGGCGCCGCAGGTGCTCACGGCGAGCGCGCAGCGCGTGCTCCGCGACGCCTACCAGGTGGCGCGCGCCAACGGGGCGAGCTACATCGACCCCGAGCACCTGCTGTTCGCGTTCCTGCTCGCGCAGGACACCGTCGGCGGCCGCATCCTCGACGCCGCTGGCGTGACGCAGGAGTCGCTCGGCCGTGCGATGGCCGAGGCGCACAGGGCGAGCGCCGAGGGCGCGCAGCCGCAGCCGACGCAGCGCGACGGCAGCGCGATCGATCCCGAGTCGACCACGCCCACGCTCGACCGGTTCGGCATCGACCTCACGGCCAAGGCGGAGCGCGGCGAGATCGACCCCGTCGTCGGCCGCGCCGACGAGATCGCGCAGACGGTCGAGATCCTCGCGCGACGCACGAAGAACAACCCCGTGCTCATCGGCGAGGCCGGCGTCGGCAAGACCGCGATCGTCGAGGGGCTCGCGCAGGCGATCGTCGCAGGCGATGTGCCACCGCAGCTCGAGGGCAAGCGCGTCGTCGCGCTCGACATGACCTCCATGGTCGCCGGCACCCGGTACCGGGGTGACTTCGAGGAGCGCATCGGCGCGGCGATGGACGAGATCGCCGCGAACGCCGACGAGCTCGTCGTGTTCATCGACGAGCTCCACACCATCCTCGGTGCGGGCGGCGGCGAGGGCGGCATGGATGCGGCGAACATCCTCAAGCCGCGGCTCGCACGCGGCGACCTGCACATGATCGGCGCCACGACGCTCGCCGAGTACCGACGCATCGAGAAGGATGCAGCGCTCACCCGCCGCTTCCAGTCGGTGCACGTCGCCGAGCCGTCGGTCGACGACGCCGTCGCGATCCTGCACGGCCTGCGCTCGGCGTACGAGGAGCACCATGCCGTGCGCTACACCGACGACGCCATCCGCGCCGCCGTCGAGCTGTCGCACCGCTACGTCACCGACCGCTTCCTGCCCGACAAGGCGATCGACCTCGTCGACCAGGCGGGTGCCAGGCTGCGGCTGCGGCTGGGCCGCACCGTCGACGTCGCCGCGCTGCAGGCGCAGCTCGCGACCCTCGAGGCCGAGAAGTCGGCCGCGATCGAGCGTGAGGACTACGAGGAGGCCTCGAGCATCCGCGACCGCATCGCCGCGGTGCAGGCGACGATCGACGGCGACGCGGCGCCCGCGATCGCGCAGGACGCCGTGGTCGACGACGCTGCGATCGCCGAGGTCGTGAGCCGCGCGACCGGCATCCCCGCCGCATCGCTCGGCGACGACGACCGCTCGCGCCTCGCCCGCCTCGGCGACGAGCTGCACGAGCGCGTCGTCGGCCAGGACGACGCCGTCGAGGCGGTCGCGCGCGCCATCCGCCGCTCGCGGTCGGGCCTGGGCGACGAGACGCGGCCCATCGGGTCGTTCCTGTTCCTCGGCCCCACGGGCGTCGGCAAGACCGAGCTCGCGAAGACGCTCGCGGGCTCGCTGTTCGGCGACGAGTCGGCGATGGTGCGCTTCGACATGTCGGAGTTCGGCGAGCGCCACACGGTCTCGCGGCTCATCGGTGCCCCTCCCGGCTACGTCGGCTACGACGAGGCTGGCCAGCTCACCGAGCGCATCCGCCGCCGCCCGTACTCGGTGGTGCTGCTCGACGAGATCGAGAAGGCGCACCCCGACGTCTTCAACCTGCTGCTGCAGGTGCTCGAGGACGGCCGCCTCACCGACGGGCAGGGCCGCACGGTCGACTTCCGCAACGCGGTGATCATCATGACCTCGAACGTCGGATCCGAGACGCTCGCGAGCCGGTCGGGCGCCATGGGCTTCGTCGCGCACGGCGGCTCGGGCTTCACCGAGCACGAGCTGCGCGCCCGCGTCATGGGTCGCCTGCGCGAGGCGATGCGGCCCGAGCTCATCAACCGCATCGACGAGATCGTGCTGTTCCGTGCGCTCGAGCGCGACCAGCTGCAGGCGATCGTGCGGATGCTGCTGGCGCAGACGTCCGCACGCCTCGCCAGGCAGGGCATCCGCATCGACGTCGACGACGCGGCCGTGGCCTGGCTCGCCGAGCACGGCTACGAGCCCGAGTACGGCGCGCGCCCGCTGCGCAGGCTCATCCAGCGCGAGATCGACGACCGCGTCGCCGACCTGCTCGTGGCCGACGCGGTCGGCGATGGCGGGGCCGTGGCCGTGACGGTGGAGGCGGATGCGCTCGTCGCGTCGGTCGCCGAGCGCGGCGGCGTCGAGGATGCGAGGATCGCAGCATGACCGACACCGCAGCGGCACAGGCCGGCGCCCAGCAGGGGATCACGATGTTCGGCGCCGAGTGGTGCCGCGACTGCAGGCGCACGAAGGCGCAGCTCGACGGGCTCGGCGTGCCGTACCGGTACGTCGACCTCGAGGCGGAGCCGGATGCCGTCGAGGTGGCCCGCGAGATCTCGGGCCGCACGCAGATCCCGGTCGTGCTCTACCCGGATGCGTCGCACCACGTCGAGCCGTCGAACGCCGACGTCGACGCGAAGCTGCGCGAGCTCGGCCTGCTCTGACCGCATCCAGCCGCGCGTGCGACGCTGGTCGCATGGGCGCGATGCGACGAGCGGCGGCCCCCGCGCTTCGGCGTGCGGGGCTGCCGCTCGTCGCGTGCGCCGTCGTGCTCGCGGGTGCGCTCGGCGGATGCGCGAGCGAGAGCGGGGGCGGCGGCGACCTCCTGGGCGCCGAGGACGGCGGCGGCGTCGCGTCGTGGCCCGCCTCGGTGCCGAGGCCCGATCTGCCGCTCGTCGAGGAGACCGACCTGCTCATCGCCTACACGGCGACGTACGAGCTGCGCGGCGGCTCGATCGACGGCTACGTCGCGACGCTCGAGGCGGACGGCTTCGGCGAGCAGGGGCAGAGCACGTGGTCGGATGGGGAGCACGTCGTGCTCGTCGAGGTCGAGCTCGACCGCATGTACGTCACGATCACCGACGCCTGACGAGCGTCGACGCTCGACGCCGCCGTCACCAGCCCTGCGGCTGCTGCTGGCCTGCGGGCTGCTGGCCTGCGGGCTGCTGACCCGCGGGCTGCTGCCAGGGGCCGGGCTGCGGCGCGGTCGCGAACGGCTGGCCTGCCATGCCGGGCGCCGCCGGGTACGGTGCGGCGACGAGGTCGGGGGAGAGGATCGCCACGGTGCCGAAGGGCTCGAAGCGCAGGCCCTCGTGCTTCGATGGCATGAAGCCGACGACGTACGACCAGATGCCGCTCGTGGCGTAGACGAGCAGCACGAGCCATCCGCTCCATCCCGCGTCGTGATGCCTGCGCACGAGCAGGGCGAGCGTGGGCACGAAGAGGCCGAACGACACGAGGAGCATCGGCACGAGGGAGATGAAGGCGGCGAGCATCCAGCCGGTGATGGTCGCGAACATCAGCTCGACGAGCTCGATCGACGGCGACGTCGACGTGGCCATCGATGCGGTGAGGCCCATGAGCGACACCATCTGGCCGATCATGGCCACGATGAAGGGCACGAACGCGACGAGCACGAGCACGTTGGTGCACAGCATCGCCCACCAGTACTCGCTGCGGCTCGCGCGGCCCGTGAACGTCGCGTACTTGCGGAAGAAGCGCGAGACGGCCTGCCGCAGCGTCGCACCGTACAGGGGCTGGTCGAGCGGCACGGCGGACGCGGCGTGAGGAAGGGCCATGTCGCCATCCTCCCCGGCGGCGCCTGGGAGCCTGCGGCGGATCCCTCGAGCGTCTCGGCGCGCGGTCACCGCCCCTGGAACGTGGGGGTGCGCTTCTGCTGGAACGCCGCGAACCCCTCGCGGTAGTCCTCGGACCGCGCCAGTCGCGCCTGCGCGCGCGTCTCGTGCGCCATGGAGCGCCACAGGCCGAGGCGCTCGTCGCGCAGCTCGCGCACGAGCTCCTTCGACGCACGGAACGCGAGCGTCGCACCCGACGCCGCATGCGCCGCCGCGGCGCGGGTCGCCGCGAGCACGTCGTCGTCGGGCAGCGCCTGCGAGAACAGCCCGGCCGCTACGGCCTCCGCACCGGTCATGAGCCTGCCGGAGTAGATGAGGTCGAGCGTGCGGTGCGCGCCGAGGCGGTCGACGAACAGGGCGTGGCCGCCGGAGTCGAGCGTCGCGCCGAGGTTCGCGAACGGGCTGCCGATCTTGGCCGACTCGGCGACGTACACGACGTCGGTCGCGACGAGCAGGCCGAGGCCGACGCCGAGGCATGCGCCGTGCGCCGCTGCGAACGTGGGAGCGGGGAACGCTGCGAGGTGCTCGAGCAGCGGCTGCACGCGGTGCCCCAGGAACCCCTGCACGTCGTCGGTCGCCGGGTCGACGGCCGAGATGTCGCGACCCGCGCAGAACGCGGGGCCCTCGCCGCGCAGCACGAGTGCTCGCACGCCGGCGGACTCCGCGTCGGCGACCGCCATCGCGAGGTCCTTGAGCGCCGCCTCGTCGAGGGCGTTGCGCCGCTCGGGGGCGTCGAGCGTGATCTCGGCGACGTCGTGCTCGATGGTGAGGTCGATCATGCTGCTCCTTCGCGCTGGCACCCCATCCTCTCGCGTGCGTGCGAGGGATGCGAGGCGTGCGTCACGGAGCATCGCCACCGGGGATCGCTGCGTCGCCCACGCACGACGACGGCCCGGATGCATGGCATCCGGGCCGTCGTCGTCGGTGCGCTACTGCTGCTGACCGTACGGGGGCTGCTGCGGCGGCTGCTGCCCGTAGGGCGGCTGCTGCGGCGCCTGCTGCTGGGCTGCCGACGGCGGCACCGGCGGGTACGACTGCTGCGGCTGCTGGCCGTAGCCCTGCTGCGGCTGCTGGCCGTAGCCCTGCTGCGACTGCTGACCGTAGGCGGCAGCGGGCTGGCCGTAGCCTGCGTTCGCGTCCTTCGTGGGGAGGGCGCACATGATGACCCACACGATGCCGAGCCCGACGATGCTGAGGAGCAGGAACAGCGGCGAGAAGCCCGCGTCGCGCAGACGACGCGCACCTGCGGCGAGCGTCGCGATCGCGAGGGGGATGGTGATGATCGCCACGATGATGCTGACGATGACCGTCGCGACCGGCACGGGGGCAGCAGTCGTCGTGTAGGGGTCGTACGACGCCGAGTACGACGCGAGGAGCGCCGCGACCTCGACGCCTGCCACGATGCCGGCGATGATGCCGAGGATGAGGGTGACGATCATGACGGCGAGGTAGCCCCACCAGAACTCGCCGCGCGACGCGCGGCCCGAGAAGGTGAAGATGCCCTTGAAGAAGCGCTTGACGGCCGGCATGAAGCCGATGCCGTAGACGGGGGTGCCGATCGGCACGTCGGCGTTCACTGTGCTCATGGGGCCGATCATCCCGTGCAGTTGCTGAACGTTGGCTGCGACTGTCGCGGCGTCAGCCGTCGTAGTCGACGACGACGCGCTCGCCCTTCGGATGCGACTGGCACGTGAGCACGTAGCCGCGGGCCAGCTCGTCGGGCTCGAGCGCGTAGTTCTCCGTCATCGTCACGCTGCCCTCGACGACACGTGCCCTGCACGTGCCGCAGACGCCGCCCGCGCACGCGAACGGCACGTCCTGCCGCACCCGCAGCGCAGCGTTGAGGATCGACTCGTTCGCCGCGATCGGGCTCTCCACCGTGGCCGACTGGCCGTCGAGGGTGAAGTCGAGTCGCCACGTCGCCTCGCCCGTGCGCACCTCCACGGGTCTGCCCGCGTCGCCCTCCACGCGCTCCGGCCTGCCGGTCGTGAACAGCTCGAAGCGCACGTGCGACGGGTCGACGCCGCGACCGGCGAGCACGTCGCGGCACAGCTGCACGAGCTCGAACGGCCCGCACAGGAACCACTCGTCGACGGTCTGCGGGGGGATGAGGGCGTCGAGGATGCGGCCGAGGCGCTCCTCGTCGATGCGGCCGGACAGCAGGGGCGCCGTGCGCTGCTCGCGCGTGAGCACGTGGTGCAGCGCCAGGCGGCCGCGGTAGCGGTCCTTGAGGTCGGCGAGCTCCTCGACGAACATGACGTCGAGCTGCGAGCGGTTCGTGTACAGCAGCGTGAAGCGGGAGTCGTCGGCGTGCGACAGCACGCGGTGCGCGACGGCCATGAGCGGCGTGATGCCGCTGCCGGCGGCGATGCCGACGACGTGGCGACCCGCGAGGTCGTCGAGCCCCGACGTGAACGTGCCCTGCGGGCTCATGACGTCGACGACCGTGCCCGGCTCGAGCGCGTCGTGCGCCCACGACGAGAACACGCCGCCGAGGTCGCGCTTGATCGCGACCGAGATGCTGCCGGCGGTGGGCGGGCGGCAGATCGAGTACGAACGGCGCACCTCGCGCCCGTCGATCGTCGCGCGCAACGCGACGTGCTGGCCGGGCTGGTAGTCGAAGCTGCCGGCGAGCGGCTCGGGCACCGCGAAGGTCACCTCGACGCTGTCGGCGGTGAGCGGCCGTACCGACGCGACCTCGAGCGCGTGGAACGAGCCGCGGCGCGCGCCCGCGCGCGAGGGGGAGAGGTTCTGAGCGGCCATCTACAGCACCTTGAAGAAGTCGAACGGCTCGAGGCACGAGCGGCACTCGTAGAGCGCCTTGCAGGAGGTGGAGCCGAAGCGGGCGAGCTCGCGCGTGTCGAGCGAGTCGCATCGAGGGCACTTCACGGCCATCGCGATGCGCACGGGGCCGTCGAGGTGCGGCGCCGTGCCGTTGGGAGGCGCGATGCCGTAGCGACGCAGCTTCGCGCGGCCGTCGGCGCTCATCCAGTCGGTCGTCCACGCGGGGGAGAGGGTGAAGTCGACGCGCACGTCGCCGTACCCGGCGGCCGTGAGCTGCAGCACGACGTCGTCGCGCATCTGGTCGATCGCGGGGCAGCCCGAGTACGTGGGCGTGAGCACGACGTGCGCCGCGTCGCCGTCGCTCGCGACCGAGCGCAGCACGCCGAGGTCGGCGATCGTCAGCACGGGCACCTCGGGATCGGTGACCTGGGCGGCGAGCTCCCATGCGGCACGGGATGCGGCGTCGCCCGTCTGGTCGGGCGTCGCTGCCAGCGCGTCCACGCGGGTCACCACGATGCCCCCGGATGCGAACGGGCGAGCACCTGCATCTCGGCGAGCAGGTAGCCCAGTCGCGACGAGTGCCTGCCCTGCCTGCCGCCCGCCATCGACGGCTCCACCGACGGCATCTCGAGGTCGGCGGCGTCCAGGATCGCCTGCAGCCGTGCGAGCACGGGCTCGCGCAGCGTCGACGGGCGCACGGCGATGCCGTCGAGGCGGTCGATCACGGGCTCGTCGCGGAACAGCTCGTCGACGAGCGGCCACACGTCGGTCAGCGACTGCGCGATGCGCTCGCGGGAGACGTCGGTGCCGCCTGCCAGGCGCAGCACCCACTGCGTGGCGTGGTCGAGGTGGTACGCGACCTCCTTGACCGACTTCGTCGCGATCGCGGCGAGCGCCGCATCCGCGCTGCTCGCGAGGCGGCGGTACAGCTCGAGCTGGAACGCGGAGGCGATCGTCTGCCTGGCGATCGTGTCGCCGAAGTGGCCGTTGGGCGCCTGGAACAGCCAGGCGCAGCGGAACGCGGGCTCGTCGCGCCAGTACGCGAGGTCGTCCTCCGTGCGCCCGTCGGCCGTGCCCGCGTAGCGCAGGAACGAGCGCGCGTGGCCGAGCACGTCGAGGCCGATGTTGCCGAGCGCGACGTCCTCCTCGAGCTCGGGCGCCCTCGAGATCCACCACCCCAGCTGCTGCGACAGGATGAGCGCGTCGTCGCCGAGCCACATGGCGTACTCGGCGACGTCGGCCGATGCGACGGTGCCGTCGGAGCCCGAGAGCTCGACGCTGAGGGCGAGCTCGTCGACGCTGACGTCGCCGTGGGCCTCCTCGCCCTCGACCCCCGTGGAGATGTCGTGGCTCACAGGTGCTTCACGCCCTCGGTCTTCGTGTAGTAGATGGCGTGACGGAAGTTCTTGCCAGCGGGGCTCTCGAACCACTCGCCCTTCGCGTCGGGGTCGCTCGTGGTGATGCCGTCGGCGGGCGCGACCCAGATCGACACGCCCTCGCCGCGGCGCGTGTACAGGTCGCGGGCGTTGCGGATCGCCATGCTCGCGTCTGGTGCATGCAGCGACCCGACGTGCACGTGGCTCAGGCCGCGGTTCGCGCGCACGAACACCTCCCACAGCGGCCACGCCTCCGCACCCGTCTCGCCCGGGGTGCCCATCAGGCGGCCACTCGCTCGGTCGCCGCCTCGGACTGCTTCGCGGCGTACGCGTGCGCGGCCTCGCGCACCCAGGCGCCCTCGTCGTGCGCCTCGCGGCGATGCTGGATGCGCTGGGCGTTGCAGGGCCCGCGGCCGGCGAGCACCTCGTGGAACTCGGTCCAGTCGATCTCGGACATGTCGTAGGCGCCCGTCTCCTCGTTCCAGGCGAGGTTCGCATCGGGCAGCGTGATGCCGAGCACCTCCGCCTGCGGCACGAGCATGCCCACGAACCGCTGGCGCAGCTCGTCGTTCGAGAAGCGCTTGATGTTCCACGCCATCGACTGCGCCGAGTTCGGCGACTCGTCGTCCGGCGGGCCGAACATCATGAGCGACGGCCAGTACCAGCGGTCGACGGCGTCCTGCGCCATCCGTCGCTGCGCCTCGGTGCCCTGCATGAGCTCGAGCAGGATCTCGAAGCCCTGTCGCTGATGGAAGGACTCCTCCTTGCAGATGCGCACCATCGCGCGGCCGTAGGGGCCGTAGCTGGCGCGGCACAGCGGCACCTGGTTGGCGATGGCGGCGCCGTCGACGAGCCAGCCGATCGCGCCCATGTCGGCCCACGTGGGCGTGGGGTAGTTGAAGATCGACGAGTAGCGGGCGCGACCGGCGATGAGCTGCTCGGTCATCTCCTCGCGGCCGATGCCGAGCGTCTGCGCCGCGGAGTAGAGGTAGAGGCCGTGGCCGGCCTCGTCCTGCACCTTCGCCATGAGGATGGCCTTGCGCTTGAGGCTCGGGGCGCGGGTGATCCAGTTGGCCTCCGGCTGCATGCCGATGATCTCGGAGTGCGCGTGCTGCGAGATCTGGCGGATGAGCGTCTTGCGGTAGGCGGCGGGCATCCAGTCGCGCGGCTCGATGCGACCGTCTGCCTCGATGAGCGCATCGAACTGCGCCTGGCCTGCCTGCTCGTCGTGGGCGCGGCCGTGGGCCTGCGCGCTCGTGGCTGCGAGGGGTGCGGTCATCGTCGACTCCTTCTGTGCGGATCGCGAGGCAGCCGGGTCTGCGGGACCCGGAGTGGATTACCGAACGATCGTTCAGTTACTATAGCGGCACGACGCGATCTGGGCACCCCCCGGTCGTAGACGACGAGCACGAGGGAGTGCGGATGCGCGACGCGACCACGACGGAGGGCACGGGCCTTCGCGGCGACGCCGTCGCCGCGGCTCGGCCCCACACGCGAGCGATGCTGGAGCGCGATGCCGCGTCGGCGCTGCTGGGCATGCGGGTCGAGCGTGACGAGGACGGCCTCGCCGTCACGTCGATGCTCGTGCGTCCCGAGCTCACGAACGGATTCGCCATCACCCACGGCGGCCTCGTCTTCGCCCTCGCCGACACGGCGTTCGCGATCGCCTGCAACGACGGAGAGGCGGTGACGGTGGCGCAGGGCGCCGACGTCTCGTTCCTGAAGTCGACGCGGGCTGGCCAGACCCTCACCGCCACCGCGGTGCGTCGCACGCAGCGCGGGCGCACGGGCCTCTACGACGTGCAGGTCACCGACGAGACGGGCGACGTCGTCGCCGAGTTCCGCGGCCGGTCGTTCACGACCGCGCGTCCCTTCCCCACCCCCTGACGGCCGACCTCCCGATTGGTCACTCGATGCCGCCGACTGGTCCCTCGATGCGCTGGATTCGGCCGCATCGCCGCATCCAGTGGCCGATCATCGAGGGACGACGCAGACGAAGGAGTCTGAGATGACGATCACGAACCCCGACACGACCGGCGCGATCGTCGCCGCACGCATGCGCGTCGCCGCGACGCCCGTCGAGGAGCGCGACCCCGAGGAGCGCCTCAGCCGCGCCGACCTCGAGGCGCTGCAGCTCGAGCGCCTGCAGCAGACCGTGCACCACGCGTACGCGAACGTGCCGCTGTACACGGCCAAGCTCGATGCCGTCGGCGTCGAGCCCGCCGACATCCGCACGCTCGCCGACGTCGCGCGCCTGCCGTTCACGACGAAGGCCGACCTGCGCGACACGTACCCGTTCGGCATGTTCGCCGTGCCCATGGAGCAGGTCGCCCGCATCCACGCATCCAGCGGCACCACCGGCAAGCCCACCGTCGTCGGCTACACCGCAGGCGACCTCGACCGCTGGGGCGACCTCGTGGCGCGCAGCCTGCGTGCCGCCGGCATCCGCCGCGGCATGAAGGTGCACAACGCCTACGGCTACGGCCTCTTCACCGGCGGCCTCGGCGCCCACGCGGGCATCGAGCGCCTCGGCGCGACCGTCATCCCCATGTCGGGCGGGCAGACGGCGAGGCAGGCGCAGCTCATCTGCGACTTCGAGCCCGACGCCATCCTCTGCACGCCCTCCTACCTGCTGACGATCGCCGACGCGCTCGAGGCAGCAGGCGTCGACCCGCGCTCCACGAGCCTCAAGGTCGCCGTGCTCGGCGCCGAGCCGTGGACGAACGAGATGCGCCGCGAGCTCGAGGAGCGGCTCGACATCGACGCCGTCGACATCTACGGCCTCTCGGAGGTCATGGGCCCCGGCGTCGGCAGCGAATGCGTGGAGACGAAGGATGGCCCGCACATCTGGGAGGACCACTTCCTGCCCGAGATCATCGACTCCGACACGGGCGCGCCGCTGCCGGACGGCGAGGTCGGCGAGCTCGTGTTCACGTCGCTGACGAAGGAGGCCTTCCCGGTGCTGCGCTACCGCACTCGCGACCTCACGAGGCTGCTGCCGGGCTCGGGGCGCACGGGCATGCGCCGCATCGAGAAGATCACCGGCCGCAACGACGACATGATCATCCTCCGCGGCGTGAACCTGTTCCCGACGCAGATCGAGGAGATCGCGCTCGGCATCCCGGGCCTCTCGCCGCACTTCGTGCTCGAGCTCACCCGCTCGGGCCGCATGGATGCGCTCACCGTCGGCATCGAGCCGGATCCGGGTGCCTCGGATGCGGCGGCGGCGGACGCGGCGGCGCTGCTGCAGGCGCAGGTGAAGGAGCGCATCGGCACGAGCGTCGACGTGCGCCTCATCCAGCCCGGTCACCTGCCGCGCAGCGAGGGCAAGCTCAAGCGCGTGTACGACCTGCGCGACTGACCGGCGCCGCCCCGCCGCGCCTGGCCCTGCACGCCGCGACGCACGCGACGCCCCGGCAGCGCAAGCGGCTGCCGCGTCGTCGGCGTGCGCAGCAGGATGAGGTCATGGCACGCATGCTCGTCATCGCCGCATCGAGCGGCATCGGAGGCGCGACCGCTCAGGTGCTGCGTGACGCTGGGCACGAGGTCGTCGGCACGTCGCGGGCGGGCGACGGCGACGACGTGATGCTCGACGCGACGGACTTCGACGCCGTCGAGCGCGTGGTGGGCGAGCACGGGCCGTTCGACGGCATCGCCTGCTTCGCAGGCTCGCTGCTGCTGAAGCCCGCGCACCTCACGAGTCGCGACGACTTCGACGCCGTGGTCGGCGCCTCGCTCACGACGTCGTTCGCGACCGTGCGCGCTGCGGGCAAGCACATGCGCGGAGGCGGCTCGGTCGTGCTCGTGTCGTCGGCAGCCGTCATGGCGGGGCTCGCGAACCACGACGCCATCGCTGCCGCCAAGGCCGGGGTCATCGGCCTCATGCGCTCGGCGGCTGCCACGTACGCGCCGCGCGGACTGCGCATCAACGCCGTCGCGCCCGGGCTCGTCGAGACGCCCCTCACCGCGCAGCTGACGGCATCCGACTCCTCGCGCTCCGCCTCGGAGGCGATGCATGCGCTCGGCAGGCTGGGACGCCCAGGCGACGTCGCGGCAGCCGTCGCATTCCTGCTCGATCCTGCGAACGACTGGATCACCGGGCAGGTGCTCGGCGTCGACGGCGGGCTGTCGTCGGTGCGCCCTCGTCAGCGGGCGTGACAGGGCTGCCCTTCGAGACGCGTTTCGCAGGCGATCAGGGGTGCTCGAGGGGTATCTTCCCTCCGACCCCCGTGATCGCCTGCGAAACGCGAATGGGTGGATGCGGGATGCGTGAGGATGGGGGCATGACCGACCTCGAGCAGCGCAGGGGCCGCCCCGGCTACGACCGTGCCGGCATCCTCGCCGTCGCGGTCGCCGCGTTCAACGAGCACGGGTACGACGCCACGTCGATCGCGATGCTCGCCGACCGGCTCGGCCTGTCGAAGTCGGCGATCTACCACCACTTCGCCTCGAAGGAGGCGCTGCTCGCAGCCTCGCTCGACGCGGCGCTCGGCGGCCTCGAGGCCGTCGTCGTGGAGTCGGAGGCGCTGGGAGGGCCCGCGGAGGATCGGCTCGCGCACGTGCTGCGCGGCGCGGTGCACGTGCTCGCGGGCCGCATCCCCGAGGTCACGCTGCTGCTGCGCGTGCGCGGCAACACCGAGGTCGAGCGCACCGCCCTGCATCGGCGACGAGCCTTCGACCGCGCGATGCAGGCGCTCGTGGTGGAGGCGCAGGAGGCGGGCGCCGTGCGCGCCGACGTCGACCCGCGCATCGTCGAGCGGCTGCTGTTCGGCATGGTGAACTCGATCGTCGAGTGGTACCGGCCCGGCGGGCCGGAGGATGCCGGTCGCTTGGCCGAGGACGTCATCACGGTCGCGCTCGACGGCATCCGCGCGCGGTAGCGCCGCACGGTCGGCGGGGTTCGCAGGAGGGCGTCCCGCACGAGCGGACGCACCGGGGAGACGTCACCGCCGCGCGGCTCGAACCCCGAGCGCTCGCTGAGAGTTCGCTGAGAAACGTGCGGATTCCGTCGTCCACGGCCCGAACGTGCTTCGGATACCGTCGCACACCGCTCGGGGTACGACGGATTGCAGCGAACCTCCAACGCCGCGCGACTGCAGGGCGCACGCACCTGTAGATGTCGTGCATTCCTCAGTTTTCGGGTGCACACGCTTCGAATTCGTAGGAGTGTCGTCGAGGCCGCATGGCCCACGCGATGTCGCGACCACCATGCCCGTCGCGCTCCGGTTCGAGCGCCCTGCTGAAGAGAGCACCTCATGCCTCGTCCTGTCCTGCGCCGTCGCGCGCGCCGAATCCTCACGACGGCCGTGGCTGCCGCCGGTGCGCTCGCGGTGTCGATCACCGCGCTCGCCGTCGCCGCCCCCGCCATGGCGGGCGGCTCCGATGCGCCCACGCCGTACACCGTGACCGCCGACGGCGTCACCCTGCCCGCGGGCCAGACGTTCCACGCCAACGGCCACGTCAACGCGCAGGTCATCCCTATCGCCCAGTACACGCCCGGCGAGACGTACCGCATGCGCGGCGCCGACTGGACGCCGATGCAGGTGACCCGCCACTTCGATCCGAACAACGGCCAGCCGGGCGGCGCGTACATCGGGCAGTCGTACTACCCGTTCAGCGGTGCGCAGCAGCAGCTGCCCGCCGACGGCTACTGCGTCGTCTGGGTGCAGGTCGACGGGTTCAACGAGCACTTCGGCGAAGGCGGCCAGGACCCCATCTGCACGACGCCCACGCCGTCTGACCCGACGCCGAGCGATCCGGCCCCGTCTGACCCGACGCCGTCTGACCCGACGCCGTCTGACCCGACGCCGTCTGACCCGACGCCGTCTGACCCGACGCCGAGCGACCCAACGCCGAGCGACCCGACGCCGAGCGACCCGACGCCGTCGGAGCCCGTCGTCGTCCACCCGGGCATCCAGGACTACATCGGCGCGTGCGACGCGGCGTTCGTGCTCGACAACTCCAGCTCGACCGTCGACGTGACGTACACGATCAACGGCGTCGACGTCGTCGTGCCCGCGGGCAGCGGCATCCACACGGATGCGGATGGCACGCGCATCCAGCCCGTCGACGGCCAGTACGTCATCACGACCGACACCGGTCGCACGTGGACGTTCCCCGCTGGCTCGTGCGCGACGGACGTGCCCACGACGCCGACCGACCCGACCCCTTCGGACCCGACGCCGTCTGACCCGACGCCTTCGGACCCGACGCCGTCGGACCCGACCCCTTCGGACCCGACCCCGTCGGACCCGACGCCGTCCGACCCGACCCCGTCGGACCCGACGCCTTCGGACCCGACGCCTTCGGACCCGACGCCGTCCGACCCGACGCCGTCGGACCCGACGCCGTCCGACCCGACCCCGTCCGACCCGAGCGTCGACGTGCCGGCGGTGGAGGACCCGACGCCCGTCGAGGAGCCCACGCCCACGGGCGGCACCGAGACCACTCCCGTCGTGGTCGACGAGCCCACCGACGGCGAGCAGGCGACCGCGCCGCAGCCCACGGCGGTCGCCGCACCCGCGCCGTCGTCGGCCGCATCCGACGCGCCGAGCCTGCCCCGCACGGGTGCCGAGCCGCTGCTGCTCGCCCTGCTGCTCGGCGGCATGCTCGTCGCAGCAGGCGTCGTCGCCCGACGCGTGCGCCGCTGAGCGAGGGGTCCGGGTGCCGCACGCGGCCCGGACCAGCCCCGACGTCGCGACGCCCGGACCCGCCGAGGGTCCGGGCGTCGTGCGTCGCGCGCGCCTCGCGTACGGACCCTGCGGGCGGCGACGGGGGACACCGTCGAGACATGTTGCCTCGAGCGCTGGTCCTTCCCACCGTAGATCCATAGGATCTCCACGGATCGGGCCGTGGCTCGCGCCGTCATCGAGTGGATCGGGAGACCCATGGACCTGTGCGTGCTGCCGCAGACGGGCACGAGCGAGCAGTGGCTCGTGCTCGCCGTCGTCGCGATCGTCGTCATCGGAGCGGGCATCGCGCTCGCCGTCAGCGGCAAGGCGCGACGTCGCGTCGCGACCGGGCTCGGAGCGCTCGCGATCGTCGTCGCCCTCGCGCTCGGCAGCGTCGGCTCCGCCGCCCCCGCCCTGGCCGACGCGGGATCCGCGAGCTGCGTCACGGCACCGGCGGGCACGCGCGCACCGGCTGCCGCGACGCTCGTCACCCCCGGCATCCCCACCGCTGCCGCGCAGTGCCTCGCGGAGCCGACGATCACGACGCCGACGACCGCGGGCGTCACCTACACGCCCGTGCGTGACGGCGCGACCCTCACCCTCACGGCGTCGGCGCAGCCCGGCTTCGTCATCACGCCGGGAGCGACGACCGTCTTCACGTTCGACATGACGCCCGGCGCGCGCGCGCCGTGGCCGGTGACGCTGCCCGAGCGCATCGCCACCACGATCGGAGAGGCCAGCGCGCCGGAGGACGGCCAGGTCGGCGGCTACCTCATCCCCGACGACGCCGCCCTCGTGCCTGCGCTGCAGGCGGCGGCCGAGGCGGGCACGCTCACCTACGCGCTCGACGGCTCGCAGTTCCGCCAGTTCGTCACGCTCGTCGTGCTCGACGGCGAGACCGGCGCCGAGCTCGGTCGCCAGACGTTCGGCCTCACGCAGCCGTCGACGCTGACGTACGACTTCGAGCGCGGCGAGTACCTCGTGGCGTTCTCCTCGGAGCCGTCGGAGGAGGACTTCGAGGAGGTCCAGGCGCAGATCGAGGCCTTCCTCGCGCAGTTCCCCGAGGACTCGGAGGAGTTCGAGGCGGAGTTCGGCTACGACGGCCTGCAGCTCTCGGCCTCGTACGTGCCCGGTGCCGCGTGCGGCCTCGAGACCGTGATCGTCCCGATCGACCTCGGCCTCCCCGTCGTCGGCGACGGGCCCAGCGAGGTACCCGCACCGCGCAGCCAGCAGCTCGACGACATCGTCGACGCTGCCACGGCGGACGCTCCGGAGGCGCCGACGGCCACGAGCGAGTCGGCAGCGCCGGTCGTGGAGCCCTCGGTCGACGCGCCCGAGTCGGCCGAGTCGGCTGAGTCGGCCGAGTCGATCGAGACGCCTGCGCCGACCGAGGCACCCGACTCCGCCGAGATCCCCGCGCCCGTCGAGGGCTGAGCGCCCTCGCGAGCAGCGAACGCCCCGAGCCGCACGGCTCGGGGCGTTCGCGCGTCCATGCCGGGCGCTCGCGCGGTCGCCGGCCGCGGCGTACCCTCGCCTCATGGCGGAGCTGCTGGCAGGGGACGTGGATGCGGCGGTGCCTCCGAGCGGCACCGGATGCGTCGAGTGCGATGAGGCAGGCGGGTGGTGGATGCACCTGCGCCGCTGCGCGGCGTGCGGTCACGTCGGCTGCTGCGACTCGTCGCCCGGCCAGCATGCGACGGCGCATTGGCGCTCGTCCGGGCATCCCGTGATGCAGTCGTTCGAGCCGGGCGAGGACTGGGCGTGGGACTTCCGCGACGGCACCTCGGTCGAGGGCGTCGCGCTGGCACCGCCGACCGCGCATCCCGAGTCGCAGGCGTCGCCGGGGCCCGAGGGCAGGGTGCCGCAGGGGTGGAGCAGGCTGCTGCACGACTGACGCCGTCGACGCGCAGATGCGCATCCGCACCGCCGCGTCAAGCGGCACGGAGCGCATGCCGCGCAGGCGTACGATCCAGCGCATGGAACGCTCCATCGTCGTGGCGACGACCGTCGAGGTCGCCTACGACCGCGTGCTCGGCGACGAGCTCGCCGACCTCTTCGATCGTGGGCACCTGCTGCTGCCCGCGATCGACGGCACGCAGGAGCTCGTCGGCACCGGCAGGTGGGGTGCGGAGGTGGGGCACGCGCGGCGCATCCTGCTGGCAGATGGCACGTCGATGATCGAGACCCTGCAGCTCAGCGACGTGCCGACGCGAGCCGCGTACACGATGACCGACCTCACGGGACCGTTCTCGGCGCTGTACCTGGGAGTGCTGGGCGAGTGGACGTTCGAGGCCGTGCCGCACGGCACGCGCGTGACGTGGCGGTGGCGCCTCCGGCCCGCGAACCTCGCAGGCAGGCTCGCGATACCCGTGATCGCACGCATGTGGCAGGGCTACGCGGCGAAGGCGCTCGAGCGCATCCAGCAGGCGCTCGGGGCACCGCGGGCCTGACGGCCGCCGTCCCGCCGGTCAGGCGGCGACGGGCTCGGGCGTCTGCTCCTTCTGCACGTACGTGAGCACGTCGTACTGCGCGACGACCTCGTCGTGCTGGTTCAGCAGTCGCGCATCCCAGCGCACCTCGCCGTACTCGTCGGTCTCGCGCGGCGTGATCTGCTTCGCCGTCAGCTCGACGCGGATCGCGTCGCCCGGCGACACGGGTGTCATGAACCGCAGGTTCTCGAGACCCGTGTTCGCGAGCACGGGGCCCGGTGCCGGCTCGACGAAGAGCCCCGCGGCGAACGACACCAGCAGGTAGCCGTGCGCGACGCGGCCCGGGAAGAACGGGTTGGCGGCCGCCGACGTCTCGTCCATGTGCGCGTAGAACGTGTCGCCCGTGAACGCCGCGAACGTCTCGATGTCGGCGAGCGTCACCTCGCGCGACGGCGACGCGACCTGGTCGCCGATGCGCAGCTCGGCGAGCGACTTGCGGAACGGATGCGTGCCGCCCGGGGTGGCGGGCGCGCCCGCGTGCCACACGCCCGTGAGCGCCGTGAGCATCGCAGGGGAGCCCTGGATCGCGGTGCGCTGCATGTGGTGCAGCACGGCCCGGATGCCGCCGAGCTCCTCGCCACCGCCCGCGCGGCCGGGGCCGCCGTGCAGCAGCATCGGCAGCGGCGAGCCGTGCCCGGTCGAGGCGCGGGCGTCGTCGCGATCGAGCAGCAGCACGCGGCCGTTCGACGATGCGATGCGGCGCGTGAGGGTCGAGACGAACCCGGGGTCGTGGCTCGCGACGCTCGTCACGAGCGAGCCGCCGCCGCGCACCACGAGCCTGGCGGCGTCGTCGGCGTCTGCGTAGCCGACGATCGACGAGACGGGGCCGAACGCCTCCACCTCGTGCAGCGCATCCGCGTCGGCGTCGGTGAACCGCAGCAGCATCGGCGACGCGAACGCGCCCTCCGGCGCAGCACCCGTCGAACCGTCGGCGAGGCGCACCTCGGGTGCGTCGGTCGAGCCGATGACGAGCTCGCCGCCGGCCTCGGTGAGCCGCGCCACCTGCCGCAGCACCTCGTCGCGCTGCTCGGTCGAGGCGAGCGCCCCCATCGTCACGCCCTCCGCGCGCGGGTCGCCGACGACGACCTTCTCGGCGATGCGCGCGCGCACGGCGTCGACGACGGCATCCACCTGGCCGTTCGGCACGATGGCGCGGCGGATGGCCGTGCACTTCTGGCCCGCCTTCGACGTTATCTCGGCGACGAGGCCGCGCACGAACGCGGCGAACTCCGGGGTGTCGGGCGTCGCATCCGGTCCGAGCACGGAGGCGTTGATCGAGTCGGTCTCGCTCGTGAAGCGCACGCCGCCGGTCTGCACGTGCGCGTGGCTGCGCAGCCGCTCGGCCGTCGACGCCGAGCCGGTGAAGCCGACGATGTCGCCGAGGCGCAGATGGTCGAGCAGATCGCGCACCGAGCCCGACACCAGCTGCACGGCGCCCGCGGGCAGCAGCCCCGACTCGACGAGGATGCGCACCATGTGCTCGGCGACGTAGCCCGTGGGCGTCGCGGGCTTGATGACGGTCGGCATGCCGGCCAGGAACGCGGGCGCGAGCTTCTCGAGCGATCCCCACACGGGGAAGTTGAAGGCGTTGACCTGCACGGCCACGCCCGGCAGCGTCGTCGCGATGTGGCGGCCGAGGAACGAGCCATCCTTCGACAGCTGCTCGACGGGCCCGTCGAGGTACACGGTCGACTGCGGCATGTCGCGCCGCCCCTTCGACGAGTACGTGAAGAGCACGCCGATGCCGCCGTCGACGTCGACCCACGTGTCGGCCTTCGTCGCACCCGTGCGCTGCGACAGCGCGTACAGCTCGTCCTTGCGCTCGGTGAGGGCGAGCGCCATCTGCTTCAGCAGCATCGCGCGCTGGTGGAACGTGAGGGGCGCGAGGCTCGCCTGCCCGACGGTGCGGGCGTGCTCGAGTGCGCCCGCGAGGTCGAGCCCCGTCGTCGACACACGCGTGACGAGCTCGCCCGTCGAGGCGTCGCGCACCTCGGCGGCGTCGGCGGCGTCGTCGGATGCGGGGGTCCACCATGCATCCTGCACGTAGCTGGGCAGCACCTGGGTCATCGTCGTCTCCTGTGCACTCGTGGCGGTGCGCCTGGGCGCCCGCGCCGGTCAGTCGTAGTCGTAGAAGCCGGCGCCGGACTTGCGACCCAGTCGCCCCTCGGCGACCAGGCGGCGCAGCAGCGCAGGCGGGGCGAAGCGGGGGCCGAGCTCGGCCTCGAGCTGCTCGGCGATGCCGAGTCGCACGTCGAGACCCACGACGTCGGTCGTGCGCAGCGGCCCCATGGGGTGGCGGTAGCCGAGCTCCATGGCCGCGTCGATGTCAGCAGCCGACGCGACGCCCTCCTCGAGCATCCGGATCGCCTCGAGGCCGAGCATGACGCCGAGCCGCGAGGATGCGAAGCCGGGGGAGTCGCGCACGGTGACCGCCGCCTTGCCGAGCGCCTCGACCCACCCCTGCGCCGTCGACACGACGCCCTCGTCGGTCGCGTCGCCGACGACGACCTCGACGAGCCTCGATGCGGGCACGGGGTTGAAGAAGTGCAGGCCGACGAAGCGGTGCGGGCGGGCGAGGGGGGCTGCGAGGGTGCCGATGCCGATCGACGACGTGTTCGTGGCGAGCACGGCCGACTCGCCGATCGCCGCCTCGGCGCGGGCGAGGGCGTCGGCCTTGAGCGCAGGATCCTCCGGCACGGCCTCGATCACGAGGTCGTGGCCTGCGAACGCCGAGGCGTCGGTCGCGGTCGCGAGCGCTGCGAGGAGCGCGTCGCGGTCGGCGTCGAGGCCACGGGCGATCGATGCGTCGACCGCATGCTCGACGCGGTCGCGTGCCGCGTCGGCCAAGGCCTCGTCGCGTTCGACGATCGTCACCTGCGCGCCGGCCAGCACGAACGCGTGCGCGATGCCGGCGCCCATGCGGCCGCCGCCGAGCACGCCGACGCGGCCAGGCACCCGGGGGTCGTGACCGCTCATCGTCTCGCCTTCCTGTCGAGGAACGCCGTCATGCGCCGCTCCTTCTCGGGGCTCTCGAACAGCACGGCCTGCTCCTCGCAGTCGACGCGCGGATGCTGGTCGCGCGGGGCGGCGAGGGCGCGCTTCGTGGCCTGGATCGCGGCGGCGTCGAGCGTCGCGATCTGCTCGGCGGCCGCGATCGCCTCCGCGAGCGGGTCGTCGACGATGCGCGACACGATGCCGAGCCGCAGCGCCTCGTCGGCGTCGACGATGCGTGCCGTGAGCAGCAGGTCGGCGGCGACGCCGTGCCCGGCGATCTCCGGCAGCCGCCAGGTGGCTCCGGCGGCGGCGAGGATGCCGAGGCCGGGCTCGGGGTTGCCGAGCCGCAGCGTGGGGGAGGCGAAGCGGATGTCGGCTGCGAACGCCAGCTCGGCGCCGCCGCCGAGCGCGAAGCCCTCGAGCGCGGCGATCACCGGCATCGGCAGGGCGTGCACGCGCGCGAACGCGGTGGCGTTGATGCCGCGCAGCGCATCGCCGGCACGGCGCTCGCGCAGCTGCGCGATGTCGGCGCCGCCTGCGAAGACGCCCCCGGCTCCGGCGAGCACGAGCGTCGCCGGGTTCGCCTCGAGGTCGGCGCACACCTCGTGCAGGTCGTCGATCGTGGCCTGGTCGATGGCGTTGCGACGGTCGGGCCGGTCGAGGGTGGCCAGCACGTAGGCATCGTGGCGCTCGACGCGGAGCGCGCCGGTCATCGCACCCGCTCCACGATCATCGCCGTGCCCTGGCCGACGCCGACGCACATCGTCGCGAGCCCCAGGTCGACGTCGCCGCGCTCCATGCGGCCCAGCAGCGTCACGACGAGCCGCGCGCCCGAGGAGCCCAGCGGATGCCCCAGCGCGATCGCGCCGCCGTCGGCGTTCACCGTCGACTCGTCGAGGCCGAGCCGGCGCACGCACGCGAGCGACTGCGACGCGAACGCCTCGTTGAGCTCGACCGCGCCGATCGCGTCGATCGTCAGCCCCGCGCGCTCGAGCGCCTTCCTCGTGGCCGGCACGGGGCCGAGGCCCATGACCTCGGGCTCGAGCGCCGCGGCGACGCCCGTCACGATGCGGGCGCGCGGCGTGAGGCCGTAGCGCTCGACGGCCTCGGCGCTCGCGACGAGGATCGCCGAGGCGCCGTCGTTGAGCGACGACGCGTTGCCGGCCGTCGTCACCGATCCGCCTGCGACGACGGGCCGCAGGCCCGCGAGCGCCTCGAGCGACGTGTCGCGGCGGGGGCCCTCGTCGACCGAGACGTCGCCGGCCCTCGTCGGCACCGCGACGATCTCGTCGACGAACCGTCCAGCGTCGATCGCCGCGATCGCCCGCTCGTGCGAGCGCACGGCGAAGGCATCGGCGTCTGCGCGCGTGATGCCGTTGACGCGCGCGACCTCCTCGGCGGTCTCGGGCATCGTGAACACGGCCTTGTCGCGTGCGGCCAGGCGCGGGTTCGTGAACCGCCATCCGATCGAGGTGTCGAACGCCTCGCCCGGCTTCGCCCACGCGCGCTCCGGCTTCGCCTGCACCCACGGCGCACGCGTCATCGACTCGACGCCGCCCGCGACGATCAGGTCGGCGTCGCCGGAGCGGATCGCCTGCGACGCGAGCTGGATCGC
Source organism: Agrococcus sp. AC640b (assembly GCF_979255995.1). Classification (NCBI taxonomy): domain Bacteria; kingdom Bacillati; phylum Actinomycetota; class Actinomycetes; order Micrococcales; family Microbacteriaceae; genus Agrococcus; species Agrococcus sp. AC640b. The sequence goes on from NZ_CEEDMM010000010.1 coordinate 22,194, forward strand.
CGACATGCCGGATGCGCACAGGCGGTTGACGGTGATGCCCGGCACGTCGTCGGGCAGGCCCGCCAGCAGCACGGCCATGCGTGCCACGTTGCGGTTGTCCTCGCCGGCCTGGTTCGCGGCACCGAGGATCACCTCGTCGATCGCAGCGCCGTCGATGCCCGCGCGGCGCACGGCCTCGCCGACGACGAGCGCTGCGAGATCGTCGGGCCGGACGGTCGCGAGTGCGCCACCGTAGCGGCCGATGGGCGTGCGCACGCCTCCCACGAGGTACGCCTCGGGCATCCGTCCTCCTCGACACGATGTGGGCCGGACGCGCATGCTCGCGAATTCCTGACCGTTCGTTCAGGAATGCTAGCGCACCCCGTCCACGCGTCGCCAGCCGCGACCCGACGCCCGACTCGACGTCGGGTCGCGGCGGCAGCGGCTTCGCCGAGCGCGAACCCTGTCAAGGCCGCGCGAGCGCGACCGCACGCTTCCTACCGTGGAGGCACCGCATCCACCGATCCACCAGGAGGCACACCATGGCGCAGCTCGACGGCAAGAAGGTCGCGTTCCTGCTCACCGACGGATTCGAGGACTCGGAGCTCACGAGCCCCTGGGAGGCCGTGACGGGTGAAGGCGCGACCGCGACCCTCGTCAGCCCGAAGGACGGCTCGGTCGAGGGCAAGAACGGTCACACGCAGGCCGTCGACCTCGCGGTCGGCTCCGCGAGCGCAGACGACTTCGACGCGCTCGTGCTGCCAGGCGGCGTCGTCAACGCCGACCACCTGCGCATGGACGACGCAGCCGTCGCCTTCGCCGGCGCGTTCTTCGACCAGCACAAGCCCGTGTCGGTCATCTGCCACGGCGCATGGATCCTCACCGACGCCGACGCCGTGCGCGGCCGCACCCTCACGAGCTACCCGAGCCTCAAGACCGACCTCGTCAACGCTGGCGCGACGTGGGTCGACGAGGAGGTCGTCGTCGACCAGGGCCTCACGTCGAGCCGCACGCCCGACGACCTCGACGCGTTCAACGCGAAGACCGTCGAGGAGATCTCCGAGGGTCAGCACACGGGCCAGACGCGCTGACGCGAGGCGTTCGCGCTGCACGACGAGAGGGGCCGCCCGGCGATGCCGGGCGGCCCCTCTCCTGCGTCGCGACGCGCCGGATCGTGGCGTCAGGGGCGCCAGACGAGCGGCTCGCCGTCGTAGTCGTCGTACGCGGTGTCGTACGGGCCGTACGTGACGCCGCCGAACTCCTGGCCCTCGCGGGTGGCGACGATGATGCACGTCGTGTGCACGGCGCCCGTGTCGGTCTCGGGCTCGATCGAGCTCGAGTCGCACGGCGCGAACTCGCCGAAGATCGAGATGTCCTGCAGCGCGTTGTCGGTGCCGTCGATGCCGCCGAAGTCGGTGTAGATCGACTCGTACGCGAGCTCGGCCGTGTAGGGCTCGAGCTTCGTCATCTCGATGTCGACGTAGAGCGGCTCGTAGCCGACGAGCTGGTCGATGAAGTCCTGGTCGAGGCCCGCGGCCTCGAAGTCGGCCACCGAGCCCGGGCGCGTGCCCGTGACCGTGATCGACACGAGCTGCGCCTCGTCGTCGAGGTTGAGCAGCTCGACCGTGGCGCTCTCGCCGAAGGCGAGCTCGGTGCCGGGGGCTGCGACGTCGCCCGACGGGGCGGCCGCCTCGGTCTCCTCCGCCTCCTCGGACTCCGAGGGAGCGTCGCTCGTCTCGGGCGCCGTGGTCTCGGGCGCCGTGGTCTCGGGGGCCTGCGGCGCTGGCGGTCCCGAGATGCAGCCGGTGAGCGTGACGGCCGCCGCGAGGGCGATGGTGGCGAGCAGCGGGACGCGGCGTGCGGGCATGGGAGAGCCTCTCTGAGGGACGTGGACGCCTCACACGGTACGCGCGCCAGGCTGGGGGAGCGCTGCATCCGCGCTGGCCGTCGCGTGGCGATCTGCTGCTCGCACGGACGCGACCCGCTGTCGACCCCTCCTGCGGCATCGGCCGCAGTCGGTACCGTCGCTGGATGCCCGATCGACGAGACGTCCGACAGGCGGCAGGCGCCGCGAAGCAGGCAGCAGGCGACGCCGAGCACCACGCCTCCCGCCTCGAGCGGAGCCGCACCATGCGCTCGCTCGCCCGTGCAGGACACGTCGCGAACGGCATCGTGCACCTCGCGATCGCCGGCCTCGCCGCAGCCGTCGCGCTCGGCGCCGGCGGATCCGCAGACCAGGGCGGCGCGATGCAGGCGATCGCGTCGACGCCGCTCGGCGTCGCGGCGCTGTGGGCCGTCGCGGTCGCGATGCTCGCGCTCGCGGTCTTCGCGATCCTCGAAGGCGTCGCGCAGCGCGCGAGCGAGGGGGCGAAGGCGCTCGCGAAGGGCGTCGGCAAGGCCGTCGCGTACGGCGCCGTGGCGGCGACGGGCATCACGACGGCGGTCGGGGGTGGCGGTGGCGGCGGTGACGAGCAGGCGCAGTCGACGACGGGTGCGCTCATGGCGCAGCCGTTCGGTCAGGTGCTCGTCGGCGTCGTCGGCGTCGGCATCGTCGTGGTCGGCATCGCCTTCGTCGTGCAGGGCGTGCGGCAGTCGTTCCAGAAGCACATCGCGCCGCCGCCCTCCGCGAGGCATGCCGCCACGGTGCTCGGGGTCCTCGGCTACGTCGCGAAGGGCGTCGCGATCGGCGTCGTCGGCGTGCTGTTCGTCGCCGCCGCCGTCACGCACGACGCGTCGCAGGCAGGCGGTCTCGACGATGCGCTGAAGTCGCTGCAGGAGCTGCCGTTCGGCCCCGTCGTGCTGCTGGTCGTCGCGCTCGGCATCGGCGCGTACGGCGTGTTCTCGATCGCGCGCGGCGTCTGGACCGCGAAGCGCTGACCGAGGCGGGTCTGCGTGCCCGCACCTCAGGGAGCGGGTGGAGGCGGAGCCGCGACGCGTGGGGCACCGTGACGCGGGCGCGTCGCGTCGGCGTGCCCGGGCCAGCTGGCGTCAGCGACGCCGGCGGTGCATTGCCGAGCGCAGGCCCGTCGGCGGCGGGGGACGCCTGCCCGGTGCGCCCGGCGCATCCGACGGCGTCGCGGCATCCTCGTCTGCCGCAGCCGCGTCTGGCTCACCGCTCGCGTTGGCGATCGCGCGCAGGCGCGCGTCGAGCGCGCCGAGGTCGACGGGTGCGTCGCCCAGCTCGCGGCCGAGGGTGCGCAGCACGCGGGCGGCGACCTCGGCGTCGTGGGGCGTGATGGTCGAGGCGACGCGGTCGCGCACCACGTCGTCGCCCTGCTGCGCGCGTGCGCGAGCCACGACGCGGGCGACCTGCTCGACGAGCAGCTCGAGCGCGGGACTCCTGGGTGCGGGTCCTCCGAGTGCGGGCATGGCGACCTCCGCCTCCAGCGTCCGGCCTCTGGCGCATCCCGTCAATCCCGCGCACGTCGCGTCGATGCCGTGCCCCACGCGCTGCGGACGGCACGTCGACGCCCGTAGGCTCGGGGCGTGCTGCTCAGCGACCGCGACATCCGTGCCCGTCTGGACTCCGGCGACCTCGGTCTCGACCCGCTCGACCTGTCGATGGTGCAGCCGTCGAGCGTCGACGTGCGCCTCGATCGGCAGTTCCTCCTTTTCGACAACCACCGGTACCCGTTCATCGACCCGTCGATCGACCAGCCGGAGCTCACGCGGCTCGTCGACACCCCCGACGGCGAGGCGTTCATCCTGCATCCCGGCGAGTTCGTGCTGGGCGCGACGTACGAGCGCGTCTCGCTGCCCGCCGACGTCGCGGCCAGGCTCGAGGGCAAGTCGTCGCTCGGTCGCCTCGGCCTGCTCACGCACTCGACGGCCGGATTCATCGACCCCGGCTTCTCCGGCCACGTCACGCTGGAGCTCGCGAACGTGTCGACGCTGCCGGTGAAGCTGTGGCCGGGCATGAAGATCGGGCAGATCTGCTACTTCCAGCTCACGAGCCCGTCGGAGCACCCCTACGGCACGGGCGACAACAAGAACCGCTACCAGGGCCAGCGGGGCCCCACGGCGAGCAGGTCGTCGGCGTCGTTCCACCTCACGCCCGTGCCCCCGGCTCCCATCGCGGAGCACTGAGGCGGCGCGGACCGCGCTGCTGCGCTCGTCCCGCGTCGATCGGTCGCTGCTCGCGGGCGAGGCGCAGATCCCGTCGACGCTCGACGCTGGGCGCCTCGCGCGATGCGTCCGCGGTGCCGCGCGGCATGCACGGATCGAGCGACACGGGGCGTGCCTCTAGCATCGTGGAGTGCAGGCCAACGACCGAGGGACGATCGCGCGGGCGGTCGCGACCCTGTCGAGGAAGATCTGGTTCAGGGCGACGATCTTCACCGGCATCGCGATCGCATTCGCGCTGCTCGCGGGAGCTGTTGGTGCTGCGATGCCGTTCCGGCTCTCCATCGAGCTGGGCCAGAACTCCGTGGGCTCGCTGCTGCAGATCATCGCCACCGCGATGCTGACGGCCACCACCTTCTCCGTGACCGCCATGGTGAGCGCGTACGCATCCGCGACGACGAACGCGACGCCGCGAGCGACGCAACTGCTCGTCGCCGACCGCACCTCCCAGAATGCGCTGTCGACGTTCGTCGGTGCCTTCGTCTTCGCGATGGTCGGGATCATCGCCCTCTCGACGGGCTACTACGACGAGGAGGGGCGGACGATCCTGTTCGTCGGCACGCTCGTGGTGATCGCGGTCATCGTCGTGACGTTGCTGCGCTGGGTATCGCATCTCGCGACCTTCGGCCGCATGGCGGACGTCATCGATCGGGTCGAGCGCGCTGCCGGCGACGCGCTGGAGGCGTATGCGGTCGCTCCGACGCTCGGCGCGCGGCGAGCGACGAGCGCGCATGACGACTGGCACGCCGTCTTCGCCGACGAGAGCGGGTACGTCGCGCACGTCGACGTCGGAGCCCTCGATGCGATCGCGACCGACGCCGGCGTCGAGATCCTCATCGTCGCGCGCCCGGGTCGCCTCGCCGACCGGCGGGTGCCGCTCGTGCGGGTGTCCCGTCCGATCGACGACGATGCGAGCCGCGTCGTCGAACGCGCCTTCCAGCTCGACCGCCACCGCACCTACGGTCAGGATCCACGCCTCGGCGTGATCGCGCTGGCGGAGATCGGCAGCCGAGCGCTCTCTCCAGCGACGAACGATCCCGGCACCGCCATCGACGTCCTCGCAGCGCTGCAGCGCATCTTCGAGCGCGCGTTCGTCGCCGAGGTCGACGACGAGGTGCGGTATCCGGCGACGTCCATCGCGCCCCCGGACATCGAGGACCTGCTCGACGATGCCGTGCGTCCGATCGCACGCGACGGCGCGGCCGTGTTCGAGGTGCACGCGCGGCTGCAGAAGTGCCTCGCCTCGCTCGCGGCGTGCTCGCCCGAGCACGCGGACCTGCTGGTTGCGACCGCCCGCGACGCTGCGGCTCGTGCCCACGACGCGCTCGACGGGCCGGATCGGGCGAGGCTCTCGGCCGTGGAGCAGCGCCTCTGGCGCGGCGTGTAGGGTCCGGGAGCGCGACCGGCGTCAGGGCCGCAGGGCCGTGACCGTGCGGGTCGCGGCATCCCACCGGCGGATGGCGACGGCCTGCACCGCGAGCTCGTCGCCGACGAGCGGCAGCGCTCGCGTGAGGTCGGCGAGGCGCAGGCGGCGCGCGAGGGTCACGTGCGGCGTCCACGCGCCCGGCGCCATGTGCTCGACGTCGTCGCCGTCGTGCCCTGCGGCATGCCGCACGGCCGCGTGCAACGCCAGCAAGGCCGCCGACGGCACGACCGACCGCGCGAGCACGCGGCGCTCACCGGTGCCCAGCAGCACAGGCGCGCCGAGCACGAGCGGCAGCGGCACTGCGTCCGCCGGCAGCGCGAGGGGATGCGGCACGGCGCCGCGGCGCGCGAGCAGCGTGACGTGCGGCCGGTTGGACGGCGATGCATGCGGCGCCATGCTCGAGAGGCCGGCGGCGGCGAGCGCATCCCACTCGGCGCGCACGGCGGCCTCCGCATCCGCGTCGAGCAGCAGCTCGATGCTCGTGATCGGGGCGGCGTCGTGCACGACAGCAGTCTGCCCCGTGGCGCCATGTGCCGCGGTGCGCGCCGCCAGCGACGCATGCGACCGTGCCGTGCCGCAGCCGTGCACATCGCACCGCCCACGCACGCGACGAGGGGCCGCACCGGATGGTGCGGCCCCTCGTCGTGGATGCTGCGGTCAGCGCTGCGGCTGCTCGCCGCCGTGCTGCTCGCCGCCGTGCCGGCGGCCGGGCAGGTGCTCGGCCCGCACGGCGCGCGCGATCGAGCGCAGGGTGCGCATCGTCGCCTCGTGGTCGGCGTGGCTCACGCTCGCCGCCATCGTGCGCTCGACGGCCTCGCGGCCGGCGCGGTGCTCGGCGACGGCGACGATGCGGGCGGTGCGCAGGATGCGGCGGTCGAGCCGCCGCTGCCTCGCGTGGCCGCTGCCGCGCTCGCCGCGGGACGAGCGATCGTCCGCCGCGTCGGGCCGACCGGGGCCCGATCCGGGGCCGAACGGGCCGTGGCCGAAGCCGCGCTCGCCGTGCCCCATGGGGTGGCTGAACGCCCGGCGGGGGTGCATGCCCCTGCCGAACGGCGCGCGCTCGTCGCGCATCCCGTGCCTGCGGTCGCGGTGCTCGCTGGCGTCGCGATGACCGTGCTCGCCGTGGGCGTCGTGGTGCGGGTGCCCGCAGCGGCGCTCGTCGCGCGGCTCGGGCGTGGTCTCTGGGTGGATGTCGTGGGTGCTCATGGTGGCTCCTTCGTGGATGGGGCGATGCCGGGCGCCCGGTGGCGCCGGGATCGGGCGGCTGCTGGCCGCGGGACCCTGCCCTGTCGCATCGCAAGTGCATGTCATCAAGCATGCACATGTAGGATGACATGCATGTGCCCGTCACGTCAAGACCCGAGCTCCGACGACGCCGCCGCAGCCGTCGCGAACGCACTGGATGCGCTCGCGATCCTGCGCAGAGGGCGCGGCATCCCAGGCCCGGCCGGCGGTCCTCCAGGTCCAGGCGCCCCCGGAGGTCCAGCAGCCCCGTTCGGGCGGGGGTGGCCGCCGCGAGGCCCGCACGCCCGCCCGACGAGCGGCGGCGATCACGGCCCGAGGCGCCTCGACCACGACCACGGCGCCGCCGACGAGCACCCCCGTGGCCCTCGCGGCCCGGGCGGCCGTGCGCGCATGATGGCCGTGCACCGTGCGCTCGCGGTGCTGGCAGCCGCCGACGAGCCCCTGTCGATCACCGAGCTGGGTGCCGCGATCGGCATCGACCAGCCCCGCGCATCGCGCGTCGTCCAGATGCTGCAGCACGAGGCGCTCGTGCGTCGGGAGCCGGATCCGGCCGATGCGCGTCGCTCGCGCATCGCCGTCACCGCGAAGGGTCGCGCGCATGCGGATGCGCACCGCGAGCGGCGAGCGGCGCCCGTCGCCGAGGCGCTCGCGACGCTCGAGCCCGCTGAGCGCGAGCAGCTCGCTGCGCTGCTCGGCCGCCTCGTCGACGCCTGGCCGCGCGCCTGACACGGCATCCGTGCGAACGCAGGACCGCCCACCCGCGCGACGCGGATGGGCGGTGCTGCAGCTCGTCGGCGCTCGCGCCGTCAGACGAGCGTGCCGTACAGGTCGGGGCGGCGGTCGCGGAGGAACGGGCGCGTGCGTCGCGTCGCCGCGATCGCCGTCGGGTCGAGGTCGGCGACCGCGATGCCTGGGCCGTCGTCGACCTGCGCGAGCACCTCGCCGCTGGGGCCGTACACGGCGCTCGTGCCGAAGTAGTCCTTCTCCACCTCGAGTCCCGAGCGGTTCGCGCACACGACGCCCATGCCGTTCGCGATCGCGAGCGCGCGCAGCTCGATCTGGAACACGTCCCGCATCGGGGCGCTCGCGCATGCGACCGGCAGGGCGAGCGCGATGCCGCCGTCGAGCGCGACGGCGCGTGCGAGCTCGGGGAAGTGCCGCTCGTAGCAGATGACGGTGCCCACACGGCCGGCGACGGTGTCGACGGCGGACGGCGCCTCGCCACCGGGTCGGAAGTAGTACTTCTCGGGGAAGCCGTTCGAGAACGGCAGGTGCGACTTGCGGTAGATCTGCACGAGCGCGCCCGCCGAGTAGGTGCAGGACGTGTTGTGATAGACCCCCGGCACCGACGACGCCTCGAACACCGAGGAGACCACGGTGATGCCGTGGCGTTCCGATGCCTCACGTGCCATGGCGTTCGACGGCCCGTCGAGCGGCTCGGCGAGCGCGAAGTACTCGGGATCCGGCTCGGGCTGCACGAACGGCACGGCGTAGAGCTCCGGCAGGACGACGAACGTCGCGCCGTCGGCTGCCGCCTCGTCGACGAGCGCACGCGCGTCGACGATGGTGTCGGCGACGGAGCGCCCCACGCCGATCTGGATGGCTGCCGCCCGCATCAGACGTCTCCTCGCTGCAGCCTCGCGTCAGCCGTCGCGAGGATCTCGTCGAGCATCGCGATGCCGAGGTCGAGCTCCTCCTCCGAGATGATCAGCGGCGGGGTGAGCCGCAGCACCGCATTGTTCGCGGAGAGGTAGATGCCCTTCGCCCAACCGTCGGCGACGATGGCCTGCATGGGAGCGGCCGCCGCGCCCGCGGCGTTGAACGGCACGAGCGGCTCCTTCGTCGCGCGGTCGCGGACGAGCTCGATGCCGTAGAAGAGCCCCTTGCCACGCACGTCGCCGATGATCGGGTAGCGCGCCTGCATCGCCAGCAGGGCTCGCTCGAGCTGCGCGCCGCGCTCGCGCACGTTGTCGAGGATGCCCTCCTCCTCCATGATGCGCAGCGATGCGACGCCCGAGGCGCACGCGAGCGGATGCCCCGCATACGTCTGGCCGCCCCAGAACTTGTTCGCCTCGAGCCACTCGCGGGAGCGGTCGCCGACGATCATCGCGCCGAGCGGCACGTAGCCGGAGTTCAAGCCCTTCGCGCTCGTGATGATGTCGGGCACGACGTCCCAGTGGTCGACCGCGAACCACTCGCCGGTACGGCCGAGCCCCGCCATGACCTCGTCGGCGATGAGCATGATGCCGTAGCGGTCGCACACCTCGCGCAGCGAGCGCAGGTAGCCGTCGGGCGGCACGAGCAGCCCGTTCGTGCCGGTGATCGTCTCGACGATGATCGCGGCGACCGTCGACGGGTCCTCGTACTGCAGGATGTCCTCGACGTGCGGGGCGCCGAGGCACACGGGGCATTCGTCGGCGGGACGGCCGGTGGGGGTGCGGTAGGTGTCGGGATCCTGGAACCGCACGATGCCGGGCACCGTGTGGCCGCCGGCGTGGTGGCGCGGGTCGCCCGTCGCGGCGAGGGCGCCCAGGGTCGCACCGTGGTACGAGCGGTACCGCGCCATGATCTTCTGCCTGCCGGTCATGTGCTGGGCGAGGCGGATTGCGTTCTCGTTCGCCTCGGCGCCTCCCGTGGTGAAGAACGACATCGACAGATCACCGGGTGCGATGCTCGCGAGCATCTCCCCGAGCTCCGAGCGCGAACGGGCCGCGAACCCGGGCCCGATGTACGCCATCTCGGCGACCGCCTGCTGGATCGCCTCCACGAGCCTGGGGTGCTGGTGGCCGAGGTTGAGGTTCACGAGCTGCGACTGGAAGTCGAGGATGCGGCGGCCATCGCCGGTGAAGAACCACGATCCCTCGCCGTGCGTGACGACGGCCTGCGCAGGCTTGCCCTGCTGCGACCAGCTGCGGATGACGTGGCGCTGATCGGAGGCGAGGATCCGCTCCGGCGTCCAGGGCCGAGCGACGGGCTCGGCGAGCACGCCGGTCACGGCGTCACCTCCGCGCCGAACGTCGCGAGCCGGGCCAGCGGACGGCCGGCGCTCGCTGCGAGGCACGCGACGACGATCTCGTCCGGTCGGGGCGCGTCGGCGATCGTGAGGGTGACCGTCTGATGGTGGGAGCGCGTCTTCGCGTCCAGGATGTGCTTGAGGGGCACGTCGATCGACGCGCCGGTCACGCCCACCTTCTCGGCGGCGGGCAGCAGCTCGGTGCCGCCTGCCGCGTCGCGGAACTCGTTGCCGAACCGGAGGTTGTGGATGAGCGCGGAGCCGTGCTCGACCTCGCCGCCGATGCCCACGAGCGCAGCCTTGCCGAACGCCTCGACCTCGGCGTCGAGGAGCGCGACGGTCGCGGGTCCCAGCAGCGCACCGATCTCCTGGCCGATCTCGTCGGCGATCGTGACGAGATCCTGCACGTAGCCGCCCGTGCCGTACGGGTTCTCGATCACGGCGGCGACCCAGGCGACGACGTGCGCGCGCGGCACGTCCCTGCCGTTCTCGCGCAGCGTCTCCTCGCGATGCCTGACGATCTTCCTCACGACGATGCTCACGTGTGCTCCTCCATCGAAGTCTCGTGGGTGTATGCCTCGGGGCGACGATCGCCGAGAGGACGGTTGAAGGGGTCGGTGCGGCGCGCCTCGCGCGAGCCGATCGGGTCGACGTCGGCCCAGATGACGTCCTCGGCGTCGGTGCCCGGTCTCGTCACGAGCCAGCCGTCGTGGCCGACGATGATGCTCGCGCCGATGAAGCGCGTCCCTCTCTCGACGCCGACGCGACTCGCGGCGGCGACGACGAGCTGGTTCGAGTGCGCTGCCGACATCGTGACGATGTGCGCCAACGGCGGCTGATCGGTCGGCTGGTGCGGGTTCGGCACCCAGTCGCTGGGGGCGAGCACGAGGTCGGCACCCTGCAGCGCGAGCGAGCGGAAGCTCTCGGGGAACCATGCGTCGTAGCAGATGAGCATGCCGACGCGGCCGAACGGGGTGTCGACGACGGGGAAGCCGCCGTCTCCGGGGGTGAAGGCGTCGTGCTCCGCGTTCCACAGGTGCACCTTGCGGTACACGGAGGCGACGCCGCCCGGGGAGACGAGGGCTGCGGAGTTGTAGATGCGGCCGTCGGCGCCGAGCTCGCTGAAGCCGCCGCACACCCACAGGTCGTGGCTGCGCGCCTCGGAGTGCCAGGCGCGGATGGTCTCGCCGTCGAGGCCCTGCGCCGTGGCGCGCGCCTCGTCCTCGTCGGCGAACGCCCAGCCCGCCGAGGCGCATTCGGGGAGCACCACGACGTCCGCGCCCACGTCGGCTGCGGCTCGGATGGCGTCGACGGTCGCGGCCGTCGAGGCCTCGACGTCGCCGAGCACCGGATCCGTCTGCGCGCAGGCGATGCGGATCGCGGACGTCGTGGTCGTCGTCATCGCTATCGACCGCCCTCGACGAGCTCGACGTCGGCGCGCTCCCAGTCGGCGCCGTCGACGTCGTAGCCAGCGTCCTCCATGAGGGCGATGGCGCTCTCGGTGAGGTCGGTGCGGTAGCCGTCGACCGGCTCTTCGGTGAGGACCTCGCCGTCGATCGCGAGCTCGACCGTCTGCCCCCACGCGGCCTCGTCCATGCGGCCGATGCCGTTCGTCGACGGCCAGATGAGCGCGTTGACCTCGTTCATCATCCACGCCTGGTGGCTCGTGCCGAGGGCGCTGCCCTGCGCGAGCACCATCTGCACGCACGCGTCGCCGTCGTCGCGGCAGTCGGTCCAGCCCATGTAGCTCGCGGCGAGGAAGCGGGTCGCGACGTCCTCGTTGTCACCCTCGGCGAGCCACGACTCCTGCGCGTAGATGCCGTCCTCGAGCGACGAGAAGCCCTCCTCCTGCAGGTCGATGACCGAGAAGTCCTCCGGCTGGTACAGCTCGCCGGTGTCGGGGTTCACGGTCTCGAGCAGCTGCGCGAACTCGTTGTAGGTCTTCGCCTGCACGCTGTCGGCCTCGCCGTTCAGCAGCATCGACATGTCGAAGGGCTGCTGCAGCACCGTGACGTCGCTGACCGGGTCGACGCCGCTGGCACGCAGCGCCCCGTAGAGCACGAGCTCGTTGCCGCCACCCCACGAGCCCATGGTGGTCCCCGCGATGTCCGAGAGCTCCTCGATGCCGGAGTCGGCCCACGAGACCTGGAGGTACGCGCCGCGCTCGAACACCTGGCCGATGTTGACGATGTCGGCGCCCTGCTCGCGAGACACCATGCTCTTCACGACGTGGCTGACGGCGAACTGGGCGTTGCCGGAGGCGAGCACCTGCTGCGGCACGACGTTCGTGCCGCCCTCCTGGATGGTGACGTCGAGGCAGAGGTCGGCGTAGTGGCCGTTCTCCTGCGCCGCGTAGTACCCGGCGAACTGCGCCTGGGCGACCCACTGCAGCACGACCGTGACCTCGTCGACGGTCTCGCAGCTGTCGTTGACGGGTGCGGTCTGCGGCTGCTCGTCGGACATGCCGGAGCAGGCGGAGAGGGTGAGGGCCGCCGCGGCGACGATGGGGATGGCGCGGGATGCGCGCCGACGTCGAGGGTGCATGGTGATGAACCTCCTCAGGTTCGGGAGAGGGAGTGGTGCCAGGGCATGGCGAGACGTTCGAGCAGGAGCACGAACGCGTAGAGGGCGAGCCCGAGGACGCTCGCGACCGTGACGGCCGCCCACGTCTGCTCGAACCGGGAGAGCGCTGCCGTGTTGGCGATGAGCACGCCGAGCGCGTTGGCGGTGCCTCCGAAGTACTCGGAGACGATGATGCCGATGACCGAGAGCGTCGAGCCGATCTTCAGGCCGTCGAAGAGGGAGGGGAGGGCGCCGGGGATGCGGACCCACAGCATGAGCTGCACGGGCGAGGCGGACAACGAGTCCATGAGCTCGCGGTGCAACGGGTCGACGCGCAGCAGGCCGCGGGTCGTGTTCACCATGACGGGGAAGAACACCATGATGGCGGCGACGGCGATCTTCGACATGAGGTTCGACGAGCCGAACCACTGGTTGAAGATCGGGGCGAGCGCCACGATCGGGGCGCAGCTGAGCACGGCGACGAGCACGAGCACCGTCGAGGCGAGGCGTTCGAGCAGGCTGACGACGAAGGCGGCGAGCACGCCGGAGATCGCACCGAGCGCCATGCCGCCGACGACGGCCGCCGCCGTCACCTGCGTCGCGCTGAGGATCGTGCCGAGGTGCGTGCCGAGCGCAGCGGCGATCGCGGAGGGGGCGGGCAGCAGGTAGGCCTGGATGTCGAGTGCGCGCACGGCGAGCTCCCACACGGCCAGCGCCAGCACGCCGACGACGAGCGGCGGCGCCACCTGGGCGACGGTGATGCGCTGCCGGCGCGGGCGGTGCTGCGCTCCCGCGGCCAGCGGCATCTGGGTCGTCGCGGTCATGCCGCGCTCCTGGACTCGTCGAGCACGCCGTGCAGCGCGGCCCGCACCTTGGACTCGGCCTGGAAGTACGCGTCGCTCAGGCGCGTCTCGTCGTTGCGGTAGCGCGGCAGGTCGATCGCGATGCGCTCGGCGATGCGGCCGGGGCGGGGCGACATGACGACGACCTCGGTCGACAGGAACGCCGCCTCGGCGACGGAGTGCGTGACGAAGACGATCGTCGTGCCGGTCTCCTGGTAGATGCGCAGCAGCTCGCGCTGCATGTGCTCGCGGTTCATCTCGTCGAGCGCGCCGAGCGGCTCGTCCATGAGCAGCACCTTCGGCTGGAACGACAGGGCGCGCGCGATGGCGACGCGCTGCTGCATGCCTCCGGAGAGCTGACGCGGGCGGTGGTGCTCGAAGCCGTCGAGCTTCACGAGCCGCAGCATCTCGCGCGCTCGCTCGCGACGCTCGTCGCGGCCGGCGCCCTGCACCTGCAATGGCAGCTCGATGTTGCGACGCACCGTGCGCCAGTCCATGAGCCCCGCCTGCTGGAACACCATGCCGTACTCGCGGCGCTTCCTGGCCTGGGAGGCGGGGCTGCCGTGCAGCTCGACGGTGCCCTCGGTCGGTGCGATGAGGTCGCCGATGACGCGCAGCAGGGTGCTCTTGCCGCAGCCGGACGGGCCGAGCAGCGACACGAACGCGCCGGGCTCGATGTCGAGGTCGATGCCGTCGAGGGCGTGCACGGGGCCCGAGGCGGTCTCGAAGACCTTCGAGATGCCGCGCAGCGAGATGGCCGGGGTCGCGGGGGCGTCCTGGTCGAGCGGGGTCGCGGATGTGGTGGTCACTGGGTCCTCCTGCGCAGCACGAGTGCTTCGACGACGGTGATGATCTGGACGAAGACGACGCCCGCGAGCGATGCGACGAGCACGGCCGCGAAGAGCTTCTCCGGGCCGGTGGAGTAGAAGTAGGCGGCGCTGAGGATCGCGCGACCGATGCCGAGCCCCGTGCCTGCCGACAGCTCTCCGACGATCGCGCCGACGACGCTCGCCGTCGCGGCGAGCCGCAGGCCGCTGAAGAGCGAGGGGATCGCTGCGGGGATGCGCACCCACACGAGCGTCTGCAGCCGGGAGGCGTGCAGCGAGCGCATCAGCTCGAGGTGGATGGGGTCGGCGGAGTTCAGCCCTGTGAGCACGTTGACGGTGACGGGGAAGAACGACAGGTACGCCGAGATGATCGTGACGGCGATCCAGCTCGGCAGGCCGAGGCCGCCGACCCAGATGACGATGATGGGCGCGAGCGCGACGAGCGGGATCGTCTGCGAGACGACGAGCCATGGCATGACGCCGCGGGAGAGGATGGGGATCTCGCGGAGGATCACCGCGAGGGCGATGCCGAGCGCGCTGCCGAGCAGCAGCCCGTACGCCGCCTCGCGAAGCGTGACGCCGGTCTCGCCGAGCAGGTAGCCCAGCAGCGTCTGGGTCGTCGCCGACGATGCGGGGGCGGCGAGCGACGACACGATGGTCCACACGTGCGGCATGGCGGTGTCGGAGGACGACACCGGCAGTCGGACGTCGGTGAACGGGATGCGGTCGCCCGTCGCGGCCCCCAGCGCCTTGTACGCCTCCCACAGCACGACGACGGCCGCGACGATCGCGAGTGCGACGAGCACCTGCTGCACGACGCCGAGGCGGCGCCTGCGCTCTCGCGGCATCGCCCGCGCTGCGCGCAGGGGGTCCGCGGCGACACCTCGCCTGCGGATCGTCGTCGTCGACATGGCACCTCCGGTTCACTGATCGGACCATGGGTTCGCTGAATGACATGCTAAGTGTGTCTGGCGCAGATGTCGATGGTGTTTCGCCGATGTCTCCATCGCGGGTCGATCGAGGCAGGCAGCGAGCCGCAGCGCCAAGGGGCCTCCAGACGCGACGACGCCGGCGCGCCCGATGGGGCGCGCCGGCGTCGAGGGCTCTGCGTCAGGCCGCGGGCGGCGCGATCGTCCGCTCGTCGCGCAGCAGCACCGAGAGTCGCTCGGCGGCGTCGCGCAGCGTCTCGACCGTCTCCTGCATCGGTGCCTCGCCCATGCGGAACGTCGGCCCCGAGGCCCAGACGGCGAACGCCGCGCCTGCGTGCACGTCGACCGGCACCGCGACCGCCGTCAGGCCGACCTCGAGCTCGTCCCTGCACACGGCGTAGCCGTCGGCGACGACGCGGTCGAGCTCCGCGTCGAACGCGTCGGCGTCCGCGAACGGCAGCGGCGGCTGCATGCCCGCCTCCGCGAGGAAGAGGGCGCGCGCGACCGCGCGGTCGCCGTGCGCGAGCATGACGCGGCCCGTGGACGTGCGCACGGCGCTCAACCTGCGCGGGACCTCCTTCGCGGAATGGCCGATCTGGTGCGGCCCCTGCATCTCGCGCAGCACGAGCGCCGCCCGCTCGTCGAGGCGGTCGAGGCCGCACGTCTCGCGCACGACGGCGGCGACGTCGCGAAGGATCGCGTCGATGAGCTCCGACACCCGCGCGGGGCTGCGCTGCCCCGCGACCGTGAGGTACAGGTCGAGCGAGACGCGGAAGTGCCGCGTCACGGGATCCGACTCGAGCCACCCCTCGTCCTCGAGCGCGCCGAGGATGCGGAAGCACGTCGCCTTCGAGAAGCCCGTCTCGCGTGCGACGTCCGAGAGCCCCATGCCGTCGGCGCTCGCCGCGACCGTCCGCACGATGCGCACGGTCTTCTGCACGAGCCCCGCGTCCTTCTGCTCCGCCACGATCCCCTCCGTCACGCCAGGGCGCGTGCGACGCGCTCGATCGTCTGCAGCTTGCCCGAGCCGAGCGGGTTCAGGACCGTCACGCGCACGCCCGCCGCGTGGTACTCCTCGAGCTTCGCGACGACGTCGGCGGTCGAGCCGGCCGCGCACACGCGATGCACGGCCTCGTCGGGCACGAAGCGCATGGCGCGGCGGATGTCGTCGGGCGTCGCCGGCCAGCCGGCGACCTCCTGGATCTGCTCGACGATCTCGGGCGCGACGCCAGCGTGCTCCGCGATGTGCGGCTGCTGCATGAGGTACATCGTGAGGAAGTTGCGGCACGCGTCGACGGCGCAAGCAGGGTCCTCGTCGTCGACGGCGCATGCGATCGTCTGCGTCACGTCGACGCTCGTCACGCCGTCGGTGCGCTTCGCGAGGCCCTTCGCGAGCTGCGCCTGCGCGAAGTCGACGTACGACACCGGCAGCAGGAAGTCGAGGTAGACGCCGTCCATCGTCTCGCCGGCGAGCTCGAGCATGCGGGGCCCGACGGCGCCCGCGTAGATGGGGATGTCGACGGCGACGTTCTCGGCGTACATGCGGTCGAACCGTACGCCATCCATCTGCACGAACTCGCCATCGATCGTCACCTCCTCGTTGCGGAAGAACCGCTGCAGGACGTCGACGTACTCGCGCATCGCCGTGACGGGCTTGCGCAGCGGCGTGCCCACCTTCGTCGCGAGCGGCTCCCACCACGCGCCGATGCCGCAGATGATGCGACCGGGCGCGATCTCGTCGAGCGTCTTGAAGCTGACGGCCATGAGGGCGGCGTTGCGCGACTTGTTGTTGACGACGCCCGAGCCGATGCGCACGCGCTCGGTCCGGTCGGCGAGCAGCGCCATGATCGTGAGGGCGTCGCGCGTGAGCCTGCCCTCCGCGACCCACAGCGAGTCGAAGCCGTATCGCTCGGCGAGGTCGGCGGCGGCGTAGGTCTCCTCGAGCGTGAAGCGCTCGCCGAGATGGATCCCGAGCTGCAGGGTCATGAGGCCTCCGTGGGGTGGGTGGTGGATCGGTGCTGGTAGTGGCCGGTGCCCGCGAGCGTCCCGACGGGCTCGCCGTGGTCGGCGACGAGCGTGCCGCGGCGCCAGACCTCGCGGGGCGCGCCGCGCACCTCGAGGCCCTCGTAGACGCTGTAGTCCGCGCGGCTGTGGAGCGTCGCAGCCGAGAGCGTGCGCGTCGCGGACGGATCCCAGACGACGACGTCGGCGTCGCGGCCGGCGACGAGCGCGCCCTTCCGCGCGAGGCCGAAGCGGCGCGCGGGCTCGGTCGCGACGAGGTCGACGAAGCGCTCGATCGTGAGACGGCCGGTGCCGACTCCGCGGTCGTGCATGACCATGAGGCGCTCCTCGACGCCCGGCACGCCGTTGGGCACGCGCGTGAAGTCGTCGTGCACGACCTTCTGCGGTGGCAGGTCGGCCGCCTGGGTGAGCATGAACGCGGCATGGTCCGTGCCGATCGTCTGCAGCACGCCGAGTGCGATCCCTCGCCACACGGCCTCCTGGTTCGCCGCCTCGCGGATGGGCGGCGAGCACACGTGACCCGCCGCGAGCGCGCCGACGACGTGCGGTGCGTCCGCGGCTGCCGCGAGGTACTGCGGGCACGTCTCGGCGCCGATGACGTGCCCGGCGTCGCGCAGCGCGACGAGCGCGTCGACGGCCTCGCCTGCCGACACGTGCACCACGAAGAGCCCGCTGCCGGACTGCTGCGCGAGCGCGGCGGCGCGTCGGATCGCCTCCGCCTCCGCCGCACCGGGGTGGCCGTGCACGTGCTGCGTCGGATCGACGCGGCCCGCGGAGACGAGTCGAGCGATCGCATCGGCGACCATGTGGCCGTTCTCGGCATGCACCATCGGCAGCGCGCCGACCTCGGCCGCGGCGCGGAAGGCCGACAGCAGCACGTCGTCGCCGACCATGGAGCCCGGGTAGGCCATGAAGAGCTTCCAGCTCGTCGCACCCTCCTCGGTCGCGAGCCTGCGCAGCTGCGCGATGGAGTCGTCGTCGCCCGCGCTGGCGGGGACGATGGGGTGCAGGCCGAAGTCGGTCGCGATCGCCTCGTGCGCGCGGTCGCGGCGGCGCAGGAACGCATCTCGGATGCCCGCGCCGGCCGGGGCGCGCACGAAGTCGACGACGGTGGTCGTGCCGCCGCACAGCGCCGCGACCGAGCCGCTCGTGAAGTCGTCGGCCGTGCGCGTCGCGCCGCTCGCGACCATGTGCTCGAAGTGCGTGTGGGTGTCGACGCCGCCGGGTAGCAGGAGGCATCCGCGTGCGTCGACGACCGTGGCGTCCGGCGCGTGGAGATCCGTGCCGATCGCGGCGATGCGCTCGCCGTCGACGAGCAGGTCCGCGCGCGTCGACCCGCTCGCGGTCACGACCGTGCCGCCACGGAAGAGGGTGCTGGGCATCCGCGATTCCATTCCACTCAGTGGACCATTGGTTCGCTGAGCGTATCGCGAGCGGTGGGGCATCGACTACATTGCCAGGGTCGGCGCTCACACGAGCGGGCCGTGCGCGCAAGGCACCCGCCAGCATCGCGCTCCCTCACGAGGAAGGTGCAGCATGGTGAGCATGCGCTACGGATACAAGGCCAGCGCCGAGCAGTTCACCCCCGCGGAGCTCCTCGACCTCGTGGTCGAGGCGGAGCGCGTCGGGTTCGACTCGGCCTTCATCTCCGACCACCTGCAGCCGTGGCGGCACGAGGGCGGCCACGCCCCCAACGCGCTCACGTGGCTGGGCATGGCGGTCGAGCGCACGAGCCGCATCGTGCTGGGCACCTCGGTGCTCACCCCCACGCTGCGCTACCACCCGGCCGTGATCGCGCAGGCGTTCGCGACGCTCGGCCAGGTGCACCCCGGTCGCTTCATCCTCGGCGTCGGCACGGGCGAGGCGCTCAACGAGCACGCGATCGGCGTGCCGTTCCCCGACGGTCCCGAGCGCTTCGCGCGCCTCCGCGAGGCCGTGCGTCTCATCCGCCAGCTGTGGAAGGACGACCTCGTCACGTTCGAGGGGGAGCACTACTCCACCGACGGCGCGACGATCTACGACAAGCCGCACGAGCCCATCCCCATCTACGTCGCAGGCGGCGGTCCCGCGACGACGCGCTACGCGGGCCGGGTCGGCGACGGCCACATCTGCACCTCCGGCAAGGGCGACGCCTACTACCAGGAGACGATCATCCCCAACCTCGAGGAGGGGATCGCGAAGGCCGGGCGCACCGATGCCGACGTCGACCGCATGATCGAGATCAAGGTCTCGTACGACCGCGACCCCGAGCAGGCGCTCGAGAACACCAGGTTCTGGGCTGCGCTGTCGCTCACGCCCGATCAGAAGCAGTCGGTGCACTCGCCGACCGAGATGCAGCGGCTCGCCGACGAGCTGCCCATCGAGCAGGTCGCCAAGCGATGGATCGTCTCATCCGACCCCGAGGAGACGGCGGCGGCCATCGGCCACTACGTCGACCTCGGATTCACCCACCTGGTCTTCCACGGACCGGGCCATGACCAGCAGCGCTTCCTCGACCAGTTCGCCGAGGACGTGCTGCCGCTGTTGAAGAAGAAGGGAGCATGATGCAGATCACGATCATCGGAGGCCACGGCAAGGTGGCGCTGCTCGCGGCGCCCCTGCTCGTCGAGGCCGGACACGAGGTCCGCTCGATCATCCGCAACCCCGACCACGAGGCCGACGTCGCAGCCCTCGGCGCGACGCCGGTCGTCGCCGACGTCGCCTCGCTCGACGTCGCCTCGCTCACCGGCCTGCTCGAGGGCTCGGATGCCGTCGTCTGGTCGGCGGGCGCGGGCGGCGGCGACGCCGCGCGCACCCTCGCGGTCGACCGCGACGCCGCGATCCGCACGTTCGAGGCTGCCGAGACGGCGGGCGCGAGCCGCTACGTGATGGTGTCGTACTTCGGTGCCGGCCCCGACCACGGCGTGCCCGCCGACTCGTCGTTCCGGTCGTACGCCGACGCGAAGTCGGATGCGGATGCCGCGCTCGAGGCATCCGGGCTCGAGTGGGTCATCCTGCGGCCGAGCGGCCTCACGCTCGAGGCCCCCGCGGGCGCGGTCGACGTCAAGCAGCTCGATGCCTCGGTGGAGCCGGGCGAGATCGCCAGGGCCGACGTCGCTGCGCTCATCGCGGGCGTGCTCGCACGCCCCACGCTCACCCGCACCGTCGTCGAGCTCAACGGCGGCTCCACGCCGATCGACGAGGCGCTCGACGCCCTCGCGACGACCGCGAGCTGACCGCGAGCTGACGGCTGCCGAGCACCGACGCGACAGCGGCGTCGGGCTCGGCAGCAGGCGCGCCGCTCCTGGCCGCACCGCCCACCGGGCACGCGCACCGGTGCGAGGCATGACCGTAGGCTGAGGACGTGTCGACGCCGCCCGAGACCAACGCCCGGGAGGGTGCTGCGCAGCCGAATCCGACGGCCACGCATCCGCTCGCGATCGTGCCGGCGGCGCTCGTGTCGCTCTCGGCCGTCGTGCTCTTCGGGTTCCTCGAGACGATCCCCGGCTACGTCATCCTCGTCGCAGGCGTGCTCGGTGCCGTGCTCACCGACCGCGCGGGCCTGTCGCGACGGCTGGGGGCCGACCTCGCCGTCATCGCGGCGAGCCTCACGGTCATCAGCCTCGTCGAGCTGAAGGCAGACGTGTCGTGGGCGGGCGTCGCCCGCTTCACGCTCGTGCTGGGGCTCGCGCTCGTGATCCCGTTCGTCGTGACGCGGTACGTCTACAAGGATCGCTCGATCGCGTTCCCCTGGCGAGGAGGGCGCTGGACGCGCGCCCAGTGGACGTACGTCGGCGTCGTCATCGTCGCGGCCTACCTCATCCTGCCGTTCTACTTCCTCGGCTCCGGCGTGTACCTGAACTGGCCGGAGCTCGCAGACGGCGGCGAGGTCGGACGCTTCTTCCTCGGCGTGAACGCCGTGGGGCTGTGGGACGAGCTGTTCTTCATCTGCATCGTCTTCACGCTGCTGCTGCGTCACTTCCCCTTCTGGGTCGCGAACGTGCTGCAGGCGACGATCTTCGTGTCGTTCCTGTGGGAGCTCGGCTACCAGTCGTGGGGACCGCTGCTCACGATCCCGTTCGCGCTCGTGCAGGGCCTCATCTTCCGGCTGTCGAAGCGCAACCTGCTGTACGTCGTCACCGTGCATCTGCTGTTCGACGTCGTCGTGTTCCTCGCGATCGTCGCCGGCCGCAACCCCGACCTGCTCTGGATCTTCCCGCTCGCAGCACCGCTCGTCGGCTGACCCCGACCGGATGCGTCGACCCCTGGTGCGGGCGTGGCGCGAGGCGTAGCGTCGCGGCATGGCCATCGCACGCACCCCCATCGTCGTCGTCGACTGCCCCGACCCCGGCGCGCTCGCCGCGTTCTACGCGGCGCTGCTCGGCTGGCAGCACACCGCAGACGACGACGGCTCGTGGGCCGAGGCGTACGACGAGGGCTGGCCGCCGCTGTGCTTCCAGCGCGCCGACGGCTTCCGTGCGCCCGAGTGGCCGGGGCAGGAGCATCCGCAGCAGATGCACATCGACGTGACGGTCGACGACATCGACGCGGCGGAGCCGCAGGCGCTGGCGCTCGGCGCGACGCTGCATGCCACGCAGCCGTCGACCGACGGTGGCTTCCGCGTCTTCGTCGACCCGGCCGGGCACCCCTTCTGCCTGTGCCGCGCGACCGCCGAGGCCTAGGACTCCGACCAGACCCCCAGCTCGGTGCCCGCCGGGTCGGCGAAGTGGAACCGCCGACCGCCTGGGAAGGCGAAGGGCTCTGCGGTGATCGTGCCGCCGGCGGTGCGCACGGCCTCGAGCGTGGCATCGAGGTCGTCGGAGTAGAGCTGCACGAGCGGCCGCGCCTCGCCGCGGGCGATGCCGCCCTGCTCGCGACCCCCGCCCTGGATGCCGACGTACTCCGGGCCGTAGTCGGTGAACGACCAGTCGAACGCCTGCTCGTAGAACGCCCGCGCCGCCGGCAGGTCGGGGGCCGAGAGCTCGACGTAGTCGATCGCGTGGTGCACGTGGGTGGTGGGCTTCGACATGGCTCCTCCTCGAGGTCGTCGCGTCATCGTCGCCCATGCCACCGACACCGCCGCGCGACCGCCGCGCGACCGCCGGGCCGCAGCGTGCATAGGCTCGCAGGGTGACGAGCATCATCCTCGACGTGGACACCGGCATCGACGACGCCCTCGCGATCGCGACGGCGGCGCGCTCGGCATCCATCGACCTCGTGGCCTGCACGACCGTGTGGGGCAACGTCGACGTCGCGCAGGCCGCGCGCAACACGAGCGAGATCCTCGCGCTCGCAGACCGCACCGAGGTGCCCGTCGCGCTCGGCGCCGCCGGGCCCTACGACGGCAGGCCCGCGTGGTACTCGCCGCACGTGCACGGCGACGACGGACAAGGCGGCTTCGCCGACCTCGCGCACGTGCCGACCCTCGCGCCCGAGTCTGCCGTCGAGACCATCGTGCGAGCGAGCCACGAGGTGCAGGACCTCGAGCTCGTCGCCGTGGGACCGCTCACGAACCTCGCGCACGCGCTCGACGCCGACCCGACGCTGCCGGAGCGCATCCGGCAGGTGACGGTCATGGGCGGCGCCGTGCTGCGTCGCGGCAACGTGTCCGAGACCGCGGAGGCCAACATCCACCACGACCCGGAGGCCGCGGCGCGCGTGCTCGGCGCAGCGTGGGAGGTGACGCTCGTCGGCCTCGACGTGACGATGGACTCGATCATCACCGACGCCATGCGGGAGCGGCTCGCGGGAGGCGATGCCCTCGGCAGGCATCTCGCGCGCATCCTCGAGCGGTACATGGACTTCTACGAGCCGATCCTCGGCGAGCGGGCCGCCGTCAACCACGACGCCGTCGCGCTCGGCATCGCCGCCGGGCTCGTCGCCACGACGCGGTCGCCGCGCGCATCCATCGCGGTCGACTGCTCCGAAGGACCCGAGCGCGGCAGGACGGTCGCCGCGCTGCGCCTGGTCGACGGCGCGTGGCAGGACGAGCCCGGCGCCCGGCATCGGGTGGTGCTGGAGGTGGGGGACGGCTACGAGCGGACGATGCTCGACGTCATCGCGCAACCATCGTCGTCCCGGGGCGCCCGGGAGTAGGCTGCACCCGCTGCGCGGTCGGGCCGTGTGCTCGGCTCGGCCACCGGCGGAGTCGCGGGAAGGAGGCCCCCGGATGCACGTTCGTGAGGTCGGCGCTGCCGCTGGGGTGAGCGTCGCGCTCGTGAAGTTCTACGTGCGGGAGGGCCTGCTGCACGCGGGCGTCCGCGAGTCGGTGAACAGCACGACGTACGACGCCTCGCACGTGGCGCGCCTGCGCCTCATCCGCGCACTCGTCGACGGCGGCAGGTTGCCGCTCGCGGCCGTGCGCGAGCTGCTCGACGTCATCGACGACCCGCACCTTCCCATCGAGGTCGTCGTACGCGACGCGCACCGCGCCGTCGCGCGCGTCGACCAGCGCCCCTCCGACGAGTCCGTCGCGATCGTGCTCGAGGCGATCGCCGCTCACGGCTGGCACGTCAGCGCCGACAACCCCGGCATCCTCACGTGCGCGTCCGTCGTCGACACGGCGCGCGCGATCGGCCGCGACGACGTGCGCGACATGCTCGACGTCTACGCGAAGCCCATCGAGCGCATCGCGCGCGAGGACCTCGCGGCGGTCGGGCGCGCAGCGGCGACGCGCACGCGCATCGCCGAGACCGTCGTGGTCGGCAGCGTGCTGGGCGACGCGATGCTGCTGGGCATGCGTCGCATCGCGCAGGAGCACGTGTCGCACAGCGTGATGCCCGTCGCGCATCTCGATCGCGCAGCGACCCAGCCGGGGCAGCAGGCAGCGAACGGGCCCGGGCTGCAGTCGGCCGCAGGCTCCTAGAGGCCGCGGGCGACCGCGGCTGCCGCGCCGAGCCACGCCCTGCGCGTCTCCGGCCGCAGGGAGCCCAGCCGCAGGTGACCGTCGACGAGCGCCTGGTCGAACGGGATGCGCACCACCTCGCGCGCCAGGGGCCCGTAGCCGCCGATCACGCCGTCGACGTCCTGCCTCGACGCCTTCGGGTCGGCCTGGCTCACGACGACCACCGACCGCTTCGCGAGGATCGCGGAGCGCTCGTCGCGCTGCGCGAGCGCCTCGAGCAGCAGCGCGCCCGCCTCGGCGTGGTCGGCCCTCGTCGTCGTCGCGACGACGATCTGGTCGGCGTGGTCGATCATCCGCAGCCACATGGGGTCGGACTCGTCGTTGCCGGAGTCGATGACGATCAGGCGGTAGTACTTGGATGCGACGGCGTGGATGGCGTCGACGTCTGCCGGGCTCACGCGGTTCTCATGCGCGAGGCGCATGGGCTTGGAGCGCAGCACGTCGTACTTGTCCTGCGACTGGTGGTGCACGAAGCTCGCGAGGTCGGCCGCCTGCGCGCCGACGCCGAGCAGCCGCTCCGCCTGCGGCAGCAGCTCGAGCAGCGTCGCCTCGTGCGGACCGCGCTCCGTGCGCCAGCCGAGGGTGCCGCGCGTCTGGTTGTTGTCCCATGCGAGCACGCCCGCGCCGCCGAAGTGCGCGAAGATCGCCGACAGCAGCACGGTCGTGGGGGTCTTGCCCGCGCCGCCCTTGCCGTTGACGACCGCGATGGTGCGCGGGCCCGTCCAGTGCTGGCTGACGACGCGCTCGTCGGAGCGCTCGGCGATCTCCTCCTGGCTGGGCGCCATCTTGAGGCCCATGCGGGTCATGGCGCCGCGCAGACCCTGCTGGGCCGGCGAGTCGCGCTGCGCGGCCTCGAGGAACGAGTGCCTGCCGTCGGCGGTCATCGGCCCCGAGAGCTCGCCGGGCGCGTAGGAGGGAGCGGACGCCTGCTGCGCGGCGGGGGCGGAGGGCTGCTGCGGTGCCTGCTGCTGCGGGAACGCGGGTGCGGAGGCGACCAGGTCGGGCTGGGAGCCTGCGGATGGCGGCGCCGCGACCTGGCCGGGCTGGTAGCCGGGCTGGTAGCCGGGCTGCGGTGCGGCGGCGGCGGGCGCGCTCGGGATGGCGGCGATGGGCCCGGGAGCCACGGGCGCGCGCGTGACGGTCTCGTCGAGGAGCGGGTCGTAGCCGGGCACCGAGTCGATGGGTGCCTGCAGCGGCACGGACGGCGACGCGGGCGCGACCTCCTGCAGTCGCGGCGACACGACGGTCTCGTCGTGGTCGGGGATGAAGGCGGGGTCGAACGCAGGGGGGAGCGACGGTGACGACTGCGGCTCGGGCGTGACGGCGGCCTCGTGGGTCTCCGGCAGCTCCTGAGCGCCGTGCGCGGGCGTCGCGGCGGGCTCCGGCTCGGGCTCGGGCTCGGCGGGCTGCGCCGGCGCCAGGGGCGGTGCCGATGGCGCAGACGGTGCGGCGGGAGCCTCGGCCTCGGGCAGCTCGTCGCGCGACGCGAGCGTCGCATCCGTCACCGTCGGTGCCTGACCGGTCTGGCCGAACGACGGCGCGGGTGCGCTCGCCGGCGCGGGCGCCGCGGAGTCCGGCATGACGAACGCAGGCGTCTGCGACGCTGCGGGCTCGTCGGATGCCGGCTGCGAGGACGCGGTCGGCGACGGTACTGCGGGCTGCGACGGTGCTGCGGGCTGCTCCATCGCGGGCGGCGGCGGCGTCGTCGGCAGCGGCGTCGGCTCGGGCGGCGCGGCGATCTGGCGCACGTCGGTGACGGATCCGTCTGGGTGCACGACGATGTCCCAGTCGCCGTCGGCACCCGTGATCGCCACGCCGATCGGCCGGCGCAGGGCCTGCGCGAACTCGGCGGCGTGCGACACGATCGCCGTGCGCGTCTGCGGGAACGCCCCGCGCTCGAGATGACGGTGCGTCCCGTTCACGTCGAGCACTCCCGACCCGTCGGGACGGATCTCCGCGCGGATGCGCGTCTGCGGCACGATCGGCTCGCTCACGGATCCCTCCAGACCTCGGACATTCCGCGGATGACGCTACTCGGTCTGCGACCCTCCAGCCTGGATGCTCGTGGGGAGCCGTCGGTCGCCGCTACGCGACGTGCTCGAGCAGGCCCGTGTCGACGTCGTACAGGAACCCGCCCACCTTGACGGTGTCTGCGACGAGGGGATGCGACACGACGCGGTGCACGTCCTCGGCGAGCGTGCGCCGCTGGTCGGCGATCGCCTCGACGGCGAGCCAGTGCGCGTCCTGCCCTGCGGACTCGCCCACGCGCGTCAGCAGCTGCTCCTCGCTGTTCGTCGCGACGGCGCACCGCGTGTGCTGCACGAGCAGCACCCGGTCGACGCCCAGCAGCGTGTTGCCGAGCACGAGGCCCACGAGCACGCGGTCGGTGGCGCGTCCGCCGGGGTTCCGCAGGATCTTCGCGTCGCCGGGCTTCAGACCGAGCATGCCCAGCGGCTCGATGCGCGAGTCCATGCAGGTCACGACGGCGACGCCGGCTCTGGCGATGCCGTCGAAGCCCTGCATGTCGAAGGCGTCGGCGTACGCGCGGTTGGCGGCGAGCAGGTCGTCGAATGCGTCATCCACGCATCCGAATCTACGCCTCGACGGATGCATCCGTGCGCGACTGCGACCCCTCGCCGGTCGGCGAGCGCGGCAGCGGTCGCGGTGCGCGCATCCGACGGGGACGGGCCGCATGCCCGCAGCATCGGGATGATTCGTGTCACGAACCATCTTCGACCCGCTCAGGCGAGCGGGGACAAGGAAGTACGACGACCTGATCATTCACGTTCGGAAGGACTTCGCCGGTGGCCTCATAGCGTCGACGACAGGCGACCGCATGACGGTCGCCGCGCTCCCCGGGCCCCTCGCCCGGAACCGCGACACCCAGGACGCCACCGCGTCGGCCAAGGAGGAGCACCATGGGAACCCTGCACTACGGCACCAGCGCATTCGAGCTCGACGACGACGCGCTGCGCCACTTCTCCGCCGTCATGGTCGCGAAGCTGCGACGCAAGGAGTCGTTCCTCGCCGTCGTCCGCGACGACGCCGACGGCTTCGAGCGCATCTGGCTGCACCCGACCGCCGACTTGCGCATCGCGACGACGCCCGCGTCCACGGGCCTCGACCAGCAGCGCCTGCACCACATGATGGCGCAGGCCAACAAGGGCGCCGTCGACCTCTGCGAGCGCTGGGGCGCTCCGGTCGCCGCCGTCGCCTGATCGGCCCGGCCGGATCGGCTGAGGCCGATCGGCCCGGCCTGATCGGCTAGGGCTCTCGGCGCTCCGTGCGATCGACGAGATCGCGCAGATCCTCGAGGAACTCGCTGATCGCCCGCGCCTCGCCTGCGCTGCGTCTGCCGATGAGCTCACGTACCTCCGCAGGCATCGCCTCGCCGTCGCGGTCGCCTTCGATCGTCGGCACGATGACCTTGCTGCGCCGATCCGTCGGATGCGGCCGCGTCGTCGCGACGCCCGAGGCAGCGAGCCGCTGCAGCAGCTGCGTCACCTTCGGGTTCGGCACGCCGAGATGCTCCGCGAGCTCGCCGGGCGTCGTCGCCTGCTGTGCCGCAGCGCGCTCGACGACGTAGCGCAGCGCGAGCCGCTCGAGCTCGGTGGGCTGCTCGGCGAGCTGGCGTCGCCGCTCGAGGCGGCTCTCGGCGTGCCGCAGCTCGTCGAGAGACTCGCGAACAGCCTCCTGCTCGTCGGTCGATGCCGGGTCGGTCACGCCTGCTCCTCGCTCTGCGCCGTGCGCTGAGCCCCATCATGCAACGCGGGGCGACTGCAGCGCGACTCCGCGCCGCGAGTCCGAGCGGTCGCCGCGTCACGAGCGTCGAGGGCTGGTGCTGGTGCGCACGGCGAGGCATGCTGAGCCCATCCTGATCGGAGGACGTCATGCGCATCCTGCTCATCGGTGCCGGAGGCGTCGGCGCCGCATTCGCCCGCATCGTCGCGAGACGTTCCTTCGCGGAGGCGATCGTCGTCGCCGACTACGCCCTCGAGCGTGCCGAGGCCGTCGTCGCGGCGATCCACGATCGCCACGGCGAGACGATCGGAGAGCGATTCGCCGCCGCGCACGTCGATGCCTCCGACGCCGCGAACGTCGCGGACCTCGCGCGCGAGCATCGTGCGACGCACGTGATGAACGCCGTCGAGCCCGGCTTCGTCGACGCGATCTTCGCGGGCGCGTTCGACGCGGGTTGCGACTACCTCGACATGGCGATGAGCCTGTCGTCGCGGCATCCGCAGCAGCCGTTCGAGCAGGTGGGCGTCATGCTCGGCGATCGCCAGCTCGCGCAGGCGAGCGCATGGGAGGCGGCCGGGCGCCTCGCGCTCGTGGGCATGGGCGTCGAGCCCGGGCTCTCCGACGTGTTCGCCAGGTACGCCGCCGACCACCTGTTCTCCGAGATCGACGAGCTCGGCACGCGCGATGGCGCGAACCTCGTCGTGCGCGACGAGCACGGCGAGGAGATCTTCGCGCCGTCCTTCTCGATCTGGACGACGATCGAGGAGTGCCTCAATCCTCCCGTCATCTGGGAGCGCGACCGCGGATGGTTCACGACCGCGCCGTTCTCGGAGCCCGAGGTGTTCGACTTCCCAGGCGGCATCGGGCCCGTCGAGTGCGTCAACGTCGAGCACGAGGAGGTGCTGCTCATGCCGCGCTGGCTCGATGCGCGACGCGTGACGTTCAAGTACGGCCTCGGCGCGGAGTTCATCGGCGTGCTGCGCACCCTCCAC
Source organism: Agrococcus sp. AC640b (assembly GCF_979255995.1). NCBI lineage: Bacteria > Bacillati > Actinomycetota > Actinomycetes > Micrococcales > Microbacteriaceae > Agrococcus > Agrococcus sp. AC640b. The sequence goes on from NZ_CEEDMM010000010.1 coordinate 50,777, forward strand.
CTGCTCGGCCTCGATGCGACGGAGCCGCTGCGGGTGCGCTCGAAGGGCGGACCCGTGGAGGTCGCGCCGCGCGACGTCGTCGCCGCCGCGCTGCCCGACCCCGCGACGATCGGGCCCCGCATGGAGGGCGTCACGTGCGCTGGCGTGTGGGTGACGGGCACGGGCGTCGACGGCGAGCCGCGCTCGACGTACCTGTACCACCTGGCCGACAACGCATGGACGATGGCGGAGTACGACACGCAGTGCGTCGTGTGGCAGACGGCGCTGGGCCCGGCGATCGCGCTCGAGCTGCTCGCGACTGGCGTCTGGCGCGGCGTCGGCGTGCTCGGCCCGGAGGCGTTCGACGCGGCACCGTACCTCGCGCTCATGTCGGCGTCGGAGGCCGACGGCGGCTACGGCCAGGAGTACGGCATCCGCGAGCAGCCGCACCCGACGGTGCCTGCCTGAGGGGACTGGGCTGACCGATCGCGGGGCGGTGGAGCACGAGGGTCGCAGCACGGCCAGCCATGATGGAGCGATGGAGCTCGCAGAGCTGGCCCGGCGCATCGACGCCATCAGCGCCAGGTACGCCCGGATCTACGGCTTCGAGCGCGACGGCGACTGGCTCATGCTCAAGGTGCAGGAGGAGGTCGGCGAGCTCGCGCAGGCGTGGCTCGCGAAGACCGGCAGGCAGCGCGACAAGGGCCGCACGCCCGACGAGATCGAGGAGGCGTTCGCGCTCGAGCTCGCCGACGCCATCGGCATGCTGCTCGCGCTCGCGCAGGTGACGGGCGTCGACGTCGAACGCGCGATGGATGCGAAGTGGCTCGTGTGGGATCGCCGCGCCAACCAGCGCGACGAGGACCTCGACGCGGCCGAGCGCGCCCTCGCGGGGCGGGCGCTGCGCGGCGAGGACGCGGATGCCTCGTCTGCGGGTCGGGGCCGATCCGCGGCGTCCGCGCCCGCCGCACCCGCGCCTGAGACTCCGACATCCCCGACCGACCAGGGCGCGGCGGCTCGCCGCGGAGAGGACACCGCCTGATGGCATCGAGCGTCGTGCTCGTCAACGGACTGCCGGGCTCCGGCACGTCGACCCTCGCCAGGGCGCTCGCCGCCGAGCTCGACGTGCCGATGCTCTCGAAGAGCCTCGTGAAGGCGGGCATCGTCGGCTCGACCCCGCACATGGGACTGCCGGGGGCGATCTACGGCGCGCTCGCGATGGATGTCGTGTGGGCGCTCGTGGGACGCAGCGACGAGCCGCCGATCGTCGACTCGCTCTGGATCCGCTCCCGCGACCTCGGGTTCGTGGCGGAGGGGCTGCGCAGGGCGGGCTCGCCGCACGTCGTCGAGGTGTGGTGCGACGTCGACCCGCAGGTCGCGCACGATCGCGCCCTGGCGAGCCGCGATCGCGCGCGGACGCGCGAGCGCTTCGCGCGCGAATGGGACGACATCGTCGCCGACGCTGGCCCCCTCGGGATCGGCGACCTCGTCACGGTGCCCACGCTCGAGCCCGTCGACGCGGTCGACGTCGCCGCGCGCATCCGGCCGCTGCTGCGCTGACGCTCGTGCCAGGCGAGCCCGAAGTCGGCTGGGATGCGGACGCACCCGGCGTCGTCACCCTGCCGGACGGGCGCATGGTGCGCGGTCGAGGCCTCTCGCGCCCCCTCGACGGCGTCGCACCCGACCTCGGCGCGTCGCTGACGGCGCTGCCGCCTGCCGACCACGCGTGGGAGTCGCTGTGGATCCCCTGGCCCGACTTCCGGCTGCCCCGCGACCGCCGCCTCGCGATGCGCACGCTCGCTCGCATCCACGCCGCCGCGCCCACCAGACGCGTCGAGGTCGCGTGCGACGGCGGCGTGGGACGCACGGGCACCGCGCTCGCGATCCTCGCCAGGATGAGCGGCGTGCCGGCGGCCGACGCCGTCGCGTGGGTGCGGGAGCGCTACCACCCGCGCGCCGTCGAGACGCCGTGGCAGCGCCGGTTCGCGGCGACGGTCGACCTCGTGCCCGACGGCCGCTGAGGGTGCGCCGCTACGCGGCGGGCTCGGCCAGCACGATGACGTAGCGCTCGACGCGACGGTGGCGCACGAAGCCCGCGACGCGCTCGGCGATGCCGACGAGCCGGTGCTGCCAGCCGTACTTCGCGGCGATCGCGCGGCGCACGCGCGCGACCGTGGGGGCGTCGTCGTGCACCGTCGCGTGCAGCCGGACCACGGGAGCGCCGTCGACGGGCGCGCCGCGCACGTCCGACGCCTGCACCGTCACGGTCGGGTCGCGGCGGATGCGCTTGACCTTCCACGCACTCGTCGGCGTCGTGAACCCCGAGGTGCCGTCGCCGAGCGGCGCGATCCACACGGGCGTGCCGACGCCCGAGCCATCGCGCTTGAACGAGGTGAGCAGGACGGTGGGGTGGTCGGGGATCGTCACGGCACCATCGTCGCAGCGCGCATGCGGCATGCGCGGCGTCGTCCGCCGAGGGCGCAGCCGCTCCGCGACGCGGCGTGCAGCGCCCCGGGTGCTCGTGGTCCGTCGTCCAGCCCTGTCGCGCCCCCACCGCGCACGGCTAGCCTCGACGCATGCGTGAGGCCATCGTCGTCGGAGCAGGGATCGGCGGGCTCGCCGCCGCGAAGGGGCTCGTGGATGCGGGGTGGCGCGTCACGGTGCTCGAGGAGGATGCCGCGCTGCGCGAGGTGGGCGCCGGCATCGCGCTCAGCTCGAACGGCGTCGTCGCGCTCGACGCGCTGGGCGTCGGCGACGCGGTGCGTGCCGTGGCCGCCAGGGCGCTGCCGCAGGGCGTCCGCACCGCGCAGGGCACGCGGCTGCAGCGCGCGGCCGAGTTCGACTCGAGCGCGCTGCTGGGCATCCATCGCACGACGCTGCACCGCATCCTCGCCGAGGGTGCGCCGGATGCTGAGGTCGTGACCGATGCGCACGTCGTGCGCGTGCATCCCGGGTCGCGGCCGCGCGTGCAGGTCGTCGAGGCGGGCGAGGAGCACGAGCGGGTCGCCGACCTCGTGGTGGGCGCCGACGGCATCGACTCGCTCGTGCGTGCCGCGCTGCGTGCCGACCTGCCCACCGACGTCTCCGGCTCGACGTGCTGGCGCGGCGTCGTCGCGCGCCGCGACGACTCGCCCGCCGGTGCCATGCAGTGGTTCGGCGCCGGCGTGGAGGCGGGTCTCGTGCCGATCGACTCAGCGCGGACGTACTGGTACGTCGCCGCTCGCGCACGCGTCGGCCGCGCGGCGGCCGACGAGCACGCAGCCGCCGTCGACGCCGTCGCGGGCTTCGAGCCCATCGTGCGCCACCATGTCGCCGCCGAGCCCGAGGCGCCGGTGCTGCGCCACGACCTGCGGTACCTGCCGACGGGGCTGCGCTCGTTCGTCGCGCCCGGCGTCGCGCTGCTCGGCGACGCTGCGCACGCGATGCTGCCGACGCTCGGGCAGGGTGCCGCGACGGCGCTCGAGGACGCCGCGACGCTCGGCGTGCTCGCCGCGCGCGACGACGTCGACGAGCTGCTGCACGCGTACGACGCCCTTCGACGGCCGCGCACGCAGGGGCTGCAGCGGCTGGCGCACCGCGTCTACCGGTCGGGCCTGGAGGTGCGCCTCCCCGCGCTCGCCGCCGCGCGCAACGGCGCCCTGAGCCTCGCGCCGACGCTGCTCGCCGAGATCGCAGCCGACTGGGTGCTGCGTTGGAGCCCGCCGGAGCGCTGAGCGCTGGGCGCTGGGCGCTAAGCGCTGGGGTCAGGCGCGTGCCGCGACGAGCAGCGGGAACACGTGCGTGCGGTTGAGCGGCGCCTCCTGCGGGTCGTCGATCCCCTCGACCGGGTCGACCCATCGTGCATCCTCGAGCTCCGCCTGCACGACCGGGTCGATCGCGCCGTCGTGCGCGAACACCGTCGCGCGCACCACGAAGCCCGCCTCGTTGGCGGCGGCGGCGTCGAACACGCCCACGAGGCGCAGCGCATCCGCGTCGACGACGACGCCGAGCTCCTCGTGCACCTCGCGCGCCGCGCACTGGGCCGCCGTCTCGCCCGCCTCGGGCTTGCCGCCAGGGAGCATGAACATCGTCGTGCCGCGCTTGCGCACCGTCAGCACCGCGCCGTCGCGCGAGAAGCACACTGCCGAGACCGTGATGACGCCCACGCCTCCGAGGCTAGGCGATGACCGGAGTGCGTTTCGCAGGCGATCGCGGGGGTTCGAGGGAAGACACCCCTCGAGCACCCCTGATCGCCTGCGAAACGCACATCCGGAGTCGGTCAACGGCTCCGAACGCTCGACGCATGGACGCTGGGATGCGGCACGAGCCCCAGCGCACGCAGCCGCGGGACGCCGTCGGCGAGGTCGACGACGGTGAGGCTCGCGGGCGCGACGGGGGCGACGTGACGCGTCGCGAGCCCGACGAGCCCGTCGAGCGCAGCCCGCACGACGCCGCCGTGCGTCACGACGAGCACGACGCCTCCCAGCGCCGCGGCATCCGCGAGCGCCGCCAGCACGCGGCCGCGGGCGACGCCCGGCGCCTCGCCACCAGGCGGCACGAGCTCGCCGCGCCGCCACGCGCGAGCGTCGTCGCCCAGCTCGCGCGACGTGCGCCCCTCCCACGCTCCGAGGCCCACCTCGACGAGGCGCGCATCGAGCGTCGGTGCGCGGTCGACGAGGATGCTGGCAGTGTCGGCCGCACGCGCGAGCGGCGATGCGACGACGGCGTCCGGCCGCCAGGCGTCGACGAGCGGCCGCAGCGCGCGCGCCTGCTCGACCCCGGCATCCGACAGGGCGACGTCGGTCGCGCCCTGCAGACGACCCTCGAGGTTCCATGCGGTGGCGCCGTGACGCACGAGCAGCAGCGTCGTCATCGGGCGGCCTCCTCGACCGCGAAGGTGCGCACAGGGGCCGACGGCAGCACGAGCCGTGCCCGCGACGACGGCCACGCGGCGTCGCCGACGATCGCGAGCCTGCGCGATCGGTGGCGCACCGTGACGACGATGCGACCCGCCAGCGGCGCCGACTCGAGCACCTCCACGTCGAGCGCACCGCCGTCGGGCTCGGCCAGCCGCACGGCGTCCGGGCGGTACATCGCGAGCCGGTCGCCCGCATCCGCCGCCGCGAACCCGGTGCCCTCGCCGAACCCGGGCACGAGCACGGCTGCGGGTGTGCCGAGGAACTCGGCGACGAACGCCGTCGCCGGCGACGCGAGCAGCTCGGCGGGCGGGCCGACCTGCTCGAGCCTGCCCGCCCGCATGACGGCGACGTGCGTCGCCATCGCGAGCGCCTCCGACTGGTCGTGCGTCACGTACACGCTCGTCGCACCCGACTCGCGGTGCACGCGCACGAGCTCGGCGCGCATGTCGACGCGCAGCCGCGCATCGAGGTTCGACAGCGGCTCGTCGAACAGCAGCACCGACGGCCGCGGCGCGATGGTGCGTGCGATGGCGACGCGCTGCTGCTGCCCCCCGCTCAGCTGCGCGGGGTGGCGATCGTCGAGGCCGTCGAGCTCGACCAGACGCAGCGTCTCGTCGACGCGGGCTCGACGATCGGCCGCCGACCAGCGTGCGACGCGCAACGGCCACTCCACGTTCTGTCGCACCGTCATGTGCGGCCAGAGCGCGTAGCCCTGGAACACCATGCCGGCCCCGCGACGGCCGGGCGCGACATGCCTGCCGGCATCCCCGTCGGCGACGACGCGGTCGCCGAACGCGATGCTGCCCGACGTCGGATCCTCGAGACCCGCGAGCATCCTCAGCGTCGTCGACTTGCCGCACCCGGATGGGCCGAGCAGCACGAGGAAGGCGCCGGCGGGCACGTCGAGGGTGACGCCCGCGACCGCGGCGGCGTCACCGAAGCGCTTGCCGAGGCCCGCGAGCGCGATGGGGACGCCGGGAGCGGGGGCCGCCGACCGCGCGGCGGTGGATGCGGTGGAGAGGGTCATGCGTCCATCCAGGGTGAGCGGCGCCCTTCGAGGCGCCTGGCGACGAGGGTCACGGCCACCGAGACGACCGTGATGAGCAGGGTGATGGCGTTCGCGTGCTGCGTGAAGCCGTCGGCCGCGTACCGGTACGCGGTGACGGCGAGCAGCGGGGTCGCCGGGGTGACGAGCAGCACGACGAGCGACAGGTCGCGCGCCATGGTCACGAACACGAGCGCGGCGCCACCGATCGTGCCGCGCGCCGTGACGGGAAGCAGGATGCGGCCGAGCGTGCGCACCGTGCCGGCGCCGGCCATGGCGGCGGCGTCCTCGAGCTCGCGCGACACCTGCGCGAGCGAGGCGCGCGATGTCTGGAACGCGAAGGGGACGCTCGCGGCGATGCCGCCGAGGACGAGGATCCAGAACGTGCCGTAGAGGCTCGGCAGACCGAGGAACGGCCTGCCGAACTGGGCGATGACGGCGGCGCCGAGCGCGACGCCGGGGATGAGGAACGGCACGTACGACAGCGTCGACAGCGCACCGCCGACGATCGGCGACGTCCGCGCGGCCGACCATGCGGCGACGAATCCGAGCGTCATCGTGATGACGGCGACGGTCGCGCCGAGCGCGAACGTGCCGATGATCGCGTCGAGGATGCGCGGGTCGGTGAGGATGCCGCGCAGGCCCTGCGCGATCGATGCGTCGGACGCCCCGATCCAGTAGTGCAGCGTCAACCCGCCGTCGAGGGTGTTCGTGCGGCGCAGCAGCGTCGACACGGCCAGCACGATGCCCGGCAGGATCGTCGTCGCGACCACGATGCAGCCGGCGACGGGGAGCACGAGCCACCTCCCGGTGCCCAGGCGCAGCCGTCGCGCCCTCGACGGCTTGCCCGTCACGGTCGACGCCGCACGGCCGGCCGCGCGCGTGCCGATGAACAGCACCGCCGCGGCGATGACGACGAGCAGGATCGCCAGCACGAATCCGCGGTCGGTGTCGCCGGTGGAGATGGCGCCGTAGAGGCGCGTCGACAGGGTCTGGAAGCGCACGGGCAGGCCGAGCAGCGCGGGCACGGCGAAGTTCGACACGCCCTCGGCGAAGGCCAGCAGGAACCCCGAGACGACCGCGGGCGCCACGGCGGGCAGTGCGATGCGCACGGCGACGCGCGCTCGGGATGCGCCAGTGAGCTCGGCAGCGGCGAGCAGATCGCCGCCCACCGACGCGAGCGCGGCGGCGACGACCACGAACGCGAGCGAGAAGTAGTGGGCGGTGAGCGTGAGGGTGACGGGCACGGGCCCCCACGCGAGCACGTCGGGCACGGCGATGCCGAGCGAGGCGAGCAGCCCGGGCGAGCCGCCGAGCCGGTCGTTGCGGAAGACGCTCTCCCATGCGAGCGCGATCGCGAAGGACGGGATCGCGAACGGGATGGTGGCGAGCACGCCGATCGTGCGGCGCAACGGCATGTCGGTGAGCACGACGGCCCACGCGAGGAAGCCGCCGAGCACCACGGACGCGATGCCCGTGCCGACGCCGACGCCGATCGAGCCGGCGAGCGGCTCCCACAGGAGGGCGACGGAGAGGGGGCTCGCGAGCACGTCGCCCCACGCCTCGAGTCCGTCGGCATCGAGGGTCGCGGCGACGAGGCCGGCGAGCGGCCCCGCGACGAGCACCGCGAGCACGGCGAGCGCGAGGAGCGCTGGCAGGGTCGCGGGTCGGCGCAGGGCCGCGAGGAACCGAGTGGTCACGGGGCGGCGTCTACTGGATCGTGAGCAGGTAGTCGGCGGTCTCGTCGCGCAGCTCGACGGTCGCCTCGGGGTCGATGACCCACGCGCCGAGCTCGTCGAGCGGCAGCGCACCGGCTGGTGCGGAGACGTCGGTGCGCGTCGGATAGTCGCCTGCGACGGAGAACGGCGCGAACCCCGCTCCACCGGTCTCGGTGTCGTCGCCCATGAGGAAGTCGACCATGAGGCGTGCGGCCGCCGGGTTCGAGGCGTCCTCGGTGATGCCGAGCAGCGCCGGGAAGACGATGCCGTTCGACGGGGTCACGCCCGAGGCCGCCTGCAGCGCCCAGCCCTCCTCCTCGTTGTCGCGACGGTCGGAGTACGAGGTGAAGCCGACCGGCGGGTCCTGCTGGCCCGTGGCGCCGATCGCCGCGTTCACGGCGTCGGTGTCGTCGACGAGCACGACGTCGTTCGCGTACAGGTCGGCGAGGAACTGCTGCCCCGCGTCGGCGACGCCGTCGTCGAGCACGAGGTCGGAGCCCGTGAGCTCGGCGTACGCATCCGCCATCTCGTCGGCGCGCAGGCTCATCTCGGTCGCGAGGTCGAGGTAGTCGCCGCGGACGTTCGGGTCGACCATGATGACTCGGCCCGTCCACTCGGGCTGCGTGAGCTCCCACAGGTTCGACACGGGCGAGCCGTCCGGGTGCGCCTCCTCGTTGTACATGAGGATCTTCGTCGAGAGGCGCTGCGCGAGCAGCGGTCCCTGATGCTCCTCGGCGAGCACGTCCTCGAGCCGCTCGGGCACGTAGCCGTGCAGGATGCCGGTGTCGACGAGCTCGGGGATGACGACGGGCGCGTCGGAGAGGTACGCGACGTCTGCGGTGGCGCTGCCGGCCTCGTGCTCGGACGTGAGTCGCGTGATCATCTCGGTCGACGAGATGTCGATCGCGGTGACGTCGATGCCGGGGTACTCGGCCTCGAAGGCCTCCTCGACCGTCGCGATGCGGCTCGTGAACGCGTAGACCGTCACCGCACCCTCCTCGGTCGCGGCGGCGACGAGGTCGTCGTGGCTCATGGCGTCGTAGTCGGTCGTGTCCTCTGCCTCGGCCGTGGAGCAGCCTGCGAGCACGACGACGGCGAGCGGCAGCGCGACGAGCGCGCCGCGACGGATGGATCGCATGGGGGTGCCTTCCTGGTGGTGGTGGGTCATGCGGGGATGGAGGGGCGGTGGTGCGGTCTGGGGTGCGCGGTGGCGCAGAGGGAGGTGCTCGCGCGTCAGCGGTCGAGGCGTTCGAGCAGCGCCTCGACTCGGTCGAGCGAGCGCGAGGTGGCCTCAGGCGCATGCTCGGCGATCGTGAGCACGAGTGCGTTGGCGATCGCCATCGGCACGGTGAGCGTGTGGAAGTCGTGGCCTGCGCCGCGCGGGGCGGCGAGGGTGCGGTCGGGGCGCGGCGACAGCGACACGAGCGTGTCGGTGAGCAGCAGGCTGCGCGCACCGGACTCGCGTGCCACCTCGACGAGCTGCAGCAGCGTCGACGGTGCGCGTCGGAACGCGCACGCGAGCAGCAGGTCGCCCGCTCCGAGCCCCGCGGCGCGCTCGGCGACGTCGCGCCGGGACCCCTCGATCCGCACGACCTGCATGCCGAAGCGGGCGAGCCTGCGCGCGAGCTGCTCGACGAGGACGAGCGCGTTGCCCTGCCCGTGGACGTGGACGCGTCGGGCCGCGAGCACGTCGGCGGCTGCCGCGTCGAGGTCGGCCTGCCGCACGTGCAGGCTCACGGCGCGCAGCGTCTCCATCTCCTCGACGAGGAAGCCGGAGAGCAGGTCGGGCTCGGTCGTGCGCCCGATGCGATTGCGCATGCGCTGCGACGGCCCGTCGCCTGCCAGGTAGTCGCTGCGGAGTGCATCGCGCAGCTGCGGGTAGCCGTCGTAGCCGAGGCGCTGCGCGAGGCGGGTCGCCGCCGACTCGTGCAGCCCCAGCGGTGCCGTGAGGTCGACGGCGCGCTCGAACGCGACCTCGTGCGGGCGCGCCCGCATGGCCGAGACGAGCCGACGGTCGGTGTCGGTGAGTCGTTCGCCGTGCTGCTCGGCGAGCCTGGTGATGAGCACGTCTCGGACGCTAGGCGCAAGGCGATTTGCAGTGAGCGCAAGCGAGGCATGTTCATTCCCCGTTCACAGAGCGTTCCCCGCTCCGGCGCCCTGCGGCAGGGCTGGGTGGCATGCGGGGCCGTCGCGATGCGGCACGAGCGGGCTCTCGAGTGGAATGCGCCCTCGTCGTCCCTCACAGGCCGCATCGCGTCGGCTCGCTCCCCATCGCGCGGCGCTGTCCGTGCCGCACGGCGCCCTTCCCGACATCCTCTGGGCATGGTCGACCTCCTGCTCCACCGCCTCGGCGTGCTGTCCACCGCACAGCTCGCCGAGCTCGGACTCTCGAGGCACGAGCGGGCCGTCGCGGTCGCACGGGGCAGGCTCGTGCACGTGCGCCGCGGCTGGTACGCGCGGCCGGACGCCGATGCGTCGGTCGTCGCCGCCGTGAGCGCCCAGGGATGCGTCTCGTGCGCGAGCGCCCTGCGGCTGCACGGCGTGTGGGTGCCGGAGTCGATGGGCTCAGCGCACGTCCGTCACCCGACGCATCGCCGCGACGAAGGCCGTCGCGGCTGCCGCCCGTTCGGCACGAACCCCGCGGTGCGCGCGGCCCTCGACGACGTCGAGACCGCGTTCCGATGCGCCCTGCGGTGCGGCTCCGCGGAGGACGTCGTCGTGATCGCCGACTCGCTGCTGCACCTCGGGCTCGCCACGCGCGAGGAGCTCGCATCGTGGAGCGCCGGAGCACCCGGTCGCATCGTCGCGCTGCTCGACCAGACGGACGCTGCCGAGTCCGGGCTCGAGAGCATCGTGCGCGTGCGCCTGCGAGCGTGTCGCATCCGAGTGCGGCCGCAGGTGTGGATCGGTCGGCATCGCGTCGACCTCGTGGTCGGCGACCGGCTGGTGGTCGAGTGCGACGGCGCCGAGCACCACGGCGGATGGGACGCGCAGGCGGCCGACCGTGCAGGCGACCGCGCCCTGGTCGTGGCCGGCTACCTCGTGGTGCGGCTGAGCTACCGCCAGGTGCTCGACGACTGGGAGGCCGTGGAGCAGGACCTGCTCGCGCTCGTGCGACGAGACGCGCATCGGTGGCCACGCCGTCGCGATGCGGTCTGAGCGAGCATTCGGGTGGAATGCACCCTCCAACGGCCGCTCAGGCCGCATCGCGGCGGCAGGGTAGCGTCGCCGCATGCGCTCCTGGCCCCTGTTCGACCTCGTCCTGCGCACCCCGCGGCTCGAGCTGCGACCGCTGCGCGACGAGGACCTCGACGACGTCGTCGACGCGGCGCTCAGCGGCATCCACGGTGGCGAGGTCGCGCCGTTCCCTCGGCGGTGGAACGTGGGCACGCCCGACGAGGTGCGCCGCCGCGTCCTGCAGTTCCAGTGGCGGCAGCGCGCGAGCCTCGAGCCGGAGGACTGGACGGTGCAGCTCGGCGTCCGCCTCGATGGCCGCGTCGTCGGCGTGCAGGACCTCGCGGCCGTCGACTTCGCCACGCGCCGCACCGTCACCACCGGATCGTGGCTGCGGCAGGACGTGCACGGGCGCGGCGTCGGCACCGAGATGCGCGCCGCCGTGCTGCTGCTGGCGTTCGACCACCTGGGTGCCGAGGTCGCCGAGACGTCGTACGCCGAGGGCAACCGTCCGTCCGCGGGCGTCTCGCGTCGTCTCGGCTACCGCGACAACGGCACCTCTCGCATGCGGGTCTCGGGCTTCGGAGGCGAGGATGCGACCGTCGTCGACGATCGCCGCATGCGCCTCGAGGCCGCCGATCTCGCGCGCCCCGACTGGACGCTCGCCGTCGAGGGATGGGAGGCGGCGCGCGCGGACCTGCTCGGCGACGACGCCTGATCGTCAGTCGGCTCGACGGTAGACGCGCCCCTCGGGGTCGCGGGTGACGAGGCCGGCGTCGACGAGCTCGCGGCGCAGCGTCACCGGGTCGCGCCACACCGCGCCGAGTCGCGCCGTGACCGTGGGCTCGTCGAGCTCCTCGCCGTCGGCGATGGCCTGCTGCATCGCCCATGTCATGAGCGCGAGGCGGTCGCCCGGCCTGCGCGGCCAGTCGCGGATGCGCCCATCGTGCACGAACCGCTCGATGCCCACGCGGCTGTGCGCGTGGTCGAGCGTCGCCGTGAACGGGTCGCGCGCCCACACGAGGCCGTCGACGACCTCGACGAGCCCGACGCGTTCGAGGGCGTCGATGCGTCGTCGGTCGGGCGCAGGCAGTCGCGCGACGTCGAGCGGTGCGAGCCTCGACGACGCCATGGTCGCCTCGGCGAACAGCAGGCGACGGGCCTCGTCGGCGAGCACGGCGAGCAGCGGGCGCGGATCGGCGGGCATCCCAGCAGGCTAGTGCCGACACGGCCGACGCGCCCGATCCGAGCGGCGTGCTCGATGCGACGCACGCGCGCAGCCGGTGCACCGCACCGGCGCGCACGCCGCAGCAGCGCGCGAGCCGCGTCAGCGGGCGACGCGCGTGACGAGCTTCGACAGCACGATCGCCGAGCGGGTGTGGTCGACCGACGACGCGGCCCGCACCTTCTCGAGCGCCTCCTCGAGCGCGATCACGTCGCGTGCGCGCATGATGACGATCGCATCCGCCTCGCCCGTGACCGTGCCCGCCTCGACGATCTCGGGCACGCCCGAGAGGATGCGCTTGAGGTCGGTGGGCGAGACGGTGCCGCGGCAGAACAGCTCGACGTAGGCCTCGGTCGCGAGCCCTTCGACCTTCGGGTCGACCTGCACGGTGAAGCCTCGGATGATGCCGTCGGCGACGAGGCGGTCGACGCGACGCTTCACGGCGGATGCGGACAGGCCCACGACCTGGCCGATGTCGCCGTAGCCGGCGCGGGCGTTGGTGCGCAGCTGGTCGATGATGCCCTGGTCGATGCGGTCCATACGCAAGATCGTATGGCCTAGCACCTGAACTTGCATGCATCTTGCGTCGGAACCGCCTGTGGCGCGCGACATCGCTGCGAGCATGGAAGGCATGCAGCCCGATCTCGCAACCCGTCCCACCCCCGAGCAGGCGAGCCGCACCGCCGTCCACAAGACGGTGCTCATGTGCCGCCCCGACTACTTCACGGTGAGCTACCGCATCAATCCGTGGATGCATCCCGAGCATCCCACGAGCACCGACACGGCGGTGGCGCAGTGGGAGACCCTGCACGCGGCGTATCGGGCACTCGGCTACGACGTGCACCTCATCGACCCCGTCGACGGCCTCAACGACATGGTCTACTCCGCCAACGGCGGCTTCACCCTCGACGGCAAGGCCTACGGCGCCCTCTTCACCTACGAGCAGCGCGCCCCCGAGGGCCCGGCGTACATGGCATGGCTCGAGGAGGCCGGCTTCGAGGTGCACGCACCCGAGCACGTCAACGAGGGCGAGGGCGACTTCCTCGTCTCCGGCGATGCGATCCTCGCGGGCCACGGCTTCCGCACGACCCTCGAGTCACACGACGAGCTGCGCAGCATCTTCGGCCGCGAGGTCGTGAGCCTGCGCCTCGTCGACCCGGCGTTCTACCACCTCGACACCGCGATCGCGATCCTCGACGACGAGAACATCGCATACCTGCCCACGGCGTTCGACGACGCGAGCCGGGCCGAGCTCGAGCGTCGCTACCCGGATGCGATCCACGTCGACGAGACCGATGCGGCCGTGCTGGGGCTCAACTCCTTCGGCGACGGCGCCTCGATGGTCATCGCAGCGCGCGCGACCGGCTTCGACCGCGATCTGCAGGCGCGCGGGTACGCGACCGTCGGCGTCGACCTGTCCGAGCTGCTGCTGGGCGGCGGCGGCGTGAAGTGCTGCACGCTGGAGCTGCGCCGATGAGCGCCTCGTCGACCGCGGCATCCACCGCCACCCGCACGGCCACGGCGATCGCACAGGTCGAGCGGCACGCGGCGCACAACTACCACCCGCTGCCGGTCGTCGTGGAGTCGGCGTCGGGGGCATGGGTGACCGACGTCGACGGGCGTCGATTCCTCGACTGCCTCGCCGCCTACTCGGCGGTGAACTTCGGCCACGGCAACCCGCGCCTCGTGGCCGCCGCGAAGGCGCAGCTCGACCGCGTCACCCTCACGAGCCGCGCGTTCCACTCCGCTGCGCTCGGCCCGTTCGTCGCCGAGCTCGCCGCCCTCGCCGGCAAGGAGATGGTCCTGCCGATGAACACGGGTGCCGAGGCCGTCGAGTCGGGCATCAAGGTCGCCCGTCGCTGGGCGTACGAGGTGAAGGGCGTGGCTGATGGGCAGGCCGAGATCATCGTCGCCTCCGGCAACTTCCACGGGCGCACGACGACGATCGTGTCGTTCTCCGACGACCAGGAGGCGCGCGAGGGCTTCGGGCCGTTCACGCCCGGCTTCGTCACCGTGCCCTATGGGGACGCCGACGCGCTCGCCGCCGCGATCACGCCGCGCACCGCCGCCGTGCTGCTCGAGCCCATCCAGGGCGAGGCGGGCGTGGGCATCCCACCTGCCGACTACCTGCCGCGGGTGCGCGAGATCACGCGCGAGCAGCACGTGCTGCTCATCGCAGACGAGATCCAGTCGGGCCTCGGTCGCACGGGTGCCACCTTCCGCTGCGAGCAGCTGGGCGTCGTGCCCGACCTGTACCTGCTCGGCAAGGCCCTCGGCGGCGGCATCGTGCCGGTGTCTGCCGTCGTCGGCGACGCAGCGGTGCTGGGAGTGCTGACGCCCGGGTCGCACGGCTCGACCTTCGGGGGCAATCCGCTCGCGGCGGCCGTCGGCCTCGAGGTCGTGCGGATGCTCGCCGAGGGCGACATGCAGCGGCGCGCGCTGACCCTCGGCGCCAGGCTCGAGGCTGGGCTGCAGGCGTTCGTCGGCCGAGGCGTCACCGCCGTGCGGTGCGCGGGGCTGTGGGCGGGCATCGACATCGACCCCGACGTCGCGTCGGCGCGCGAGGTGTGCCTGCGGCTCATGGACGCCGGCGTGCTCGCGAAGGACACCCACGGCCAGACCGTGCGCCTCGCGCCGCCCATCGTCATCGAGGAGTCGGAGATCGACATGCTGCTCGAGGCGTTCGAGGCGGCGCTCGCCGGCTGACGGTGACGCGGCGCTGCTGCGTGCCGTCGAGGATGCTGCCGCGCGCCGCGGCCGGTCTCAGCCGACGATCGGGTCGATCGTGATCCAGTCGACGTCGCCGGCGCACGCCTCGAGGCCGTCGACCTCGACGAGCACGGCCTCGGTCGAGCCCGGCGGGTAGACGCGCCAGCCGTCGGCGGGCTGCGGCTGGCACGCGTCGCCGAGCGGGCCGCCGCCGCCGGCGACGTTCACCATGCGCATGGATGCCGTCGCCGTCGATCCCGGCTGCAGCGCGACGGTCTCGAACGCGGCGTCGGAGCGGTCGGCGGGCTGCCCGATCTGCGTGCCGTCGCCGCCGCCGACGGCGGAGATGCCGGGGAAGCCCGCGAGGGTGCACGGCTCCGCGCCGACGTGCTCGAACGTGAACGTCACGGTCACCGATCCGGCACCCGCGTCGCCGGTCTGCTGCGTGATGGCGAGGTCGTCGATGCCGCACGCGCCCTCCGGGGCGGTCGGCGACGCGCTGGGGTCGGCGGTGCCGCTCGGGGGTGCGGACGGCGACGGGCTGGCGGGTTGCGCGCTGTCGCTGGAGGTCGGCGTCGGCGTGCCGCTCGGCACCTGCTCGCCGCTGCCGCAGCCAGCGAGCGTGAGCACGGCGGCGGCGGCGATGGCGACGGAGGTGGTGAGGCGCATGCCAGCACGATCCTCCCCTCTGCGCGGCACGCCCGAGGGGCTTGCCCCAGCGGGCACGGCAGGAGCACCATGCGCTCTCACGGGGGGCGATCCGCGACGCATGCCGCATGCGGCATCCATCGAGGTGGGGTTGGAATGATGGATGCGTGGCATCCGACCTCCGCTTCCGTTCCGTGTGGACGATCGCGGCCGAGCCGAGCGTCGTGCACGCAGCGCTCGCCGACGTCGCCGCGTATGCGCGGTGGTGGCCGAGCGTCGTGCAGGGCACCGTCGAGGATGCGGGCGACGGCTGGATCGCGATGCGCGGTCCGTTGCCGTACACGCTGCGCGTGCGCCTCATCGGCATGCCTGCGGCCGACGGCGTGCTGGCGGCGCGCGTGAGCGGCGACCTGCTCGGCTGGTGCTCGTGGCACGTGTCGCCGAGCGCCGACGGTGGCACGCACGTGGTCTTCCAGCAGCACGTCATCCTGCGCCGCCGCTCGCTGCAGGCGATCGCGCGCGTCGCGGCCGGCCGGCTGCGCGCGAATCACGCCGCCGTCATGCGTGCAGGCGAGGCCGGGTTGCGGGCGCAGCTCGAGCGCTGAGGCGCCCCGCCTGGTCGCTCGATGCGCGCGAGTGGTCGACGGTCGTCGCGATCGCACTCGGATCGCCGCATCCGGCGACCACTGCTGCTGGGGGTGGATGCGCGCGCCACGCAGGCGTACCGTGACGGCCATGTGCCGCAACATCACGACCCTGCGCGGTCTCGAGCCCGCAGCCAACGACGACGAGGTCGAGGCCGCCGCGCGTCAGTACGTGCGCAAGGTGTCGGGGATCACGCATCCCACCGATCGCACGCGCGAGGCGTTCGAGCGCGCCGTCGCCGAGATCGCCCACATCACCGAGCATCTGCTCGACGAGCTGCCCGAGCGCAGGCAGCCGCCGAAGACCGTGCCGCCGCTGCGCAGGCCAGAGGTGCAGGCGCGCATCGCCGCCCGAGAGGCTGCGGCGAGCTGACGCGACGGGGCGTGCGGCGCCCGGCCGCCCTCGATCGGATCAGGCGGGGGCGTGGAGCTCGAGCGCGATGTGGTCGGGGTCGCGGAACTCGAGGATGAAGCCCGCGCCGATGTCCTTCACGCCCTCGTGCGCGACGCCGAGCCTGTCGAGCGTGGCGACGGCATCGTCGAGGACGGCGCGGGAGGCGACCGCGAAGCTCAGGTGGTCGAGTCCGACGCGGTCCTCGTCGTGGCGATCTGCGGCTGGGGCCACGGGACGCAGGCCGAGCAGGCCGCCTGGGAACTGGTAGATGACGCCGCCGAAGAGGAACGCCAGCTGCTCCTTCGTCTCGTCGTCGGCATCCGCGGGCGGGGCCTCGAACGCGACGTCGAAGCCGAACACGTCGTCGTAGAACGCCCGTGACCTCGCGATGTCGGTGACGGTGAGGCGAACGTGGGCGTAGTCGGTGACGGCGACGGGCATCGGTGCTCCTGACATCGGTGGAGCCTCGACGCTAGGCGTTCCGAGCTGGCCGTCGCGCGGCCTTGACGGCACGCGTCAGTCGCGGGCCGTGACCTGCCGCAGCGTGTCCTCGAGCGCGACCCACGGCAGCATCGCGCACTTCACGCGCATCGGGAACTTCGCGACGCCCTCGAACGCCGACGCGTCGCCGAGCAGCTCGAGGTCGGCGTCGTCGTGCTCGCCGCGCGTGCGCAGCACACGGCGCAGCGCATCCACCCGCTGCTGCGCGGCCTCGCGCGTGAGCCCCGGCACGTCCTGGCCGAGGATCGAGGCCGACGCCTGCGAGATCGAGCAGCCCTGGCCCTCCCAGCCCACGGCGACGACGGTGGCGCCGTCGACCGTGATGCGCAGGCGCACCTCGTCGCCGCACGTCGGGTTGCGTTCGAAGCGCTCCGCGTGCGCGTCGTCGGCTGGCAGCGCACCCTCGCCGTGCCTCGCCTTCGCGTGATCGAGGATGATCTGCTGGTACAGGTCGTCGAGCCCGCTCATCGCCCCACCCCGAAGTAGGCGCGCACGCCGCTGACGGCGTCGAGGAACCGGTCGACCTCGGCCTCGGTCGTGTACAGGTACGTGCTCGCGCGCGTCGTCGCGGCGACGCCGAGGCGACGATGCAGCGGCTGCGCGCAGTGGTGGCCGACGCGGGCCGCGATGCCCTGCGCGTCGAGCACCTGGCCGACGTCGTGCGCGTGCACGCCGTCGACGACGACGCTCGCGATGCCGGCGCGCTCCTGCCCGGGCTGCGGGCCGACGATGCGGATGCCGTCGATCGTCGCGAGGCCGTCGACGAGCCGCTGCCCCAGCGCGTGCTCGTGCGCGGCGATCGCCTCGAGGCCGACGCCGTCGAGGTAGTCGGCCGCGGCTGCGAGGCCCACGGCCTGGTTCACCGGCTGCGTGCCCGCCTCGAAGCGCTGCGGTGGGGGCATCCACTCGGCGTCCTCGAGGGTGACGGTCGTGATCATCGATCCGCCGGTGCGCGCCGGCGGCAGCGCGACGCCGAGCTCGCGACGCAGGTACAGCACGCCGATGCCGCCGGCGCCGAGCATCTTGTGCGCCGAGAAGGCGGCGGCGTCGACGTCGAGCGCATGCAGGTCGAGCGGCATGTGCGGCGCCGACTGGCACGCGTCGAGCACCGTGAGCGCGCCGACGGCGCGCGCGGCCGCGACGACGTCGGCGACGGGCGCGACGAGGCCGGTGACGTTGCCGACGTGCGCGAACGCGACGACGCGCGTGCGCTCGTCGATCGCGGCGACGGCTGCCTCGGCCCTCCACACGCCGTCGTCGTCGACGGGCACGATGCGCAGCGTCGCACCCGTGGCGGCCGCGAGGTCCTGCCACGGCAGCAGGTTGGCGTGATGCTCGGCCTCGGTCGTGACGATGACGTCGCCGGGGCCGAGGTCGACGATGGGATCGTGCGGCGAGCGCTGCGCGCGCGCGAGCGCGATCGACACGGTGTTGAGGGCGTCGGTGGCGTTGGACGCCCAGCTGATCTCGTCGGCGTCGGCGCCGACGAACGCGGCGACGCGCTCGCGGGCGTCCTCGTAGGCGACGGTCGCGAGCGCGGCGAGCGTGTGCGCGCCGCGATGCACGGCGGCCGTGCGCGTCTCGGCGAACGCGCGCTCGACGTCGAGCACGGGCGTCGGCCGCAGCGCCGTCGCGCCGGAGTCGAGGTAGGCCAGGGGGTGCCCCTGCACCTCCTCGGCGAGCTGCGGGAAGTCGGCGCGGATGCGCTCGAGTGCGTCGGGTGCGATCGAATGGTGCTGCATGCGTCCTCCGTGCCGGGCTGGCCGACGTCCAATCCTCTCGCGCGGCGCCGTCGCCGGTCGACTCGCGAGGTCATGCCGATCGCGAACACGTGGCCCGCTGGTGCTCCCGCCGCGATCGGTCACCCGATGTCGTGACTCGCGTCGGATCGCCGCGTCGAGTGACCACTCGCGGACATCGAGCGACCGATCGGGCGGTGGCGGGCGGGCGCGACGCGCGCCGTTCAGCCCCGCGTCAGCGCCGAGCCGCCAGGATCGGGAGCATGCGGGTGCTGCTGGTCGACGACGAGGTGCGGCTCGCCGACGGCGTGCGCCGCGGCCTCGAGGCAGAGGGCATGACGGTCGACGTCGCCCACGACGGCGTCGACGGCCTGTGGCGCGTGCGCGAGTTCGCGTACGACGTCGTGCTGCTCGACGTCATGATGCCCGGCATGTCCGGCTACCGCGTCTGCCAGACGATGCGGTCGGAGGGCATCTGGACGCCCGTGCTGTTCCTCACCGCGAAGGACGGCGAATGGGATGAGGTCGAGGGGCTCGACACCGGCGGCGACGACTGGCTCACGAAGCCGTTCTCGTTCCCCGTGCTCGTCGCTCGCATCCGCGCCCTCGTGCGTCGCGGCGGCCGCGAACGACCCGTCGTGCTCGAGGCGGGCGACCTGCGACTCGACCCCGCGGCCCGCACCGTGCACCGCGGCGACGCCGAAGTCGACCTCACGGCACGTGAGCTCGCCGTGCTCGAGCTGCTCATGCGCCGCAAGGGCGAGGCGGTGACGAAGACGCAGGTGCTCGACGACGTGTGGAGCGAGGACTTCGACGGCGACCCGAACATCGTCGAGGTGTACGTCGGCCGCATCCGCCGCAAGGTCGACCGCCCCTTCGGGCGCGACGCGATCCAGACGGTGCGCGGCGCCGGCTACAGACTGGCGGCCGACGGTGGCTGAGCGTGCCGCGTGGCGCGCGTCCATCCGCCTGCGCATCACGGCGGCCGCGCTCGCGGTCGTGCTCGTCGCGTTCGGCGTCGGCTCGGTCGCGCTCGTGTGGACGCTCGATCGGCTGCTGCAGGCGTCGGTCGCCGAGCAGCTCTCCGACGAGCTCGCCGCGCTCGCCGAGGGCGTCGAGGCCGGCACGATCCAGACGGCGGCGCTCGTGCAGCGCGACGACGACGTGCTCGTGGCGCTGCGCACCGCGGCGGGCGTGACCGTGAACGCGGATGCCGCGGCGCTGCTGCCGCTGCCGCCTGGCACGGAGCCGATCGTCGCGGAGGTCGACGGCGCCACCCACGTCGTCGTCGCCGCGGACGTCGCAGGGGTCGGCACGCTCGTCGTCGCGCGGTCGATCGAGGACGTCGACGATGCCGTGCGCACCGCGACGGTGCTGCTGGCGTTCGCGGTGCCGCTCGCGGTCGTGCTCATCGGCACGATCGTGTGGATCGTCGTCGGCCGTGCCCTCGCACCCGTCGACCGCATCCGCGCGCAGGTCGACCGCCTCGACGCGACCGCGCTCGACCTGCGGGTGCCGACGACGGGCTCCGGCGACGAGGTCGACCGGCTCGCGGCGACGATGAACCGCATGCTCGCGCGCGTCGAGGAGGGCACGAGGGCCAGGCAGCGGTTCGTGTCGGATGCGTCGCACGAGCTGCGCTCGCCGCTGGCGACCATGCGGCAGTTCGCGGAGCTCTCGAGGGCGCATCCCGGTGCGACGACCCCCGGCGAGCTCGCCGACGTCGTGCTCGACGAGGGCGAGCGCATGCACGGCATCGTCGAGGGGCTGCTGCTGCTGGCGCGGCTCGACGAGCACGGGCCCGTGCAGCGGCGCACGGTCGACCTCGACGACGTGGCGCACGCGGAGGTCGCTCGGGTGCGGCAGCTCGGATGCGTCGTCGACGGCTCCACGATCCGCGCCGCCGCCGTCGCAGGCGACGCGCGGCTCGTGGCACGGGCAGTGCGCAACCTCGTCGACAACGCGCTGCGGCACTCGGCGTCGCGCATCGCGCTCGGGTCGGTCGTGCGCGATGGGCGCGCGATGGTGTGGGTCGACGACGACGGATCCGGGGTCGCCGCGGCGGAGCGGCAGCGTGTGTTCGAGCGGTTCGTGCGGCTCGACGAGGCGCGGGCGCGCGACGACGGCGGCTCGGGCCTCGGGCTCGCGATCGTGCGCGAGGTGGCGCGAGCGCACGGCGGCGACGCGTGGGTGACGGCCTCGCCGCTCGGGGGTGCCCGCTTCGTGCTCGAGCTGCCCGCGGCCGCATCCCACTGACCCGCATCCCACCGACCACCTCCTCAGGACAGCCGCGCCCCAGGTTGATGCGTTTCGCAGGCGATCCGGGGTGGTCGAGGGGTATCTTCCCTCGGACCCCCGTGATCGCCTGCGAAACGCACCAGGGTAGAGGGCGGGTCAGTCCTGCAGGGTGATCGTGCGCAGATGGCCGGCGAAGCCGCTGGGCGCTCGCCCGTCGCGGCGGCCGGAGGTCAGCACCGAGCCGCGGTTCGTCGTCACGACGCGGTGGCGCGCGTCGCGCAGCGCGGTCACGAGCGACACGTCCTCGTGCGCGGCGAGCGGCGCGAAGCCGCCCACCGCGAGATAGGCGTCGAGGCGCACGCCGAGGTTGGCCCCGTGGATGCGGTCGCCCTGCTGCGCGCGTGCGTGCCAGCGGGCGAGCGTGGCGGCGCCGGCGTCGTCCGCGCGCAGGTGCACGAGCCCCAGCACGGCGTCGGCACCGGCATCGGCGAGCGCGAGGTGCACCGTGAGCCAGTCGGGAGGCACGACGCTGTCGGCGTCGGTCGACGCGATCCACACGCTCGCGGCATCGTTGCGGTCGACGCCGGCGGCGAGCGTCTCGACGCCGACGTGCCGTGCGATGCCCACGCGGGCCGCGCCGACCGTCACGACCTCGACGTCGGCGTGCGCAGCGGCGAGCGCGGCGGTGTCGTCTCGGCAGTCGTCCGCGACGACGACGACGCGCACGGCGACGCCGCGCGCAGCCGCCGCGGCTCGTGCTGCTGCGATGGCGTCGAGGCAGCGGTCGATGCGCTGCGCCTCGTCGCGCGCCGGCACGACGACGAGCACCTCGCGGATGCGCGTCATCGGTCGGCCCTGGGCATCGAGGAGCGGGGCGCGCGCAGCTCCATGCGCACGTCGCCGTCCGCGTAGGAGGCCGCCCTCGGCGGCAGCCGCTCGTCGTCGAACGCGTCGTGCACGGCCTCGGCGTCGAGCGGCCAGCCGCGCACGGGATGCCGCCAGTGGCACAGCACGACCGCGCCGCCAGGGCGCAGGCTCGCCGCGACGCGTGTCACGAGCCGCGCGAGGGCGGCGGGGGAGAGGAAGTAGCCGACCTCGGAGACGACGACGAGGTCGAACGCGCCCTCCGGCCACGCCTGCGGCACCGAGCCGTGCACGAGCCGCACGGGCAGCGAGCGCAGCCTGGCGGCGGCACGGGCGAGCGCCGCCGTCGACGACTCGATCGCCACGACCTCGTCGGCGCGTGCGGCGAGCGCCGCCGTCGTCACCCCGGTCGAGCATCCGACCTCGAGCACGCGCCCGAGGCGCTCGGTGGGCAGCATCGCCAGCAGCAGCGTGCGCTTGCGCAGCTCGTACCACCGGTCGTCGGCACCCCACGGCTCGTCGTGCTGCTCGTGCAGCCGGTCGAGGCGGTCATCGACGGCGCGGTCGGCGACGACGAGGAAGCGCTCGACGCGTGTGCGGAAGTGCGCCAGCACGTGCTCGCCGAGCAGCACCTCGTCGCCGGGCTGGTCGGAGAGCGGATGCAGCTGGCTCGCGTGCGCGTCGATCGCCGCCGCCTTCGCGTGCACCTCGTGGTCGTCGAGCGCGAGGTGCACGACCTGCGCGTGCGTCAGCGCGGAGGGGTCGGATGCGTGCAGCAGCCAGATCGGGTACTCGAGCAGCCGCGCGTCGGTGCGGGCGGCCGCGATGGCCGCTGCACGGCCCGCCGCGTCGTGGTCGGCGTGCCCGTCGTGCCGGTAGGGCGCGACGAGCACGGTGTCGCGGCCGTCGCCGAGCACGTCGACGAGCGCCGCGATCACGGCATCCTCGTGGTCGGCGACCGTGCCGTCGGGGATGCCGAGGTGGTGCAGCCGTGCGGCGTCGACGCCGAGCGCGGCGGCCGCGACGATCGACTCGCGACGCCTGCGCTCGCCGAGCTCGGCGCGCGAGTGCGTGGGGGAGCGCGGATGCGAGGCGTCGCCGTCGGTGAGCAGCACCACCTCCACGGGCACGCCCGCGCTCGTGCACCGTGCGAGGAGGCCGCCTGCGCCGAGCGACTCGTCGTCGGGATGCGCGGCGACGACCACGACGCGGGTCGCGGCGGCGACGTCGATCGCGGGGCCGGTCGTCGACGCCCACGTCGACACCGGTCGGCCGTCGTCGTCGTGGCGGAACGTCACCACGGCGCCTTCGCCTCGGCTGCGGACGCGGACTGCGAGGCGTCGAGCGCTGCGCCCTCGAGCACGGCGCGGCCGAGCGCGACGTCGTCGCGGTCGCCGTGATGCTGTCGCACGTAGATGCGCAGGTCGGCGACGCGTCGGGCGTGGACGGCGTCGAGCGCGAGCGGTGCCGGCCCCATGGCGCGGTCGGCGCAGCGCAGCACCTCGTCGACGGTCGCGGCGGCGACGCCGCGGGCTCGCAGGGCGAGGGCGGCGGGGTCGGGCACGTCGCCGGCGTCGATCCTCGCCGCCGCGTCCGCGAGCGTCGCGGCGCTCGCGGCGAGGGCACGGTCGATGCGCCCCAGCAGCATGAGCGCGACCTGATCGGGGTCGCGGCGCCTGCTCGCGCCCAGCACGGTGCGTGCGACGCCGACGGCGCCACCGTGCCAGACGGCGGCGACCCCGATGCCGCCCCACGCGAATCCGGCGCGGTCGAGGTACCAGCCGGGATCGCCGACGGGCGTCGCGGGCACGTCGTCGAGACGGATGGGCACGCTGGGCACGTCGGCGAGGCCGTGCGATGCCCACGCCGACGCGTGGTCGACGCGCACGCCGCGGTGGCCGAGGTCGATCGCGAACAGGCCGCGACGGTCGCCGACGTGCGCGGTGACGAGCGCGCCGTCGAGCCTGCCTGCGAGGGAGCACCACGGCTTCGAGCCGCCGAGTCGCCATCCATCGGCACCCTCGTGCGCCTCGAGGCGGTGCCCGGCACCCTCGGCGGCGAAGACGCCCCACGTTCGCGGATCGCCGATGCGCGGACGCTCGCCGGCCTCGCCGAGGATCGCGAGCGCGTCGAGGTGCGGCTCGACGGCGCGCGCGACGCCCACGTCGATCGCCGCGATCGACGCGAGCGCCGACCAGAGCGTCGCGGTGGCGCCGGAGGCGGGCGCGGGCAACGCGTCGCCGATCGCGGGTGCGGCGGCGAGCGCGGCGCCGATGCGGTCGCCGGATGCGTCGCGGGCGGCGGCGGTGGCGAGCGCGGCCACCGCGCGCACGCCGTGCGCATCGGCGTGGTGCGACAGCAGCACCGTCGGCGCAGCGTCAGCGCCAGCGCCAGCGCCAGCGGCATCGGCAGTGGCCTCGTCTGCACCGCCGCTCG